>JBIQID010000006.1:55008-56910 GCA_044508215.1 Actinomycetota bacterium | reverse complement strand
GAACTCGAGGACCTGATCGAGCGCCTTGGCGGTCGGGTGCTCGGGATCGTCCGCCACGAGGTCTTCGGTCAGCACCGAGTGTGCGGCCTTCCGGATGCCCCACGGGTTGCCCGGCGAGGAGTCGATCTCCACACCGATGAACGCGTCGCCGAGCTCCCGGCGGAGCGATGCGAAGCGCTCGGAGGGAACGAGGCGGTCGTTGGTGAAGCGCAGGCCGAGGACGCACTGGCCCTCGGCCGCGCGGTCCTTCACCGCGTCGAGGTCGGCCGGCGAGAGGTGCAGGTCCGCCTTGTGGCGGCGGGTGATGCCGATCGGCAGCGACGGCTGGGAGAGGACGGGGGCCAGCATCACCGGGTCGACCGCCATGCCGAGCGCGAACCCGCCGGTCCAGCACATCCCGACCGCCCCGACCCCGGGCCCGCCGCACTCCTCGTGGGCACGGCGGGCGAGCGAACGTAGCCACAGCGAGACCGGCGCCGTGGCGCCCCGAGCGAACGCCGCGAACTCCTTGGAGACGCAGGCCGGGACGATCGCCTTGGCGTAGTTCACGAGCGACGGCGGCTCGCCGGTCCGACCGAAGAGGTGCGGCATCCAGACGGTGAAGCCCTCGTCGCGGACCCTGCGAGCGAACGAGGCGACGGAGGGCGTGATGCCGGGCATCTCGGCGAGCACCACGACCCCGGGCCCCTCCCCGCTGCGGTGCACGGTGTGCTCCACCCCGTCGTGGGCGTGGGTCGTGGTGTCGAAGTCCGCGAGCGTCTCAGTCGCCATGCCCGGAGCGTAGGAGCACCACGGTCCGCTCCCCCGGCTCTCCACGGCTCCACCCTCCCCCCAACCCGGCCGAACCCGGCCGAATCCACCCGAACCCGGCCGGTGGGTACGCGTAGCGTGCACGCATGGCCCCCCTGCCCCATCGCCCGTTCCGCTTCAGCGCGTCGCTCGGCCCGGTGCCCGACGCCCGGACGCTTCGTGAGCGCGTGCGCCGCATCGAGGACCTCGGCTACTCGACGGTCACCATCGCCGACCACTTCGACGACCAGCTCGGACCGATCGCGGCGCTCCAAGCGGCCGCAGACGCCACCGAGCACCTCAGGGTGGCGTCGCTCATGTTCGCGAACGACTACCGCCATCCGGTGGTGCTGGCGAAGGAGGCGGCGACGCTCGACGTGCTCTCAGACGGCCGGTTCGAGATGGGCCTCGGCGCGGGGTGGATGGAGAGCGACTACCGGGGCGCCGGGCTGCCCTACGACGCCGCGGGCACCCGGGTCGAACGGCTGGAGGAGTCGATCGCCGTGCTCCGTGCGCTCTGGTCGGGAGAGCCGGTGTCGCACCACGGTGCCCACTACCGGATCGACGGGCTGGCGGGTCGACCCCTGCCCGTGACGCCAGGCGGCCCTCCCCTCGTCCTCGGAGGCGGCGGGCGCCGGGTGCTCGAGCTGGCCGCGCGGGAGGCCGCGATCGTCGCGGTGAACCCCCGGCTCACCGCAGGTCGGTTCGACGAGTCCACGGGCCGGACCGCGACCCCGGAGGCCACCGATCGGAAGATCGGGTGGATCCGAGCCGCCGCGGGAGACCGGCTGCCCGAGCTGGAGCTGCAGGTCCGGATCCACCTGGTCAGCGTGACGGCCGACGCGGGAGCGCTCGTCGAGGCGCTGGCGGGCGGCTTCGGGCTGTCGCTCGACGAGGCGAAGGGCACGCCCCACGGGCTCATCGGCACCGTCGACGAGATCTGCGACGCGCTGGTCGAGCGGCGCGAGCGGTGGGGCCTCAGCTACATCGGCGTCCCGAAGGACGGCGTCGACGCACTGGCGCCCGTGGTGGCCCGCCTCGCCGGCACCTAGCTCCGACACATCCGGAACCAGGAAGCTGCGAGCTTGCGAGACCGCTCGGGCAGCGAAGGTG
>JBIQID010000006.1:53654-54908 GCA_044508215.1 Actinomycetota bacterium | reverse complement strand
TTCGCGACGCGCACCACGTCGCCCGAGTGCGGGGCGTGCACCATCTGGCCGTTGCCGATGTAGATCCCCACGTGGTGGACCGGGCTGCCGCCGAACACGAGGTCACCCGGCTGGAGCTGGTCGGCGGAGATCCGCTGCGTCATCGAACGGAGCGCCCGAGAGCTGTGCGGGAGCGAACGGCCGACCTGCGCGTAGGCCCACATGACCAGACCCGAGCAGTCGAACCCGGTGCGGGGAGACGCGCCCGCCCACTTGTAGGGCACGCCCTGCTGGCTGAGTGCGGCTGCGACCGCTCCGGCGGCGCCCGCCGGGAGCGGACCGACCGGCGCCGTGCTGACGGGCTCGGGGGCCGACGTGGGAGCAGCGCGGCGGCCGGACCCGTTGCTGGGCGCTCCCTGCGTGGTGGTCGTCCGGCGTGAGGCCTCGCGAGTGCGTGCGGCCTGGGCCGAGCGCTCCTGCTCGGCACGCCGGCGAGCCGCCGCGGCCTCCGCCTGGCGACGGGCCTCCGCCGCCTGCGCCTCGGCGATCCGACGCTGCTCTTCCTCGACCGCCTCGGCGAGCTGCCCGTCGACGGAGGCCTTCAAGCGCTCCTGCTCGCGGATCGACCGCTCGATCGCGGTACGGGTGGCGTCCTGCTCGGCCGCGCTGCGGTCGAGCTCGGCCCGGGCAGCGGCCAGCTCCTGCTCGCGCTCCTCGAGGTCCTGCTGCGACGCCATCACGTCGTCGATGATCTGCTGGCGGTCGCCCTGGACCGATGTGAGGAAGACGGTGCGGCGGCTGGCGTCCGCGGTGTCCGAGGACGGGAGGAGCACCGGGTCGACCGGGGCGCCGCCGGTGTAGGCGCTGACCGCGTACGCGGTGACCTGGGCCTGGTTCAGGCCGAGCGCCTCGCGGGCCTCGTCGACGGCCTTGCGGTTCTCCTCGATGCGCTCGTTCAGCTCGGCGATCCGCTGCTGCGTCTCGAGGTAGTCCTCGTTGCGGTGCTCCTGCTCGGCGCGGAGGCGGTCGAGCTCGCGGGCGACCTGCTCCGCCCGGGCGCGCAGGTCACCGACGCTCTGGGCCGGAGCCGCCGGAGCGGCCGGCACCGCGGGGGTTGCGCCGGCAACGGTGGGGACGAACATGGAGGCGACGATCGCGAGCACGATCGTGCCGCGTGAAAGGACAGCACGGGCCATAGCGCCGTCCATGTTGCCAGCGGCGCGCGAAAGTTACAACTTCGTTACAACCGTGACATTTCGTCACGGGTCACAGGGG
>JBIQID010000006.1:2860-53554 GCA_044508215.1 Actinomycetota bacterium | reverse complement strand
CCGCCCACGCCACCCCACACGGACGGCCTTCGGCCGGCTATTCCCACCCGCCCACGCCACCCGACACCGTGCTCGGCTTCGCCTCGCGCTACTCCCATTCGATGGTGCCGGGCGGCTTCGACGTGATGTCGTAGGCCACCCGGTTCACGCCGGGCACCTCGCCGATGATGCGGCTCGCCATCGACTCGAGCACCTCGTACGGCAGGCGCGCCCAGTCAGCGGTCATGGCGTCGTCGGAGGTGACGGCCCGGATGATGACCGGGTAGCCGTAGGTCCGCTCGTCGCCCATCACGCCCACCGCCCGGATGTCGGGCAGCACGGCGAACGCCTGCCAGATCGCCCGCTCGAGGCCTGCAGCACGCAGCTCCTCGCGGACGATGGCGTCGGCCTCCTGCAACGTGGCCACCTTCTCGGGCGTCACCTCGCCGATGATCCGCACGCCGAGGCCCGGACCGGGGAACGGCTGGCGCCACACGATCTCGTCGGGCAGGCCCAGCTGGCTGCCCACCGCCCGCACCTCGTCCTTGAACAGCGACCGCAGCGGCTCGACCAGCTCGAAGGTCATGTCCTCCGGCAGGCCGCCCACGTTGTGGTGGCTCTTGATCTTCGCGGCGTGACCGGTGCCCGACTCGATCACATCGGGGTAGAGCGTGCCCTGCACCAGGAACCGGGCGTCCTCGATGCCGCCCGACGCGTCCTCGAAGATGCGGATGAAGAGCTCGCCGATGGCCTTGCGCTTCGCCTCCGGCTCGGAGATGCCCTCCAGCCGCTCGAAGAAGCGGTCGGCGGCCCGCACGTGGATCAGCTCGATGCCCTGGTGCCGGTGGAAGGTGTCGACGACCTGCTCGCCCTCGCCCTTGCGCATCAGACCGGTGTCGACGAAGACGCAGGTGAGCTGGTGGCCGATCGCTCGGTGGACCAGCGCGGCAGCGACCGCCGAGTCGACGCCGCCCGAGAGGCCGCAGATCGCACGACCGGAGCCGACCTGCGCCCGGATCTGCTCGACGGTGGTGTCGATGAAGTTCTCCATCGTCCACGAGCCGGCACAGCCCGCAGCGTCCCAGAGGAAGCGCTGCATCAGCTCCTGGCCACGCGGGGTGTGGATCACCTCGGGGTGGTACTGCACGCCGAAGAGGCCCCGATCGGGCGCCTCGAACGCTGCCGCAGGCGTGTCCTCCGACGAGGCCGTCACCACGGCGCCCTCGGGCGGCGCGGTGATGGTGTCGAAGTGGCTCATCCAGACCTGCTGGTGGTCGGAGTCCGTGAACAGGGCGCTGGGCTCGCGCACGTCGAGGCGGGTGCGCCCGTACTCGCCCCGGCCCGTCTTGGCGACGGTCCCGCCGAGGTCACGGGCGATGAGCTGGGCGCCGTAGCAGATGCCGAGGATCGGGATGCCGAGGTCGTAGACCTCCGGGTCGACGGTCGGGGCGCCGTCCTCGTGCACCGACTTCGGGCCACCCGAGAAGACGAGCGCCTTCGGGCGTCGCTCCTGGATCTCCTCGGCCGTGATGGTGTGGGGCACGATCTCGGAGAAGACGTGGGCTTCGCGCACACGCCGTGCGATCAGCTGGGCGTACTGGGCGCCGAAGTCGACGACCAGGACGGTCTCGTCGGGGTGCGCTGAGGTCGCCTCGGTCACGGCGCGGTCACCATCAGATCGGCCTTCTGCATCTCCTTCAGGGTGGAGTGGCCCGACACGGCCATGGCCTTGCGGAGGCCCCCCACCAGGTTGGTCCGGCCCGACGCGTCCACCGCCGGCCCGGCGACGATGCGCTCGAGCGGAGCCAACGCCACGATCGGGCTGCGGTCGCCTCGGGGCAGCTGGGCGTGGGACGCCGCCATCCCCCAGTGCCAACCCCGCCCCGGCGCCTCGTCGGCCGCCGCGAGCAGCGAGCCGATCATCACCGCGTCGGCGCCGCACACGATCGCCTTCGCGATGTCGCCCGAGCCGGTGAGGCCGCCGTCGGCGATGACGTGGCAGTAGACGCCCGTCTCGTCGAGGTGCCGCATCCGGGCGGCGCGGGCGTCGGAGATCGCTGTGGCGCTGGCGCCGGCGAGGCCCAGCACGTCACCGGTGCTCGACGCCCGGCCGGCAGCAGCGCCGACGAGGACGCCCGCCGCGCCGGTCCGCATGAGGTGCAGCGCGGCCTGGTAGCTCGAACAGCCACCCACGACCACCGGCACCTCGAGCTGGCGGACGAAGGTCTTCAGGTTCAGCGGCTCGCCCGCCTCGGCGACGTGCTCGGCCGACACCACCGTGCCGTGGATCACCAGCAGGTCGGGCTCGTGGCGGCGGATCACGTCGGCCAGGCCGGTCGCTCCCTGCGGCGTGACCGCGGCGACGACGGTGCCCACCCGGTCGCGCAGCTCCTCCAGCCGGTCCGCCACCAGCTCGGGGCGCACCGGGGGTGCGTAGGCGGCGGCGAGCACCTCCCGCGCCTCGTCCTCCGGTGCCGACGCGATGCGTGCCAGCACGGACTCCGGGTCGTCGTGGCGGGTCCAGACACCTTCGAGGTGCAGCACGGCACCCGCGCCCAGGCGGTCCATCTCGGCGGCGGTGTCCGGACTGGTCACCGAGTCCATCGGCGACGCCAGGATCGGCACGTCGAAGACGCATGCGTCGATCTGCCAGCTGCAGTCGACCTCGGAGGCGTCACGGGTGCGCCGCGACGGGACGATCCCGATCTCGTCGAAGCGGTAGCCGCGGCGACCGGCCTTTCCCATGCCGATCTCGATGTTCGCGGCCATCCTCGCTCCTCCCCCTGCGACAGCTCCGCCCAGGGAGGAGGTGATGCTACCCGGAGCGAACCCCTGGTCGGACCAGCCCCGGCGCGGCTTTCGGTCACGGGCGCGCCCCGGGTGAATCCACCCGGTGGCCGTGTTCGACGGTCCGACTTAACATCGCAGTCGCTTGCAGTCGCATTGAAGTGGCGCTGAAGGCTGCAGGTGCATCGTCGAGAGGTCCACGCCCAGGCGGGGGGTGGAAGCGACTGACGGGAGGGACGATGACCGATACCGAGCGCTCACCTGGCGCCGACCAACTGCTGGTGGACGCCCTGCGGGGGGCGATCCGGGACTACGGGCGCACCATCGCGTCCGACCACCGCCGCGTGCAGGCAGCGATCAACGACGTGCTCGGCGCCGAGGTGCAGAGCCGCCGGGCGGACATCGCAGCGGTGGTCGACGCAGCGCGCCACGGCGTGGCCGCGGACATCGCCAAGGAGGTCGTCGAGCCCGAGGCTGCGGTGGCGCGGCTCGAGGAGGAGGGGACGGCCCCGCTGCTCGCCCAGGTCGCCGTCGACGTCTGGACCGCTGCGCTCACCTCGCCGTCGGCCGCCACCGCTCCCGCCCCGGTCCCCACGAGTCCACCGGTCCCCACCGCTCCGGCGCCGGTCCCGCCGCTGCCCACCCCACCTCGGGATCCGGATCCGCTCGAGCAGACCTCGCAGGTCACCGACGAGCGACCACCCACCCCGCCCACCGTGCTGCCCGAGCGCCCCTTCGTCACGGCACCCGACGAGGACGTCGCGCCAGCCGCCGCCACCGTGGTGACCACCGCGGAGGCGGACGACTCCGGCAGGCGGCCCGCCTTCATCGCCCTCGCCATCGGGGTGGCCCTCGTCCTCGTGGCCGCCGTGGTCTTCCTCGTCTCGTCCGGTGACGACGGCGACGAACCGGGTGAGAGCGACGTCGCCTCCTCGGAGGCTCCGAGGGTGTCGTTCGCGGCCGAGGTCTCCGAGCTCGGGCGCGTCTCGCGCACCTGGACCGTGGAGGAGGGGCGGTTCAGCGGGTCCGTCGTGGTCGAGAACGACACCGATGCCACCACCAGCGGCACCCACGTCGAGGTGATCCCGAAGTCACTCGCCGACCACGTCGACAAGATCCGGTTCGATCCGGAGGTCTCGGAGGTCATCGAGGAGGACCCGATCGTGGCGTGGGATGTCGGCGAGCTCGCCGCTGGCGAGAAGCGCACGTTCCGCTACGAGATCGACGTGGCCGACGACGCCGGCGCCGACGAGCTGGAGAAGTGGAAGGCCGACGCCGAGAAGGCCGCAGCCGACCATCGCACCGCGTCCGGAGCGCCACCGTCGCTGAGCGTCACCGCCCCCACCGACGGAGCGGTGATCCCGGTCCCCGCCGTCGACATCGCCGGCACCACCGATCCCGGCGCCACCGTGACCATGAACGGGACCCCGGTGACCGTCGCCGAGGACGGCGCGTGGGCGATCCACGCCGTCCTCGTCCTCGGCCAGAACCCCATCGAGGTCGTCGCCACCGGGAAGAACGGGAAGAGCACCAGCACGAAGGTGACCGTGACGCACACCCCGCAGGAGGTGGCCACCACGGCGCCCGCAGACCAGGGCACCACCACCACGATCCGGGGAGGGCGCCGGACCACGACGACCGTGGCGCGTCCGCCCGACACGGTGAAGTGCTGGAACGGCTCGACGGCCCCCAACCAGGCCTCCTGCCCCCAACGCCCGCCCGACACGGTGACGTGCTGGAACGGCTCGACCGCCCCCAACCAGGCCTCCTGCCCCCAACGCCCACCCGACACGGTGAAGTGCTGGAACGGCTCGACGGCCCCGAACCAGGCCTCCTGCCCGGCCCGGCCCGCGGCGCCGGTCGCGGTCGGCGACAGCTGGTCCTGGACGCCCATCTACAACAACGGGTGGTACACGGCAGAGCTGCCCGTGCTGGCGAACGACCGCCCGAACGGCGACGTCATCGTGCAGACCGTCACGTCCCCGGTGCACGGGAACCTGCGGTGGGTGAGCGGCCAGTACGAGTACCAGCCGCACCACAACGGCGCGTGGGGCGGGCTCCGCGACACCTTCACCTACCGGCTGTACAACCCGTCGACGGGCGACCTCTCGTCAACGGTCACGGTCACGCTGACGATCCACTGCAACACCGCCTACGCCTGCTACTGACGGTGTGGACCCGATGAGCGAACCCACCGGCCTGCTCGTCCGTGTCACCTCGGGCCCCGATGCGGGAGCGATGGTCGCGGTCGACCGGCCGGTGGTCGTCGGGAGGGAGGGCGACCTGGCGCTCGGTGACCCCACGGTCAGCCGCCGGCACCTCGTCCTCGAACCCTCCGGAGGGCCCGGCCCGGTCTCGGTCACGGTCCGGGACGCAGGGTCGGCCAACGGGTTCGCCGTCGACGGGCGTCCGGGCCGTTCCGGTGCGGTGCTCGGCCCGGGCGACCAGCTCACCGTTGGCCGCGCCCGGTTGTCGATCCTCCGCCTGATCCGGCACCACGAGGCCCGCAGCGGTCCCCACCTGCTCGTCGAGGAGCCGAACGGGAAGGTGCGGGCGGTGGCGCTGTCGGGCACGACCGTGGTGGGCCGCGACGCCGCTGCGGACCTCGAGGTCGACGACCCGAGCGTCTCCCGCCGGCACTGCACCTTCCGCGTCCAGGGTGACGACGTGGTGGTCGAGGACCACTCGTCGAACGGCACCACGGTCGGAGGCGTCGCCGTCCGCGGGTCGGCCCGGGTGGCGGACGGCGACCGCATCCGCTGCGGCTCCGCCGAGGTGGTGCTCCACCTGGACGTCCGTCGGGCCGCGGCGCCAACGGCCGTCCAGGTCGTCCTGGAGGGGACGGATCGCGGTGAGCTCGTGGTCATCGACGCCGCTGCCACCGCGACCGTCGCCGAGGTCACGCTCTCCCTCGCGGACGCGCTCGGGTGCGACGCCGCGGAGCTGCTGCTCTACCGGGCGACCGACGGCGTGCTGCTCCACCCCGACGACACCTGGTCGTCGACCGGCCCGCGGCACGGCGACGAGCTGGTCCTCGCTCCCGGGGACGCCAGCGCCGAGACACCGGCACCAGGTCGGCACTGGCCCCGTCCGGCGCCACCTGCGCTGAACCAGCTGCCCCGCACGGTCCTGCCGCCGTCCACCGTCACCATCCGCCCGCCCGACCCACCTGAGTCGCTCTCGTGGAAGGGCCGCGGCGTGATGTGGCAGGTCATCGGCGGGATGGGCGTCGTGGTCATGGGCGTGGTCATGGCGATCGTCCGACCCGAGTTCGCGCTGTTCGGCCTGATGGCAGGGATGATCGGCCTGGTCGCGATCACCGCGTCGATCCTCGGCGAGCAGTCGCGGCGGAAGCATCGCCTCGCCCAGCACCGGGCCCGCCTCGCCGACCTCGACGTGCAGCTCGCCACCGCCGTCGCAGAGCACGACCGCACCTTCCGCGCCCTCTCTCCCGACGTCGACGACCTCGAGACGTGGCTGCGATCGGCATCGCCCCGGCTCTGGGAGCGCCGACCCGCGGATCCCGACGCGCTCCGCCTGCGCCTCGGGGTGGGGCGTCGCTCGTTCCCGATCGAGATCGAGGGTCACCTCCGCGAGACCTACCCGGCCCTCCGGGAGGTGCTCGACCGGCACCGCTCGGTCGGGCCCACGCCCGTGCTCGGACCCGGTCCGGACACCGGGTCGATCGGCCTGGTCGGCGACCGCTCCCGAGCGACCGAGCTGATGCGCCGGTCCGTCGTGGAGGCAGCGCTCCTCCACCCACCCGACCAGCTGAGCGTGTGGGTGCTCGCACAGGACGACCAGTGGGACTGGTGCCGCTGGCTCCCCCACACCGCCGGAGGTGGGCTCGTCTCGTCCTCGGAGGACGAGGCACGACGGCTCGCCCAGGAGCTGGCCGAGCAGCTCACCCAGGGCGACGACGACAGCCGGCTCCACCTGGTGGTCGTGCCGACCGTGTGGGACCGGACGTCGCTCGAAGGGCTCGTCGGGCGGCTCGTCGGCCACGGGCTGATCCAGGTCTTCGCCGAGCACCAGCGAGCCCTTCCCAACGGGATCGGGACGCTCCTCGCGATCGACCCGGCCGGGACCGGCACCACGATCGGCGCCTACCCCGACGCACCCGTCGGACAGGTCCGCGTCGGCCGGCTGTCGGCGCACCGGGCCGAACGCCTCGCCCTGGCGCTCGCGCGCGCCTCCGGCAGCGAGCGCTCCACCACGGCCGAGGGCATCGGCGACCTGCTGGGGCTGGGCCCGCTCGCCACGGTGGACGTCGCGAGCTCGTGGGCGTCCGGTCCCCCCGAGGCGCTGACGGTGCCGATCGGCGTCGACGGGTCCGGGGCCCCGGTCACGGTCGGGTTCCGGCGCGACGGTCCGCACGGGATGATCGCCGGCACGACCGGCTCGGGGAAGAGCGAGCTGCTCCAGACGCTCCTCGGCGCCCTCGCCCTGACGCACGCGCCGGACCGCCTCACGCTGTTCCTCATCGACTACAAGGGCGGTGCCACGTTCGCACCGCTGGCCCCGCTCCCCCACGTGGTCGGGACGGTCACCGACCTGGAGAACGACTCGAGCCTGGCCGAGCGCGCGTTCACGGCGCTCGACGCCGAGATCGTGCGGCGCAAGCGCGCGCTCGACGCCGCCGGCGTCCCGAACCTGATCGAGTACGAGCAGCACAGCGCCTCGGCTGCCGCTCCGATCCCGAACCTGCTGGTGGTGATCGACGAGTTCGCCCTGATGGTGAAGAGCCAGCCGGACCTGAAGGAACGCCTGGACACCGTTGCGACGCAGGGGCGGAGCCTCGGCATCCACCTCCTCCTCGCCACCCAGAGCCCCACCGGCGTCATCACGCACGCCGTCCGCACGAACACGAACCTCTGGATCTCGCTCCGCGTCGTCTCCGACAGCGAGTCGATGGAGCTCCTGGGCAACCGCGCCGCTGCTCGGATCCCCGACGGCTCGCCCGGTCGAGGGTTCATCCGACTGGGCGCCGGAGAGCACCTGCGGGACTTCCGGGCGGCCCGCATCGCCCGGCCCCTGCCCTCCCGCACCGCGTCCGTCAGGGTCTCACGCCCGTGGGGTCCGCCGGCGGAGCGGCACGAGGTCTCGTCGACGACCGAGCTGGAGGTCGCCGTCGAACGGATCCGAGGTGCGTGGGACGTCGGGGGCCGCCCCGCGCCGGCCGCGCTCTGGCTCCCGCCGCTCACCGACGACCTGCCCGCCGGGCCGCTGGCCGAGGTGCCCACCGACCCGGGTCGGCTGGTCGCGGCCGTGGGCCTCGCCGACCGCCCGGCCGAGCAGCGGCAGGACCCACACCTCGTGGACCTGTCGGCCACCGGCCACCTGCTCGTCGCCGGCACCCGCGGGTACGGGAAGACCACGGCGCTCATCGGTGTGGCGACCGACCTGGCCGGCCGCCATGGCCCCGACGACCTCCACGTCTACGGGATCGACGCGGGAGCCGGCGGCCTCAGGCCGCTCGAGGAGCTCCCGCACACCGGTGGCGTGGTGGGCGCGCACGACGTCGAGCGCCTCACGCGCCTGGTGGACCGGATCGGACGGCTCGTCGATCGACGCCGGGACGCGCTGGCCGCCACCGCTGCGGGCGACTTCCTCGAGTGGCGGGCCTCCGGCTCGGGCGAGCCGTGGGTGCTCCTCCTGATCGACGACCTCGCCGCCTACCGCGAGTCGGTGGAGCGGATCGAAGCGGGCCGCCTCGCCGATCGCCTCCCGTCGCTGCTCCAGAACGGTCCGGCCGTCGGCGTCCACGTGGTGCTCTCGGTCTCCCAGCAGACCGACCTGCGGATGCGGGAGGCCAGCCTCGTGCCGGAGCGCCTGCTCCTCCGCCTGACCGACGCCGCGGACTACGCCATGGTCGACCTCCGGGTGCGCGCCGGCGACGCACCGCGCCTGCCACCCGGACGGGCGATCACCAACGGCCCCCTGCACCTGCAGCTGGCGCACGCCTCCGCCGACGACATCACCAGCGTGGCGAAGCGGTGGGCCTCGTCGCCGAGCGAACACCGGCCCCTCCCCGTGCGGCGGCTCCCCTCGACGATCCACCGCGGTGACCTGCCTCCCGCGGCCGCACCGCTGGTCCTGGGTGTGGGCGGCCCTGAGGTCGACGCCGTCGGCGTGGACCTCAGGAGGGGCGCACCGGTGCTGCTCGTGGCGGGCCCGATCCAATCGGGCCGTTCGACCGCGCTCCTGTCCGCGCTCCACGCTGCGACCGAAGCCGAGCCCGGTCGTCGCGTGGCGGTGGTCGCGCTCCGGCCCGGCCCACTCCGGGACCAGGCCGCGGCAGCAGCGGCGGTGGACCTCGCAGCGAGCCCAGCTGAGGTCTGCGACGTCCTCGACCGGGTCCTCGACGGCACCACCCCCGCCGTCGTGGTGCTCGACGACGCCGAGGGCCTCGCCGGCATGCCGGGCGTCGGGGAGCGGCTGGAGCGGATCGTCCGTGGCGCGGCTGAGCGCGACCACTTCGTGCTCATCGGAGCCCGGCTGGCCGACCTGGCGTCGATCTTCGAACCGTGGGCCCGCTACGTGACCAGCCTCCGGCGGGTGGTGCTGTTGCAGCCGACCACCGAGGAGGCCTTCGGCCTGGGGCTGCGCCTTCCCCCGATCCCGGCCCCCGTCGGGGCGGGTCGCGGGGTGCTCGTGGACGGCAGCGAGGTGACGGCGCTGCAGCTGGCGGTCCCGTGACCTGGGTTTCAGCCGAGTCCAAGCAGTCCTGAAGGACCGCATCGGACACTGATCTCAACAGGTCGCAAGGAGCGGCCACGACGAAAGGAAATGACATGAGCGAGAACTTCAAGGTCGACACCGGCAGCCTCCAGGCGTCCGCCGGACGGGTCGGCTCCCAGGCAGGGGAGCTGATGGAGCGGATCAACTCCGTCAAGAACGAGGTCGCCCAGGCGCAGGCGTTCTGGCAGGGCCGTGCCAACAGCGAGTTCGACCGCCTCATGGCCCGCTGGAACACGGTCGCCACCGAGGTGCAGCGGGATCTCGAGGAGACGGTCGCAGCACTGAAGGCTGCCGCCACCGAGTACGCCGCCACCGAAGGCTCGAACGCCGGCCGCTTCGCTCGCTGAGCGTGAGGCCCTGGACCGAAGGACGGAGGTGAGCACGATGGCGACGTTCGACGTCGAGACCAGCCAGATGTGGCACGCGGCAGGTCAGACGGCGCAGTTCTCAGACGCACTGCGCCAGCTCGCCTCCGTCCTGGCGGACCAGGCGGAGGTGGCACCGGCCACCGGCGATCCCACGAGTGCCGCTGCACTGCGGGGTTTCATCACCCAGTGGAGCAGCGAGCTCGCAGCCGAGGCGAAGAGCCTCGAGAACACGGCCCACGACCTGCGTGCGGCCGCAGCCCTGTACGAGTCCACCGAGGGCCTCGCCGCGGCGTCCTTCACGCCGGCCGGCCCGACCCACGGAGGTTGATCCCATGACGTTCGTGATCCCACCCACCTTCTCGATGCCGGCGGGCAACCCCCAGGCGCTCGCCGAGCTCGGTCAGGCCCTCGTCAGCCTCGGCAGCTTCGAGGTGGGCGACGAGCAGCGTGACCGCTCGCTCGCCGCCTCCGAGGCGCTCAACGCCGCCGACCACGACCTCCGAAGCTTCTGGATCGGACAGGCCGCAGACCGCTACGGCCGCAGCGTCCTCGCCGGCCGGGAGCGGATCCGGAACGTGTACCGGAACTTCGCGAAGGGCGGCCAGGTCGCCCTCACCCTCGCCGAGGTGCTGGCCACCGCCCAGTCCTCGATGCAGTACGCACACCAGACCGCCCAGTACCGGGCGCAGCAGGCATCCGCCAGCCCGATCCCGGTGGACCCGATCTCGCTGTGGAGCGATCTGTGGTCGCTCGAGTCCAACGTTCGCTCCACCCTCTCCCAGGCACACAGCGAGGCGGCGAGCGCCTGGAACGGCCTCACCCGCGCCGCCCCGAACCACGTCGCCGACACACCCAAGCCGGCCGAGGCGAAGCGGCCCTGGTGGAAGAAGGCGCTCACGCCCGTCCACGTCGTGCTCGACGGTGCCGGGCTCGTGCCCGTCATCGGAGAGGTGGCGGATGGCGCGAACGGTCTCATCTACCTCGCCGAGGGCGACAAGCTCAACGCCGGCCTCTCCTTCGGTTCGATGGTCCCGGTCGCCGGGTGGGCGTCCACGGGCACGAAGTACGCGATCAAGGTCGACGGCGCAATCGATGCCCACCGCGCGGCGGGGCACGCCGCCGGCGACGTGGCGCACTCCGTCGACGGCGTCGGGGGTGGCGGCCACTTCCAGCCCGGCTGGAACCGGCCGGACCCGACCCCTCCCAAGGTGGAGGACATCCCACCGGTTGGCGGACCGCGCGACGACGCTGCCTACGGCGGACGGAACCCGTTCCCGCCGGGGCACCCGGCGAACCCGATCGGCGGCGTCGGGACTCCGGGCGAAGCAGCAGGTGTGCTCGGTCGCCGCCCCGGAGGCGCCGCAGCATCCGCCAACACTGCGGTCGCAGCTCCGGCAGCACGACCGAACCGCTTGTGGAACCTGCGCCCACGGTTCCCCACCATCGTGTTCCCCCAGCTCGGCGGACCGGCGGTGGCGCTCGCGTGAACGGGTCGACCGCTCCCGCCGGGTCACCGGCGATCGTCGAGCTGGACGCCGACGGTCTCGACCGGCTCGTGATCGGCGGCCGCCTCACCGGGGCGGTCGTCGACGCGTCCGCCGACACCTTGCGGCTCCGCGACGCCGAAGGCCTTCGATGGGAGCTTGCCGTCCACCTCGGCGACCTGATGGCGCTCGACGAGGTCGTCGAGGTGCGACGTGGCGAAGGCCTGGTGGACCTCCTCGGCCGCGACGGGGCGGCGATCGCCACCGTTCGCGACCAGTTGGTTCCCGCCCGTTCGTGGGACCACGCCCACTGGTCCGGTCCACGCTCCTCGTTCCCGAGCGCGGCAGGCCAGGCCGCGGCCGCTCTGGACGTGTTCGATGGCGCGACCGTGGTGATCCGGATCTCCGTGGCCCGAGACGATCAGGTCACCTCGACGCAGATGGCGGCGAAGGGGGCGACCGCCGCAGCGATCGAGGAGCGGTCATCGGACGACGCCGGGGACTCCTGCATCGAGGTCACGGTGTTCGACGTGCGTGACCTGGCGATGCGGACCCTCGAAGCCGCCGGCCTGGTCGATCCCGCAGGTTTCGCCGGAACCGCCGACCTCCTGATCACGGCGCCCCGACCCGACGGGCGGACCCGCGTGACCGTGCTCGACTGGACCGGAGCCGAGGGGCACCTCACCACCACGACCGACGACGGCACGGAGGTCGACGCCGATCCGCTCACCCTCGTCGGGGAGATCCTCGGAGCCGTCGTTCCCCACTGCCGCCTCGATCACCCCGAGGGCGGGGCGGCACGGGAGGTCGCCCTGTCGTGAGCCGCTCCCCGTCACCAGGTGATCGCCACCGTCGCGCCTGCGACCCGGAGCGTGGTGCCGGGCTGCAGCGCCACCGAACGGCCGGGCGCCACCTCGTTCACGTCCCCGTGGGGGAGGCGGACGGGCCAGCTCTCGTCGGTCTCGTTGCGGACCCCCCAGCGCTCAGGGTGCTCCGGGTGCTGCGCCACGCGCCCGACCACCGTGAGGAAGTCGTAGTCGAGGGCGACGTGGTGGCGGCAGAGCACCGTGTCACCGTTGATCACGAGCGGACGGCCCTCCACCTCGAAGCGCATGGGCGTCGGGATCGTCGCCTGGCAGTTCCAGCACACCACGGGATCGTCGGGTCGCCAGAAGCTCTCCTTGCGGCAACTGGGGCACCGCACCACCAGGTCGCGTGCACGGGCGAGCGCTGCGCGCCACACGCTCTCGCGGACCCGGCCACCGAGCGGATCCCTCAGCCCGTCGGTGAACGCCCTGGTGAACAGCCGGCGGATCTGCTCGGGGTAGAGCTGCCAGTTGGTGAGGACACCCTCGTGGAGCTCGGGCGACGGCGAGTTCGACGAGTCGTCGGGGTCGAAGACGAAGAGCGGCTCTCGCCCGAACAGGATGCTCTCGGCGCGGTCGTCCCAGGGCTGGAACTCCAGCTCGCGGCGCCCCACCAGCGGGTGGCCCACCATGAGGACGTAGAACAGCAGCACCGCGAGCGAGTAGAGGTCGGTGGCGGTGCTCGGCACGGCTTCGCGCCGCACGATCTCGGGTGCCATGAACCGGCGGGTCCCGAGCACCACCGAGGTGGAGCCGCCGTCGATGCCGACGTTGTCGGTGTCGCAGATGAGCGGCCGGCCGGTGGTCCGCTGGAGGAACACGTTGCCGAAGCTGATGTCCCGGTAGCAGAGGCCCTGGCTGTGGAGCGCGAGGAAGCTGTCGGCGAGCTCCATCCCGAGCATGCAGACGCCGGAGAACGGCAGGTCGACCTTGCCGCTCAGGAGGTCCGAGAGGCTCACGTGGTCCACCGGACGGAGCGGCATGAGGTAGCCGAAGGCCTCGACCCCCGGGAGGACCACCACCTCGGACGGCCAGAGGAACCGGGAGTCGGGTGCACCCCGTTCGACCAGCTCCTCGATCGCGGAGCGCTGGTGGTCGGCGAGCGCGCCAGGGAAGTACCACTTGAGGGCCAGGCGCGTGCCGGCCTCGCCGACGGCGACCTCGTGCACCGAGCCCTGGCTGCCCTCCCCCAAGAAGCGCACCACCGTGCACTCCCGTCCCGATCTCGGCAGCACGAAACGTGCACCGGCCTGCAGCATCAGATCCCGCCCATCACCGTCCGATGGAACATGGTAAGCGGATCGACTGCGGAGGCCTCCACGAGTGCCATCATCGGGTCCGGCGGGAGACGAACGGGGAGGGGAGATGGCTGAACGTCCGGGCGCCCAGCTCGCCGCGCGGCCGCTCCACTTCTTCGTGCTCGCGGACTGTTCGGGGTCGATGGCCGCCGACGGCAAGATGGCCGCCCTCAACAACGCGATCCGGGAGACCCTCCCCCACCTGGTCGACGTGGCAGCCCAGAACCCGCACGCCCGGGTCCTCGTGCGCGTCCTCCGCTTCGCCTCGGGCGCCGAGTGGCACGTCCCCGAGCCGACCCCCGTCGACGAGCTGCGGTGGATCGACCTGACGAGCGGGGGCTACACGGACCTCGGGGCCGCGTTCGAGCTGCTGGTGCCCGAGCTCCGGGTGCCGCCCATGGATGCCCGGGCGCTGCCGCCCGCACTGCTCCTGATCTCGGACGGGATGCCCACCGACGAGTACCACGCGGCGCTCGAACGGCTGCTCGCGGAGCCGATGGGCGGACGGGCGGTGCGGATGGCGGTCGGGATCGGCCGCGACGCCGACCTGAGCGTCCTCGAGCAGTTCTGCGGGTCGTCCGACCACGGTCCAGTGACGGCGAACAACCCCGAGCAGCTGGTCCGGATGATCCGCTGGGCCTCCACCCACGCGTCGAGGGTCGCCTCCCAGCTGGCCCCCATGCCGGCGTCTGTCCCGCCGGGGGTCGTCGCCTCGTCATCGTCGGAGGTGATCTGGTGAGCGCGGCCGACGGACGCAGGTGGACGGCGACGACCGGCTCGGCCCTGGGCGCGTCGCACCGCCGCAGCGGGCTCCCCAACCAGGACGCCGTCGGGGTGCTGGACGCCCCCGGAGGCACGGTGGCGGTCGTCGCCGACGGTCACGGGGGCGCGAGGTACGTCCGCAGCGACGTCGGCTCCGCCCTCGCGGTGGAGGTGGCGACGGCGGTGGGGGCCGACGCCCTCGAACGCCTCGGCGCCCGCCCCGACAGCGACCAGCTGGTCGAGGAGGTGGGCACGACGATCCCGGCCCAGGTGGTCAGCCGCTGGCGCGCTGCTGTCACCGAGCACCACCAGCGGCACCCCTTCACCGCCGAGGAGGCCACCCGAGGCGGAGCTGACCTCGACGCCGACCCGCACCTCTCCTACGGGGCGACCCTGGTGATGGCCGTGCTCTCCGACCACTGGGCGGGCCTCGTCCAGATCGGGGACGGCGACGCGAGCGTGGCGTTCGACGACGGCACCGTCGCCGCCCCCGTGCCGGGGGACGACCGCCTCGTGGGGGGCGAGACCACCTCGCTGTGCCTTCCCGGCGCCGCTGACGACGCACGATCGGCGGTCCTGTTGGAGCCCCTGCCGGCGCTGGTCGTGCTGACCAGCGACGGATACGCCAACTCGTTCGCTGATCCCGACTGGCGTGAGCGCGCCGTCATGGGGCTCGCCGAGCTGCTGAAGCGCGACGGGCTCGACGCGGTGTCGGACGAGCTCCCCTCGTGGCTGGCGGACTCGGCGGAGGCGAGCGGCGACGACGTGTCGATGGCGCTGCTCCGGCGGGTCGGGAGCGCCGGCGCGCCGCGACCGGTCCCCACCCGACGGACCGCCGGACCCACCCCCGCCGCGGCGGCAGAGGGCACCGGCCCGTCCCGGATCGGACGGACTGCGCTGGCGGTCGTCGCCGCCCTCGCCCTGGTGGCAGCCGGCTTCGGCCTCGGCCTGATCGCCGGCGGCGACGAGGTGGCGGGGTCCCCCTCCCCGACGACGCCCGACACCACCGAGGCGCCATCCACGACGACGGAGACCACCTCGACGACCACGCCCGCTCCGCTGCCGGACACCGTCCTCACCGTCTCCGGTGTGCTGGTGGGCTTCACGGCCGACCCGCTCGACCCGCGGCCGAGGGTGATCGCCACCACCGACCGGCCCGACGACCGCGTCGTGGGACACAACCGCTGGAAGATCGAGGACGGCCGGCTGGAGCGCCGCCCCGGATCCAGGTGGATCGAGGTCACCGACGGGCCCGCCGTCGGCGCCGCCGTGAGCCGAGGCGGCCGGGTGTGGGCCGTGGACCCCACCGGCGACCAGCTCTGGTCCTTCGACGCGACGACGGGCGAGATGGGCGCCGTCGTCGAGGTCGACCGGGAGCGGACCGCCACCGGCGGACCCTCGCAGGACCCCATCGACGAGGCCCCGGAACAGGTGGGCCCGCGATGAACGTCTCGACAGAACAGATGCCAGCACCCAGGAGGAACCTCCGATGAGCACGTTGACGATCCGGTGGTCGGGACGGGAGATCACCGTCCCCGAAGGCGCGGCGGTGAACGTCGGGCGCGACCACGACAACGACGTGCAGGTCGACAACGTGAACGTGTCGCGCCACCACCTCCGCATCGTGTCGACGCCCACCGGTTGGATGGTGCAGGACCTCGAGAGCGGCCAGGGCACCTGGGTCGACGGGACGCGGGTGACCACGATGGCGCTCGTCGGGCCCACCACGCTCGTGCTGGGCCAGGAGCCCGGAGGAGAGCGCCTCGAGCTGCAGCTCGCCCAGGGCAGCGGCGTGAAGACCTCCGAACCGACCGCCGTGGTCGACCCGCCCGCACCGGCACCCGGCCAGCCCGCTCCGACACCGTCGGGCGCGGCGGGCACGGTGATCATCGGCGGCGAGCAGAACCGGCCGGGCGGCGCGCTCCGCTCGGGGGAGACGGCGGGGCCCACGATCGTCACGGGTGACGCCCTCACCGTCGAGGTGGGCGGCACCGTCACCACGGTCCGTCCGGGCGAGCGGGCGACGATCGGCCGTGAGGCCGGCTGCACGATCGTGTCGGGCAACCCGACCGTCTCGCGCACCCACGCCGAGCTCACCCACGATGGCAAGGGCTGGACCATCCGCGACCTGGGTTCCTCCGGTGGCACCTACGTCGACGGACGGAAGATCACCTCCCACCGCCTGGTCGGCTCGACCCCCGCCATGCTCGGCTCGCCCGACGCCGGCGAGCGCGTGGTCCTCGTGACCACCGGGACCCGCACGCCTCGCCGCCAGGGAGCGGCCCGTGGGCCGCTGATCGGGGTGGCGGCCGTCGCGCTGGTGGCGCTGGTGGTGGCCGGCATCGCCGTGATCGTCGCCTCCACCTCGGGCCCGAACGACGACGAGCTGGCCCGCGCCACGGTGCGCCTCAGCTACCAGGCCGAGTACCGGGGGAAGGCCGACGGCAGCTTCGTGACCGGGTCGGGGACCATCATCGACGCCGAACGTGGGCTGATCCTCACGAACGCGCACGTCGCAGCCCCGCAGGCGCCCGGCCAGGGCCTGCTCTTCGGGACCTTCGCCGACGAACGACCCGACGACCCGGACCGGATCACGATCGCCATCGCGCCCGGCCTCGACAAGTCAGCCGAGCCCAGGTTCCTCGGTGAGGTGGTCGCCTCCGACGGCTACCTCGACCTCGCCGTCGTCCGGATCACGCGCAAGCTGAGCGGCAACGAGATCGAGGACGGCGACCTCGACGGGCTCACGGCGGTCGCGCTGGGCCGCTCGTCGGACGTCGCGACGGGCGACGACATCAGCATCTTCGGCTACCCGGGCGTGGCGGAGAGCGCCGCGGCGACCCTCACCCGCGGCTCGGTGTCGGGATCGCTCCGCGACGAGCGGATCGGCGAGAACCGTTCGTCGTTCAACATCGACGCCGACATCCGGAGCGGCAACTCCGGCGGGCTCGCTGCGGACGACGACGGACGGATCATCGGCGTGCCGAACCTCCGACGTTCCAACCCGAGGACCGACGACTCGATCAACCGCATGATCCCGATCGACCTCGCTCGCCCGCTCATCGACGCCGCGGTCGCCGAGAAGGCCTATGCGCCGGAGATCGCGAAGGCGCTCGACGGCCAGTCGATCGATGGGATCCGCACCTTCCGTGGCGGCATCACCGACGGGATCAGCTTCGAGTGCGACACGGAGCGGCCGTCGGCGCCCAAAGGTCGTGCCCTCGGTGTGATCCTCGACTTCTCCGGGTTCACGGCCGACGCCCACGAGGACGTCATGATCCAGGTCGTCAGCCCGGACGGCGACCTGCTCGGCTGGTGGGCGACCGGTGACGACTACCCGATGGAGTGGCCGGCGGAGGGCTGCGCCATCGTCGGGGTGGCGCTCAGCGGGGCATCCGCCGACTCGCTCCCGCAGGGCACCCGGGTCCTTGTGGGCCTCGGCCCGAACTACGAGAAGCAGAGCGGCTGACGCCGCGGGAGCTGCGGCTGCCGCCGTCAGGCGGTGGTCCGGAAGGTCAGCTCGCACCCACCCAGCCGGATCTCGTCGCCGTCGCGCAGCGGCGAGGACGAGACGCGCTGGCCGTTGACGACCACCCCGTTCGACGAGCCCACGTCGACGATCGTGGCCTCCGCCCCCACCAGCCGGATCTCGGCGTGGAGGCGCGAGACGCTCCGGTCGTCGAGGACGACGTTCCGATCCGGCGACCGCCCGAGCGTGGTGACGGTGCGGTCCAGCACGATCTCCCGCCCGCCGACCACGATCCGGGCGAGCGGCGCGAGCACTGACGACCGGAGGACCGTGACCGACTCGTCCGGCCCTGACCGCGACGGTGTGGCGGGGGCGGACGGGGCCTGCAGCGCCGGGTCGTGCGCGAGCACCTGCGCCTCCACGGCGCGCAGCTCCGGCGACGGATCCAGCCCCAGCTCGTCGGCGAGCAGTTCGCGGGCCTGCTGGTACGACGCGAGGGCGTCCGTCTGGCGACCCGCCCGGTAGAGCGCGGTCATGTGCAGCGCCCGCAGCCGTTCGTCGAGGGGCCGGCGTTCCAGCCAGCCCTCGAGCTCGCCCAGGACCTCGCGATGCCGACCGGCGTCGAGCTCCGCCTCCAGCAGCGCCTGCACCGCTCCGTCGTGCACCAGCTGGAGCCGGGTCAGCGGAGCGAGGCCGTCGGCCGGCACGGGCAGGCCGTCGAGCGGCGCGCCGCGCCACTCATCGAGCGCCGAGCGCAGGATCGCCGCGCGCTCGCGAGGAGCCGTGCAGCGCTCAGCCTCCGCCAACCCCGCCTCGAAGCGGCCGACGTCGAGCTCCTCAGGCTCGACGCGGGCGAGGTAGCCGGGGCGCTGGGTCACGAGGACCTGGCGGTCCAGCTCGGCGGCCGCATGCGCCAGCGCCCGGCGGAGGTTCGACATGTACACCTGCAGGGTCGCCGCAGCCGACGGCGACGCGTCCTCGCCCCACACCCAGTCCACGAGCGAATCGGTCGGCACGACCCGTCCGGGGTCGAGCAGCAGGCGTCCGAGCACCATCTGCTGCTTCGCGCCACCCAGCGGCACCGCCACGCCGTCCATCTCCACGGAGAGGCCGCCGAGGATCCGGCAGCTCAGCCGTGCGCCCACCGGCCCGGTCTCAGCCGCGGAGCGAGCGGAGCAGCTGCCGGGCGATCGTGGCGTTCATCTCGTACGCCGCCCGCCGGCCCGCCTTCTGCACCTGCTTCACCACGCTCCCACCGGTCGCCTCCTCGATGCCGTCGAGGCCGGATACGAGCGCCGTCTTGGTCGCCTCGGTCGCCTTGTAGCCCATCGAGGTGAGGCCCTTCAGCAGGTCGCTCTGGGCGACCGGACCGGGTGCCGCCGCGGCGATGATCCGCAGCGCGTCCTTCGTGAGCTCCGCTCCCTGCTCGATCGCCTCGACCGCGGTGAGGTGGCTCTCCGGCTGGTCCTCGATGGACGCGAGCCAGCGCTTCACCTTCACGACGATCTCGCCGTGCGTCTCCCCCTCGAAGCTGAGCGTCGGCATCCCACGAGGGTACCGGCATCCTGGGTGCGGGAAGCGGTTCCCTCAGACCGCCGAGCCGTCCCAGCCGGGCGGCGGGTCCCACGCCTCGAGCGCCTCGCCCGCCGGGTCCCACTGCGCTCGGCTGCCGGGGTCGAGGTCCAGGGCGAGGGCGAAGAACTGGCGGAGCATCGCGGCGGTGGCACCCCACACGGTGTCGCCGACCAGCTCGAAGAAGTACACGGGCCGGCTGGTCGAGCCCACGCCCCAGCGCTCCTCCCGGTACACCTCGGGGAGCAGCAGCTCGCGCAGCGGGACGTGGCGGATGGCAGCGACCTCCGCCTCGCTGGGTCGGAGGCGGGGAGGCTCGGGCACCCAGCCGACGACCGGCGTGATGAACGCCCGGCGGGTGACGGTCGTGAGGTGGTCCAGCTCGCCGAGCACCTGCACCGAGGCAGGGTCGAGGGCCACCTCCTCGTCGGCCTCCCTCAGTGCGGCCTCGACGATCGTCTCCCCCGGGTCCACCCGGCCTCCGGGGAAGCTCACCTCGCCGGTGTGGTGGCGCAGCGTGTCCGAACGTCGGGTGAGCACGACGTGCAGGTCACCGTCGGGCCCAGGGTGGATCGGCACGAGGACCGCAGCCGGTCGGCCACCGCCCTCCTCGACCGGTGAAGGCTCGCCCCGACGACCGCGGAACGCGTCGTGCAGGCGATCGACGTCGAGCGTGGATGCCGGGTCGTCGAGCTCCGCCCACGGCGGCGGGTCGCCCGCCGACCAGTGCTCCGGTCGCGGGATCCGCTGGGGTCCGCCCCGCTCGCTCACCGCCGTCAACGTACTTCCTCCTCCTGGACGCGGAGCGGGCCGGCCCCGAAGGACCGGCCCACCCCGTTCGATCACCTGGCGACAGGTGTCGTCACATCATGCCGCCCATGCCGCCCATCCCGTCCATGCCACCAGGCATGGCCGGAGCGGCCTCCTCGGGCTTGTCGGCCACGAGGCACTCGGTGGTCAGCAGGAGGCCGGCGATCGACGCAGCGTTCTGCAGCGCCGCGCGGGTCACCTTGGCGGGGTCGATGACGCCGGCCTTCACCAGGTCCTCGATCTCACCGGTGGCCGCGTTGAGGCCGGTCGTGCCGCTCTCGCGCTCCACCTGCTGGACGGCGACAGCGCCCTCCATGCCGGCGTTCTCGGCGATGTAGCGAGCCGGCGCCTCGAGCGCCTTCCACACAGCACGTGCGCCGGTGGCCTCGTCGCCCTCGAGCTTCTCGGCAGCGGTCGACACCGAGCCGCGGGCCCGGAGCAGAGCGGTGCCGCCACCGGCGACGACGCCCTCCTCGATCGCAGCGCGGGTGGCGCTCAGCGCGTCCTCGATGCGGTGCTTCTTCTCCTTGAGCTCCACCTCGGTGGCCGCGCCGACCTTGACCACGGCGACGCCGCCGGAGAGCTTGGCCAGCCGCTCCTGCAGCTTCTCGCGGTCCCAGTCGGAGTCGGTGTTCTCGATCTCACGCTTGATCTGCGCGATCCGACCCTTCACGTCGTCCTCGGTGCCGGCGCCCTCGACGATGGTGGTGTCGTCCTTGGTGACGACCACCTTGCGGGCACGGCCGAGCAGGTCGAGCGTGGTCGCGTCGAGCTTGAGGCCGACCTCCTCGCTGATGACCTGACCGCCGGTGAGGATCGCCATGTCGGCGAGCATCGCCTTGCGGCGCTCACCGAAGCCGGGGGCCTTGATGGCCACCGACGAGAAGGTGCCGCGGATCTTGTTGACCACGAGCGTGGCGAGCGCCTCGCCCTCCACGTCCTCGGCGACGATGACCAGCGGCTTGCCCGACTGCATCACCTTCTCGAGCACCGGGAGCATGTCCTGCACCGAGCTGATCTTGCCGTTGACGAACAGGATGTACGGGTCGTCGAGCACCGTCTCCTGACGGTCGCCGTCGGTGACGAAGTAGGGCGAGAGGTAGCCCTTGTCGAACTGCATGCCCTCGACGAACTCGAGGTCCATGCCGAAGGTGTTCGACTCCTCGACGGTGACCACGCCGTCCTTGCCGACCTTGTCGATCGCGTCGGCGATGACCTCGCCGATCGCCGGGTCGGCAGCGGAGATGGCGGCCACCTGGGCGATCTCGGACTTGTCGTCGACGTCCTTCGCGAGGCCGGCGATGGCGTCGACCGCAGCGGCCACGCCCTTTTCGATGCCGCGCTTCAGGCCGACGGGGCTGGCCCCGGCAGCGACGTTGCGGAGGCCCTCGCGGACGAGCGCCTGGGCGAGCACCGTGGCGGTGGTGGTGCCGTCACCAGCGATGTCGTTGGTCTTGGTCGCCACCTCCTTGACCAGCTGGGCGCCCATGTTCTCGAACGGGTCCTCCAGCTCGATCTCGCGAGCGATGGACACGCCATCGTTCGTGATCGTGGGGGCGCCGAACTTCTTGTCGAGCACCACGTTGCGGCCCTTGGGGCCGATGGTCACCTTGACGGCGTCGGCGAGCTTGTTGACGCCCGCCTCGAGGGCACGCCGTGCCTCATCGTCGAACTTCAGGATCTTTGCCATGTGGTATCAGCTCACTTCACGATCGCGAGCACGTCTCGCGACTGGAGGATCAGGAGGTCTTCACCGTCGATGGTGATCTCGGTGCCGCCGTACTTCGAGTAGACGACCTTGTCGCCCACGGAGATGTCCATGGGGATGCGCTCGTTGTCGTCGCCGAAGCGGCCCGGGCCCACTGCGAGGACCTCGCCCTGCTGGGGCTTCTCCTTGGCGGTGTCGGGGATGACGAGACCGCTGGCCGTCGTCTCCTCGGCCTCTGCGGCCTTGACGACGATCCGGTCTTCGAGTGGCTGCAGGTTCATGCAGGTGCCTCCGTGGGGCTTTCTGAGGTCGGACAGTTGGCACTCTCCGAGTGCGAGTGCCAACTTAGCAGTCCCGATGTGAGAGTGCTAAGCAGCATCACAAGGCGTGGTGTCGCCGCTGCGGTCGAGCAGGGCTGACCTACCCGATGGGCGCCGGACCCGCGCGAGCGACCCGCTCGTCAGCCGGTGAGGCCCAGCCCCGGTACGGCCCCGGTGTCCATCGGGCTGGGACCGTCGACCCGCAGCCGGTGGTACCCGGCGGCCGCCACCATCGCAGCGTTGTCGGTGCACATGGTGCGGGACGGGAGGAAGCCGCGGATGCCCTCGTCGACGCAGACGTCGAGGGCCGCCTCACGGAGCTGGCTGTTCGCGGCGACCCCGCCGGCCAGGCAGAGCCCCTTGGCGCCCACCTCACGGGCAGCACGACGCGCCTTCTCCACGAGCACGTCCACCACGGCCTGCTGGAACGACGCCGCCACGTCCGCCGTGTCGACGTCGGGGTGCTTGCGGACCCAGTTCACGACCGCCGTCTTCAGACCGCTGAAGCTGAAGTCGTAGCCCTCTCCGAGCATCGCCCGGGGGAACGGGATCGCCTGCGGGTCGCCCTTCATCGCGAGGGCGTCGATGGCGGGCCCGCCCGGGTAGCCGAGGCCGAGGAACCGAGCGACCTTGTCGAAGGCCTCGCCTGCCGCGTCGTCGAGGGTCGCTCCGAGCACCTGGTACTCGCCGGGCCCGTCCATGCGCACGAGCATCGTGTGGCCGCCCGACACGAGCAGCACCACGAGGGGCAGCTCGAGGTCGGGCTCCTCGAGCATCGCCGCGTAGAGGTGGGCCTCGAGGTGGTTCACGGCGACGAACGGCACGTCCCAGGCCAGCGCCAGGGCCTTCGCCGCCGACACGCCGATGAGCAGCGCGCCGATGAGGCCGGGGCCGTGGGTCGCGGCCACCGCCGCCACGTCGCGCTGGTCCACCCGCGCTTCGAGCATCGCCTCGGCGACCACGGGGATCATGAGGTCGAGGTGGGCCCGGCTGGCGATCTCGGGGACCACGCCGCCGTAGCGGGCGTGGAGGTCGATCTGCGACGACACCACCGAGCTCATCACCGTCCGGGCTCCCGACACCACGGCGGCGGCCGTCTCGTCGCAGGAGGTCTCGATCCCCAGGATGGGCGCGTCGACGTCGATCACGTCCGCAGCCTACGCCCGCTCCGGCGGGACCCACTCCTCGAGCCCGACCGTCCGCAGCCCGGGGTCGAGCGACGCGGCGATCTCCGCCAGGCGCTCGCCGTACGCGTCCGATCGGACGTCGTTGGCCCACATGATGAGCGCGTCCTCCCCCACGTCCGCGTAGTACTTCGGCCGGATCCCGCCGGGTGCGAACCCGAACCGGCGGTACATCTCCTGGGCCCCACGGTTCGACATGCGCACCTCGAGGGTCACGTCGTCCACGCCGGCGGCGCGGCAGGCCCCGATGAGCACGGTCATGAGGCGGGTGCCGATGCTGCGGCGGTGGTGCACGGGATCGACGGCGATGTTCGTGACGTGCGCCTCGTGCCCCGTGAGCATCACACCCCCGAACCCGCACACGGCCGAGCGCTCGAGGGCCACCACGTAGCGGCGGGAGTGCGGGAGGGCCAGCTCACCGGCGAACAGGCTCTGCGACCAGGGCCGGTGGTTGGTCTGCTGCTCGATCCGCACCACGCCCCGAAGGTGCCGCCGGCGCATCGGGGCCACCACCACCTCTCCGAGCGGGGCCTCGCTGATCGCCGGCCGGCTCGAGGTCATGAGCCGTCCCGCGTCACCCAGTTGATCTCGGCGTCGGGCTTGCGGAGGTAGATCGGCTCCACCTCGTTGGGGCGCGAGAACTGCTCGCGCATGCCACGTGCGTGCGCCAGGTGGACGAGCGACGAGGCGGAGGGGTGGGCGAAGCCGGCGTCCGCCAGCTCGACCTTCGAGATGCCGTCGAACGTCTCCCGGTAGCGGAGGGCGCCGTCACCGACGAGGAGGATCTCCTCACCCGTCGCCAGCAGCTCCGACGCCAGGTCGTCCGGCGTGCCGATCGAGTGGTCACCGATCCGCTGTATGCCGCCGGGGACCTGCCGGTACAGCGCGTAGTACACCTCGCCACGACGAGCGTCGAGGGTCGCAGCGATCAGCCGCGAGGAGTAGCGCACCGGGTAGGCGACGAGGTCGAGGCTCGGCACGCCGATCATCGGGACGCCGAGTCCGTAGGCGAGCGACTTCGCCGTGGCGATCCCCACCCGCATGCCAGTGAAGAGCCCGGGGCCCACGTCGACGGCGACGATCGAGATCTCCGACAGCTCCACGCCCGTCTGCTCGCAGAGGAACTCGATCTGCGGGGCGAGGCTCTCGGCGTGGCGCTTGCCCTTCGCCGACTGGGCCAGGCCGAGGACCCCCTCGTGCCCGCCGATGGCGCAGCCCACCTGCGGCGTGGCGGTCTCGATGCCCAGGATCAGCACGGCGCACCTCCGGCTCCGTCGGCCCACGCGTCCACGGCGGTGCGGAGCGCCCGCTGCCGGGCGGCCCACCTCTGGCCGGTGCAGGTCAGCTCCACCACCCGGTCGTCGTCGCCGTCGCCCAGGCGGATCCGGACCTCGAGGTGGTCCTGGCCGAGGACGGGGAGGATCCGGTCGCCCCACTCGATCAACGTCACCGACCCGTCGTCGAGCAGTTCGCTCAGGCCGAGGTCGGTCACCTCGTCGAGCTGCTCCAGCCGGTAGACGTCGAGGTGGTTCAACCGCAGGCGGCCCTCGTACGACCGCACGATCGTGAAGGTGGGGCTGGTGATGTGCGCCTCGACGCCGAGACCCCGGCCGACCCCCTGCGTGAACGTGGTCTTGCCGGCACCCAGGTCGCCGCTCAGCACGAGGAGGTCGGACGGCTGCAGGAGCTCGGCGATGGCCGCGGCGAGGCCGACGGTGGACGCGGCGGAGTCCGTGCGGACGCTGAAGGTCACGGCGTCACACTACCCAGCCGCCGTGGCCGGCCATCCGGGCGGGCCCTCCGCCCCTACCCTGTCGTCGTGGCACACGACGGAACCCGCCGCGCCGCCGTCCGGCCCGTCGCCCATCGCTGGGCGCGTCGGGGCGCCGCGCTCGTGGTGCTGGCGATCGCCGTCGCACCGCTCGTGTCGACCGAGCGACCCGCCGCAGCGCAGGCGTCGCCGGTGAGGGTCCGCGTGTCGAGCACCCCGGCCCGCCCGGCCGCCGACCAGCCCGTCTCGGTCAAGGTGCGAGCGGCGAACTGCGCCGGCGAGGGCACCACCGAGGGCGTCCGTGCGGAGGTGTTCGTGCTGGGCGACGACACCTCGACCGCCAGCGCTGCCCTCCTGGGCCGGGCCACCGCCACCACGTCGATGTGGTTCCGCGCCACCGCGACGGTCCAGATCGACGCCGCGCCGAAGGGCTGGTACGGCGTGCGGGTGCTCTGCGGGTCGTTCCGGCCGGCTCGCGGCGCCCTCCCGGGCACCACGTTCGCCGTCGGCGCCGAGGCGGTCCGCACGGCCCGGGCAGCCACCGACTCGGTGACCGCCGGTGGCACCGTGCGGGTCGAGGGCGATGGCTGCTCCGGTCCCGCAGTCGAGTACGAGGTGGCTCGTGGGGCCGTCTCCACCGCCGCGTTCCAGCCTGCGGGGTCCATCCCGACCACGCCGGACGGAACCTGGTCGGGTGATGTCACGGTGCCGCCACAGCTCCCGGCCGGTCCGGCGACGGTGCGCGTCCGCTGCCTCGTGGAGGGGATCGACGGGACGCAGGTGGAGCTGCGCTACGACGAGGTGCCGACGATCACGGTGGTGGCCGCCCCGACGACGCCCGCCGGCGAGGGCTGAACCGGCCGATCGACCACCCGCGGCAGGCGAGGCCCGAAGCCGCACACCACCTCGTACGCGATGGTGTCGAGGCGGCGGGCCCACTCCTCCGGCCCGATGTGCTCGTCGCCCTGGGAACCGAGGAGCACGACCTCGTCGCCCACCGCGACCTCGTCGTCGCCGCAGTCGACCATCAGCTGGTCCATCGTGATCGAGCCGACGATCGGCCGACGGCGCCCGGCCAGGAGCACCTCACCGCCCGTCGAGCCGAGGCGGCGGGAGACGCCGTCGGCGTAGCCCACCGGCACGGTCGCCACGTTGGCGTCCCGCTCGAACGTCGTGCGGAGCCCGTACGACACCGACTCCCCCGCCCGCACGCGCTTCACGAACGACACCGACGCGCTCACCGACATCGCCGGACGCAGGTCCAGCCCGTCCGCCAGGCCCTGAGCCGGAGCGATCCCGTAGATGGAGATGCCGCAGCGCACGAGGTCCAGACGCGTCGCGGGGTGGGCGATCGCGGCCGCGGAGTTCGCCACGTGGAGCATCTCCGGTGAGGTGCCGGCCTCCCGCAGCGCCGCGGTCACCTCGCCGAACCGGCGGAGCTGGTCAGCCGTCTCCAGGCGCTCTGGCTCGTCGGCCACCGCGAGGTGCGTCCACACACCCTCGAGCACGAGCTTCGGGTCGTCTGCCACCGAGCGGGCGAGCGCGCCGACGTCCTCGGGCTCGGCCCCGACGCGGTTCATGCCCGTGTTCACCTTGAGGTGGACCGGCCACGGTCGGTGTCCCCGGGTGCACACCGCACGGGCCGCGGCCACGCCCTCCCGCGTGTACAGCGTCGGGGTGAGCCAGCCGCCGTGCGCGTCGGCCATGGCGTCGGGCGGCGGCTCCGACAGCAACAGGATCGGCGCGTCGATCCCGGCGGAGCGGAGAGCGAGCCCCTCGTCGACCACTGCGACGCCCAGCCACGTGGCGCCACCGGCGAGCGCCGCCCGCGCCGCTGCCAGGGCCCCGTGCCCGTACCCATCGGCCTTCACCACCGCGCACATGCGGGAGGGGGCGACCAGGCCGCTGAGCACCGACACGTTGTGACGGATCGCGTCGAGGTCGATCAGCACCCGAGCGGGGCGCGACGTCGCCGTCACCATCCCGTCAGGCTACGCCGCGTCCCAGATGCTCCACAGCACCCGGATCGATGCCGAGCTGCTCGGAGACCACGGCGGACACCAGGTCGGGCAGGTCCCCGGCGACGAGGCCGACCCGCCGGCCGAGCGCTGCGGCCCGCCCGTGCACGTGAGCGCCCAGCGCTGCCGCATCGAACGGTGCCACTCCGGCAGCGAGGAGCGCGCCGATGACCCCCGAGAGGACATCGCCGGTGCCGGCGGTCGCCAGCCGTTCGTCGCCGCTCGTCACCAGCCGCACCGCCCCAGAGGCGTCGGCGACCACGGTGGTCCGCCCCTTCAGCAGCACCACGGTCCCCAGCCGGTCGGCCAGCGCCCGCGCCTCGGCGATGCGGTCCGGCCCGGGCGGCCGACCGGTGAGCGCCCGCAGCTCGCCCTCGTGCGGGGTCAGGACCACGAGGTGGGCATCGGCGATCACCGGCGCGTCCTGCTGGGCGAGCGCCCAGAGGCCGTCGCCGTCGAGCACCATCGGCGGGCGGCCGCCCCCTCCGGTCCCGGCCCTGGCCAGGAGGATGGCCACCTCCTCGGCCAGGTCATCGCTCCGACCGGCACCCGGGCCCACCACGAGCGCCCGCATCCGCTCGTCCGCGAGCACCTCTTGTGCCCACCCCCGCTCGGGCAGCAGCCGGCCCACGGCCTCGATCGGGCCCGGCAGGTGCTCGTGGGCACCGGGGACGCTCGAGCGGACGTAGCCCGCGCCGGCCCGCAACGCCGCGGTGGCGGCCAGCTGTGCGGCGCCCGTCATGCCCGGCGACCCCGCGACCACCCAGACGGCCGCGTGGTACTTGTGCGCGTCGGACGGACGGCGCGGCCAGAGGCCGCCCACGTCGGCGTCCTCCACGTGGTGGATGGAGGCACGGGAGGTGTCGAGCCCGATGTCGGCGACCTCCAGCTCTCCTGCGAGGTCCCGACCCGGTCCGAGGAGCAGGCCGGGCTTCAGCGCGGCGAAGGTGACGGTCCGCTGCGCTCTCATCGGACGGCCGAGCAGCTCGCCGGTCGAGCCGTCGACCCCCGACGGGATGTCGACGGCGAGCACAGGCGTCCCGCCCGGGTCCGGCGCCACGTAGGGGCGGCTGAGCCCTGTCCCGAACGCAGCGTCGACCACGAGGTCGGCGGCCGGCAGGGAGTCGGCGCTCCGAGCGTCGAGCACGGTGACGCGGGCTCCACGGCGAGCCAGCCGCTCCCCCGCGACGCGGCCGTCGGCACCGTTGTTGCCGGGGCCGGCGAGGACCACCACGTGGCGGCCGTAGGTGCCGCCGAGCATGCCGATGGCGGCCCTGGCGACCGCCGCACCGGCACGGGCGATCAGCACGTCCTCGCTCTCGGGAGCCGAGGCGTCGATCGCTGCCATCTCCTCGGGCGTGACGACGTCGCGCATGGTCCCAGTGTGCTCAGGCGACGCCGACCGCGACGGCGACCGCGGCGGCTGTGGTGTCGGTGTGGGTGAGGCTGAGGTGCCACCCCGCCACGTGGCCCGCGTGCCGGGCGAAGCCACCGGACACCCGCACAGCGGGGCCCGCATCGGTGCGCACGACCTCGATGTCGCGGAGACGCCCGTCCCACATCGAGGCGCCGATCGCCTTCAGCACCGCCTCCTTCGCCGCGAACCGTGCGGCAGCGTGGACCTCCGGCGACGGTCGTGACGAGCAGTACTCCCACTCCGCCTCGGTGAACACCCGATCGGCGAAGCGGGGCGTGCGCGCCAACACCTCTCTCATCCGTCCGACCTCGACGAGGTCGATGCCCACCCCGACCACCGGTCCGGGCGGGACCGCGCTCACCGCCAGCGCTCGGCCAGGTCGAGCAGCGGGTCGCAGAGCAGGTCGACCACCGCCTGGCTGGCGAGGAGGTCCTCGCGGAACGAGTCCTCCGTCTCCGTCACCAGCTCACGGAGCGACTGGTAGCGGCGGCGGTAGCCCTGCAGCACGCCGCGCATGGTGGCGGCGGGCAGCCGGTCGTGGAGCCGGATGTGGAGGAGGGTCAGCTCGGTGGTGACGCCGTCCTTCGTCTCGGGCACGATCAGCACGGTCCGGCCGTCGCTGCGGCCCTTCGCCACCATCAGCTCCTGCTCGCGGGCCACCAGGTGCTTGGTGCCACGCAGCCGTGGGTCGCGGTCGGTGCGCGAGGCCAGGTTCGCTGCGATGCCACCCCGGTCGACCACCACGGCGGTGGGGTCCGCGCCGTCCATCTGCTCCACGCGGTACCGGGTGAAGCCCACGACCTCCTCCACCGCGGGGTCGAGCTCACCGAGGGAGCGGAGCGTCGAGTAGGCGAGGCGGTCCCTGGCGGCGCCGGCGTCGAGGGTGGCGGCGACCAGCGGGATCTGGAGGAGCGACTCGTCGGAGCGGCTGATGCCCACGGTCACGGTCTTGGCCTGGTGCTTGATCGCGTCGATGGGGCGGGTGAGCTCCTCGATGGCGGTCGTCAGGCCCGAGATCAGGTCGTCGAGGAGCACGCTCGGCGTGCCGACCTTGCCGAACTCGCTCTGGTAGGCGTCGAGTGGCGAGATCCCCACGGCGTACCGCAGCAGCGAGGCGAGCCGCACCGCAGAGCCGGCCTCGAGGTGGCCGTTGTAGGCGCCCGAGCGCAGCCCGTCGAAGAACGAGGTGACGAGCGGCGACAGGTCCGGGCGGGCCGCGGTGAGCAGGTCCTCGGGGACGGCGCCGTCAGCCGCGGCCCGGTCGACGATCGACTCGACGATCACCCGGACCTCACGAAGCGGTCTGGCCTGGGCGTCGATGGCCAGCGCGGCTTCGTAGCCGAAGAGGTGCCCGGCCATCGCCGACAGCACGAACGCCAGCCGCTCGTCGGTGTGCGGCACGGAGATCACGGCGAGCGCGGCGGGCGGTGCCTGGCCTTCGGTGGCGATCACGATCGGGGCCGCCTTGTGCGCCCGGTAGATCGCCACCTCCTTGGCGACGTCGTCGCCGGTGGAGCCCACCAGGCCGGCAGCGCACACGAGGATCATCGGCTCGGCCGAGAGGTCGATGTGCTTCTTGTCCTCGGTCGCGTCGCAGGCGATCGACTTGTAGCAGAGCTCTGAGAGCTTGATCCGGATCTCCCGCGCCGCGATCTGGTTGGCGCCGTTGCCGACGATCGCCCAGTAGCGGCGGCTCGGCGCGAACTGCCGGGCCGCGTCGGCGATCTCCTCGCGGGCGGCGATCACCTCCTCCATCCGGGACGGCAGCTCGGCCAGCGCCCGGAGCAGCCGCTGCTGGTCGGGGTGCGACGCCGGCACCGCCTCCGGCACCGATGCGGCGATGCCGTGCGCCAGGAGGAGGCCGGCGGCGATCTGCGCGTAGAACGCCTTCGTGGAGGCCACGCTCATCTCGACGTCGCGGCCGTCGGAGGTGTAGAGCACCCCGTCGCTCTTGTCGCAGAGGTCGCTGTTCCGACGGTTCACGATCGCGATCACCGTGGCGCCCCGGCCGCGGGCGAGGTCCACGGTGCGGTTGGTGTCGGTCGTGGTCCCCGACTGGGAGATCGCCACGATGAGCGTGTCGGACATGTCGGCCCGCAGGCGGAAGCCGCTCAGCTCCGTGGCCGGCATGGCCTCCACGCGCAGCTGCGAGTCGGAGGTCAGCGCCGCGAGCGCGTGGGCGAGGCTCTGGCCCGCCACCGCGGCGGTGCCCTGACCGATGACGATCACCCGGGCGATCGACCCGTCGGCGAGGCGGTCCCGCGTGGACTGCGGCACGGTGCTCTCGCCCAGCACGACCACCAGCTCGTCGTCACGCTCGACCAGCTTGTTGCGCAGCGTGTTCCGGAACGAGCCCGGCGCGTCGTTGATCTCCTTCAGCAGGAAGTGGGGGAACGAACCGCGGTCGATGTCGCGGGTCGTGATCTGGGCCACGTCGAGGTCGTCGGCGCGGACGGGGAGCTCGGTGCCGTCGTAGCTCCAGCGGGTGATGCCCTCGATCGAACCGGCCTGCTCGGAGCGCAGTTCGATGATCTGCCCCCGGCTGCCGGTGGGGTTGTCAGGGTTCGACGGCGTCTCGCCGTCCATGCGGAGGTACTGCGCTGTCTCCTCGACGACCCCGTACGGCTCCGACGCGACCACGAACGCCCCCTCGGCCAGACCGACGTAGAGGGCCTGGCCGCTCCCCCGCAGCGCGAGGCGCAGGACGGAGGGGTCGTCGGCGTCGTTCGCTGCGATGGCGACGGAGCCCTCCAGCTCGGCGACGGTGTCGCGGAACGCATCCGCGCCCGTCAGGCCGCGCTCGAGGCGCCGGGCGACGAGGGTGGGGATGACCTTGGCGTCGGTCGTGATCGCGGCGGGGATGTCGAGGTCGTCGGCCACGATCAGGTCGGCGAAGTTGTCCACGTCGCCGTTCAGGACGGCCGTCACGAACGGGCCCGCATCGGCGGTGCCCTCCGTGGACGACTGCGGGTGGGCGTTCGGCTCGCTGATGATGCCGACGGACGCCCACCGCGTGTGGCCCAGGACCAGGGCGGTCGCGCCCGGGGTCGCCAGGGCGAGGGCGAGCACCTCGTCGTCGCGCACCGCCTCGCGGATCGCGGCGGTGTTGTCGCCCAGCTCACCGATCTCCGCGGCCGCCTTGTACACGAACACGAGCGATCCGCTGGGGGACACCGAGAGGCTGCCCGAGGTGAAGAGCGGCGAGCGCCGCTCTTCGAGCGCTGCACGGAGGAGGCCGGCCGACGGGTCGAGGCCGTGCCCGGAGACCACCAGCTCGACGCCGGCTGAGTCCCGGCCCCGCACCTCGAGGCGGTCGAGAGCGGAGAGGGCCTGGTGGAGCGAGAAGTAGGCGGCGACGGCGGCGTCACCGGGAGCCGGACCGGCCAGCAGCAGCACCTCGTCGGCGGCACGGAGGCGGTCGCGCTGGATCGACCAGGCTGCGTCCTTGATCGCGATCAGCGCGGCGTTCGCCGCTTCGAGTGCGTCGTCGGTGAGGCCGGCGAACCGCGACTCGACCTCGGCGTCGAACGCTGAGATCCCTGCCGCCACCGTGGCGATGCTGTCCGCCACCTGAGCGGCGCCGGCACGGTCGCGCACCAGCGCAGCCACGCCGTCGACGCCCCGCAAGGCGAGGTCGACCGACGCGAGCTGGGCGCCGATGCGCTCGAGCTCCGCCACGTCGGCGATCTGGGCCGTCAGCCCGTCGACCGTGCCCCGGATCCGCTCGGCGAGCGGCCCGAGGTCGGGCGCCCGCAGCTCAGCGGGCCTGCGGACGACAGCGATGATTCCGCACATGTGACGGGTGCTCCTCTTCCTGTACGGGCCCTCGAAGTGTAGGGACGGACCGCCGTCCCGGCACCGGCGGGCCTCAGGCCCCCAGCTCGCCGAGTGCGTCCACGATGCGATCCGCGCAGGCGGCGGCCTCGTCGAGCTCCGGTGCCTCCACCATCACGCGCACCACCGGCTCGGTGCCGCTCGGGCGCACCAGCACCCGGCCGGCCTCCCCGAGGCGGGACTGCACCTCGTGGACCGGCCCGGCGATCAGCTCGAGGAGGTCCGGCGGCCGCGACGCCATCCGCACGTTGCGGAGCACCTGCGGCAGGCGCTGCATCGCCGCCGAGGCGAGGTCGGCGAGCGGGGTGCGCCGACGCACGACCACGTCGGCGACGAGCACTGCGCTGAGCAGGCCGTCGCCCGTGGTCGCCAGGTCGCGGAAGACCAGGTGCCCGCTCTGCTCCCCGCCCAGCGACAGGCCGTGGTCGTCGAGCGCCTCGAGGACGTAGCGGTCGCCCACGGCGGTCTCGACGACGTCGATCCCGGCGGCCTTCATCCCGAGGCGCAGGCCCAGGTTGCTCATCACGGTCACCGCGATCGCGCCGTTCCGCAGGAGGCCCCGCTCGCGGAGGTCGATCGCGCTCAGACCCATCAGCTGGTCGCCGTCCACGAGCTCGCCGCGGTGATCGGCCGCGAGCACGCGGTCGGCGTCACCGTCGAAGGCGAACCCCAGGTCGGCTCCGTGGGCGCGTACGGCGGCCAACAGGTCCTCGGGGTGGGTCGATCCGCACCCGGCGTTGATGTTCGTGCCGTCCGGGGCCGCGTGCAGCACCTCGACCTGGGCACCGAGGCTCCTGAACGCCTCGGGCGCCACCTCCGAGGCGGCGCCGTTCGCACAGTCGAGCACCACCGACAGGCCGTCGAGGCGACGTCCCTCGAGGGCGGCCACGACGTCGTGGGCATAGCGGGCCGCCACCTCGGGCGCGGTCGTCGTCTCGCCCACCTCGCCGGCGGTGGGCAGGTGGCCCGGCCCTTCCACGCCGATGCGGTCGATCAGGTCCTCGAGGCGTGCCTGCACCTCGTCGGACAGCTTCGAACCGCCGGCGGCGAAGAGCTTGATGCCGTTGTCCTCGAACGGGTTGTGGCTGGCGGAGATGACCGCCCCGCTGATGTCGTCACGGGCGCACGCGGCTGCCACGGCCGGCGTGGGGACCACCCCGGCGAGGCGCACGTCGGCGCCCTCCGAGCAGAGGCCCGCGCTGAGCGCGGCCTCCAGCATCGATCCGGATCGTCGCGTGTCGCGTCCGACCACGAACGGGCCCGGACCGAGGACGCGCGCAGCGGCGCGGCCGAGGAGCAGCGCCAGCTCGGGGGTGAGGTCGCGGTTGGCGAGCCCTCGGATCCCGTCGGTCCCGAAGCGCACGGCTGGGACGCCGATCAGCGCTTGGAGTACTGCGGAGCCTTCCGGGCCTTCTTGAGGCCGTACTTCTTGGACTCCTTCTCCCGAGCGTCGCGGGTGAGGAAGCCAGCCTTCTTCAGCTCGGGCCGGGTCTCCTCGTCGATCGCGACGAGCGCACGGGCGATGCCGAGCCGGAGCGCACCGGCCTGGCCGGCGACGCCGCCACCGTGGATGGTGACGTCGATGTCGTAGGACTCGGCCCGGTCGACCACGTTGAGCGGCTCGGTGAGGACCATCCGGTGCGTCGGGTTCGGGAAGTACTCCTCGAGCGGCCGGCGGTTGATCGTGATCGTGCCGTTGCCCTCGCGGACACGGACACGGGCGACCGCCCGCTTGCGACGACCGGTGGACTGCACGAGTGGCTGTGGCATCTCAGTTGACCTCAGGAACGGGCGCGAGCGGAGTCGATGGTCAGCTCGGCCGGCTGCTGACCCTGGTGGGGATGGGTGGGGCCGGAGTACACCTTCAGCTTCTTCAGCTGCTGGCGACCGAGCCGGTTCTTCGGGAGCATGCCGCGGATGGTGCGGCGAACCGCCTCCTCCGGCTTCTTCGCGAGGAGCTCGGCGTAGGTGGTGGTGCTGAGCCCGCCCGGGAAGCCCGAGTGGCGGTGGATCAGCTTGGCGTCGGCCTTGCCGGCGGTGAGGACCACCTTGTCGGCGTTCACGATGATGACGTGGTCACCGGTGTCCATGTGGGGGGCGAAGGTGGGCTTGTGCTTCCCACGCAGCACCCGGGCGACCTCGGTGGCCATGCGGCCGAGGACCATGCCCTCGGCGTCGACCACGTGCCACTTGCGGCTGATCTCTGAGGCTTTGGGTGAGTACGTGCGCACGCGCGGACCTTCTGGCTGGGGGATCGTCATGTGATCGAGGCGATCCCGGTGTGACCGGGAGGCGCTTCGGCTCCGGGTGCCCGACGCACAGCGGGTGCGGACAGCACGGGAGAAGCGACGGGACAGCCTACCGACGCTCGTGCTCAGCCATCAAGCTGGCGACCCGTCATCGTACGCGACGTCCCACAGGTGGAGGCCGTGTGGGGGCGCGAGTTGGCCGGCACGGGCCCGGTCGCCGGAGGCCAGGATGTCCCCGATCGCGTCCGCCGGGATCCGTCCCCGTCCCACGTCGACGAGCGTGCCGACGATCGAGCGGACCATCTGGTGGCAGAACGCGCGCGCCCTGATCTCGAAGCGCAGCTCCTCCCCCTCCGTGGCCCAGCCGGCGTCGAGCACCTCGCGCTCGAGCGACAGCGGCTCGCCGTCAGCCCGGTGGGCCCGCCGGCAGAACGCGGCGAAGTCGTGGCGGCCCACGAAGGCGCCGGACGCAGTCTGCATGGCGGCGAGGTCGAGGGGCTCCCCCACCCACCAGCTCCACCTCGAGCGGAACGGATCGGGGTCGGGCCGGTTCCGGACGAAGTAGCGGTAGCGCCGCCAGGTGGCGGAGAACCGTGCGTCGAAGTCGTCGTCGGCCACCGCGGCGGCGAACACGGCCACCGCTCCGCCGCCCTGGCGGTTGAGCGACCTGACCCACCGGTCGAGGTCGATGCGGTCGACGGGCGCGTCGAACGTCACGACCTGGCGGCGGGCGTGGACCCCTGCGTCGGTGCGCCCGGCGCACGTGATGCTGATCGGCTCGCCGCAGAGCTGCGACAGCCGCTCCTCCAGCTCACCGCCCACCGTCCGCACGCCGGGGTTCGCGGCGAATCCGCGGAACTCGCTGCCGTCGTAGGACAGGTCGAGCCGCACACGCCTCGTCGGGCGGGTGCGGCTCGTGGGACCTTCGGTCACCCCTGCGAGGGGGTTCAGACCAGCTCGATGCGCGCCATCGGCGCGTTGTCGCCCGGACGAGGGCCGAGCTTCAGGATGCGGGTGTAGCCACCGGCGCGGTCGGCGAACCGGGGGCCGATCTCGTCCATCAGCTTCGCGGCGATCTCCTGGTCCCCCAGGTAGGCGAGGATCTGCCGGTGGTTGTGGAGGCCGCCCTTGCGTGCCTTCGTGATCACCTTCTCGGCGACGGGGCGGAGCGCCTTCGCCTTCGCCTCCGTGGTCACGATGCCCTCAGCGGCGATCAGCGACGACACCAGGTTCGCCATGAGCAGACGCTGGTGCCCGGCGTTCCCGCCGAACCGGCGGCCCTTCTTCGGTCGTGCTTGCATTGCGGTTCCTCAGTCTCCTCGGCGCTGGGCGCCCGTTCGGATGGGGCGGCGGCTCGGCCGCCACGGTCGGTTCGGGTCAGCGACCCCGGAGGGACAGCCCTCGCTCGTCGAGCTTCTCGATGACCTCGTCGAGCGACTTCTGGCCGAAGTTGGTGATGGCCAGCAGGTCGTCCTCGCTCTTCTGCAGCAGCTCGCCCACGGTGTTGACCTGGGCACGCTTCAGGCAGTTGCGGGGACGCTCGGACAGGTCGAGGTCCTCGATCGGCAGCTCGAGGTCGGGGGACGTGGCGGCCGGAGCGACCACCTCACCCAGCTCGAGGCCCTGCGGCTCGTCGGACATGTTCTCGACCAGCTCGACGAGCGCACGGAGCGTGGCGCCCGCAGAGGCGAGGGCCTCGCGCGGCGAGATCGACCCGTCGGTCTCGATGTCGAGCACCAGGCGGTCGTAGTTCGTCGACTGCTCCACACGGGTGGGCTCGACGTTGAACGACACGCGCCGCACCGGCGAGAAGATCGCGTCGATCGGGATCACGCCGATGGTGGTGTTCCCACGCCCCGCCTCGGCAGCGAGGTACCCCCGGCCCCGCTCCACGGTGAGGTCGACGGCGAGGCGGCCCTTGCCGTTCAGCGTCGCAAGGTGCGCCTCCGGCTCGAGGATCTCCACGTCGGAGGTCACCTGGATGTCAGCGGCCGTGACGTCCTTCGGGCCCTTCTGGTCGAGCCGCAGCGTGACGGCGTCGTCAGAGTGCGAGACCAGGACGAGGTCCTTCAGGTTGAGGATGATGTCGGTGACGTCCTCGACCACGCCCGGGATCGTGTCGAACTCGTGGAGGGCGTCGTCGAAGCGGACCTGCGTGACGGCTGCACCGGGGATCGACGAGAGCAGCGTGCGACGCAGGGAGTTCCCGATCGTGTGGCCGAAGCCCGGCTCGAGCGGGCTGATCGCGAACCGCTGCCGCGTCTCTGTTGCGGTGCCGTCGTCGATCGCTTCGACGGTCGGGCGCTGGATGACCAACATGTGCGTGGTACCTCGGGGTAGGGCGGGGAGGGGTTACTTGGAGTAGAGCTCGACGATGAGCTGCTCGCGGACCGGCGTGTCGATCTGCTCACGGATGGGCAGTTCGCGGACGGTGACCTCCTGGCCGCCGTCGGACGTCTCGAGCCACGCCGGGGGCGTTCGACCGAGGCTGTCCATGTTCCACTGGATGAGCACCAGGTTGCGGGCCTTGTCACGCAGGCGGACGACATCGCCCTTCCGCAGCCGGTAGCTCGGGATGTCGACCCGGCGACCGTTGACGTCGACGTGGCCGTGGTTCACGAACTGGCGGGCCTGGGGCCGGGTCGACGCCCAGCCGGCCCGGTACACGACGTTGTCGAGGCGCAGCTCGCAGTAGGTGAGCAGGTTCTCGCCGGTCACGCCCGGGCGGCGGGACGCCTCGGCGTAGAGGGTGCGGAACTGCCGCTCGTTGAAGCCGTAGGTGAAGCGGGCCTTCTGCTTCTCCTGCAGCTGGAGCAGGTACTCGCTGACGTTGCCGCGGCGTCGGGTGCGACCGTGCTCGCCGGGCGGGTAGGGGCGCTTCTCCATGGCGATGTTCTCGCCCTTGGTGCCCCAGATGTTCATGCCGAGCCGGCGAGAGACGCGGGCCTTGGGTCCGGTGTAGCGGGCCATCTCCTACATCCTCCGCCGCTTGGTCTGACGGCAACCGTTGTGGGGCACCGGCGTGACGTCCTTGATGCCGGTGACCTCGATGCCGACGTTCTGGATCGAGCGGATGGCGGTCTCACGACCGGACCCCGGACCCTTCACGACGACGTCGACCTTCCTGAGACCGTGCTCCATCGCACGCCGGGCGGCCTGCTCGGCGGCCATCTGCGCAGCGAACGGGGTGGACTTCCGTGAGCCCTTGAACCCGACGTTGCCGGCAGAGGCCCAGGAGATCACGTTCCCCTCCTGGTCCGTGATGGACACGATCGTGTTGTTGAACGAGCTCTTGATGTGGACCACACCATGGGAGACGTTCTTGCGTTCCTTCTTGCGTGGGCGACGCCCACCAGCGGATGGCTTGGCCATTACTTCCTGACCTTCTTCTTACCGGCGACCGTCTTCTTGGGGCCCTTGCGCGTGCGGGCGTTGGTGTGGGTCCGCTGCCCCCGGACGGGGAGGCCGCGGCGGTGCCGCAGGCCCTGGTAGCAGCCGATCTCCATCTTGCGCTTGATGTTCTGGCTGACCTCGCGGCGGAGGTCGCCCTCCACCTTGAGGTGCTCCTCGATGTGCGCACGGAGCTTGTTGACCTCGGAGTCGGTCAGGTCGCGGACCCGGGTCGACGCCTCGATGCCGGTGGCCTCACAGATGCCCTCGGCCGCGGTGCGGCCGATGCCGTAGATGTAGGTGAGGGAGATGACGAGGCGCTTCTCCCTGGGGATGTCGACCCCTGCGATGCGTGCCATGGTGCTCCTCTCAGCCCTGACGCTGCTTGTGGCGGGGGTTGTCGCAGATGACCTGCACGCGCCCGTGGCGACGGATCACCCGGCACTTCTCGCAGATCGGCTTGACGCTCGGTCGAACTTTCATCGGTGTCCCTTCTCGACCCCTCCCCGTTCTCGTCCGGCTTGGGGCCGGACGACCTGGGAGCGTGTGTCGAGCTCTGTGTTCTGGTGTCTCTCGTCCCCGTGCCCCGGAGGACACGGGCCCGGGTCCTGGCCCGGGTGCGTGGCGGCGGGACCGCCGTGCTACTTGTACCTGTAGGTGATGCGGCCCCGGGTCAGGTCGTAGGGAGTGAGCTCCACCTGGACCTTGTCGCCGGGAAGGATCCGGATGTAGTGCATCCGCATCTTCCCCGAGATGTGGGCGAGCACCTTGTGCCCGTTCTCGAGCTCCACCCGGAACATGGCGTTCGGGAGCGGCTCGATCACGGTCCCTTCGAGGACGATCGCATCTTCTTTGGGCTTGGGCAGGACGCTCTCCTGATCAGGTCGCCGCGCGGGCGTTCAACTTCGGACGGCCAGCGCGCACCCGGAAGGACCGAGCGGGAGGCCGACGAAAGAGCCTATCGGCGTCCCCTGGTGTGGTACAAACCGCGGTTGGCCTCACCCGGGGGCGGTCCCGCCGGAGGCCACCGCGGCCTCCACCTGCGCCACGATCCGGTCGAAGACCGTGTCGGGGTCGGCGTCCCCGTCCACCGTGACCAGCTTGCCCTTCGCCCCGAACCACTCGATGAGCGGCTCGGTCTGGGCCCGGTAGTCGTCGAGGCGGCTGCGGACCGCCTCCACGGTGTCGTCCGCCCGTTGCACGACCTCTCCGCCGCAGCGGTCGCAGGTCCACGGGTTCGTCGGGGGCTTCGAGGTGGAGTAGATCGCGCCGCAGTTGGAGCAGACCCGGCGGGACGAGATCCGCTCGATCACCACCGACTCGGGCACCTCGAGGTTCACCGCCACGTCCACCGGGGCGTCGGCGGTGACCTCCGCCAGCGCCTCGGCCTGGCCGATGGTGCGGGGGAACCCGTCGAGCAGCCAGCCGGGGATCGCATCGGGCTGCCCGAGCCGCTCGGCCACCAGCCCCACCATGATGTCGTCGGGCAGCAGCTTGCCGGCGTCCATGTACTCCTTGGCCTTCAGGCCGAAGGCGGTGCCGTCGCGGACGGCCGCACGGAGCATGTCGCCCGTGGAGATGTGCGGCACGCCGTAGTGCGCCGCGAGCCGCTCGCACTGGGTGCCCTTCCCGGCGCCCTGGCGGCCGAAGATGATGAGCCTGTGACCGGACGGCATCGGGAAACTCCAACAGGTTTCGTTGCTGCTCGCAAAACGGGGCCGGCCGTCGGTGGCCGGGCCGGGGCCCTCGAGAGGCGGATCAGAGCTTCAGGAAGCCCTCGTAGTTCCGCATCATCAGCTGGCCGTCGATCTGCTTCATCGTCTCGAGCGCCACGCCCACTGCGATGAGCAGGGAGATGCCGCCGAAGTTGTAGCCGATCTGGCCGTCGGGGTCGCTGAGGACCGCCGCGATCACGAGGGCGGGCACCAGCGCCAGGAACGCCACGAACACGGCGCCCGGCAGCGTGATCCGGTTGAGGACCTTCGCCAGGTAGCGCTCGGTCTGGGGGCCGGGCCGGATGCCGGGGATGAACCCGCCCTGCTTCCGCAGGTTGTCGGCCTGCTGCACCGGGTCGAAGCTGATCGCTGTGTAGAAGTACGAGAAGCCGAGGATCAGGAGCCCGTAGAAGGCGAGGTACGGCACGCTCGTCCCGGAGCGGAGGTTCTCGTCGATCCACCGCGCCACCGCGCTGCCCCACCCGGTGTCCTGGGGGAGCACCTGGCTGAGGAGCACCGGCAGGTTGAGCACCGCCGAAGCGAAGATGATCGGGATCACGCCGGCCATGTTCACCTTGAGCGGGATGTAGGTGCTCTGGCCGCCGTACATCTTGCGGCCGACGACCCGCTTCGCGAACTGCACCGGGATGCGGCGCTGCCCCTGCTCGATGAACACGATCAGGAGGAGGATGACGATCATCATCCCGATCACGAGCGCCACCCCGCCCCAGCCGGCGGTTGCCTTCACCTGGGCTGCGGTCGCCGGGAGCGACGACACCACCGAGGCGAAGATGAGGAGCGACATGCCGTTGCCGACGCCGCGCTGGGTGACCGACTCGCCGATCCACATCAGGATCGCCGTGCCGGCCGTCAACGTCATGACGATCAGCGACACCCGGTAGAGGCCGAAGTTCGGCACCAGCTGCAGGTTCGGGTCGTTGGTGAAGCCACCGTTGTTGAAGAGGTACACGAGGCCCGTCGACTGGATCACCGCGATGGCGATCGTGAGGTAGCGGGTCCACTGCGTGATCTTCCGCTGGCCGACGGCTCCCTGCTCCTGCCACTGCTGCAGCTTGGGGATCACCACCGTGAGGATCTGCATGATGATCGACGCGGTGATGTACGGCATGATGCCGAGCGCGAACACGGCGAACTGCGTGAGGGCGTTGCCGCTGAAGAGCGACAGGAACGCCAGCACGCCGCCCTCCTGGGCGGACCGCTTGATCGCAGCAACCGCGTTCTGGTCGATCCCGGGCGCCGGGATGTACGAGCCGATCCGGTACACCACGATCATCCCGATCGTGAACAGGATCTTCCCGCGCAGCTCACCGATCGAGAGGACGTTGCGGATCGACTTCAACACGATGGGACTCCCCCGGGCAGGCGGCCGACGCTAGCGGTTGGTGTGGGCGGAGCCGTGGAAGGCCGGCCGCACCTTGAACGGCAGGTCGATTCGCTCGACCGTGCCACCTGCGGCCTCGATCGCCGCCTCGGCGGACTTCGAGAACGCGTGGGCGCGGACGGTGACCTTGCGGTCGAGCTCGCCGCGACCCAGCACCTTCACCAGCGCACCCTTCGAGACGAGGCCCTTCGCGAGCAGCGTCTCGGGGCTGACCTCGTCGAGGCCGCTGTCCTGGATCGTGTCCAGGTTGATCGCCTGGTACTCGACCCGGAACGGGTTGTTGAAGCCGCGCAGCTTCGGGATCCGCATGTGCATCGGGAGCTGGCCGCCCTCGAAGCCGACGCGGACGCCACCACCGGAGCGGGAGTTCTGGCCCTTGGTGCCACGGCCGGCGGTCTTGCCGCCCTTGCCACCGGTGCCACGCCCGACGCGCTTGGCGCGACGGGTCGCGCCCTCAGCGGGGCGCAGGTCATGGAGCTTCACGACTGGACCTCCTCGCCTGCCGACTCGACGGTGACGAGGTGCGGGACCCGGTTGATCTGGCCCCGGATGTCACGGGTGTCCGGCAGGACGTTCGACTTGCCGATGCGGCCGAGGCCGAGCGCGCGGAGCGCGCCGCGCTGCTTCGGCTTCGTGCCGATGGATGAGCGCACCTGCGTGACCCGCAGGCGAGACGTGGATTCGGCCATCACTTCACCTCGGTGGGCTCGGGCGCCGGGCCACGCTCCGACTCGCGGTACGCGTCGAGGAGGCCCTTCGGCACGAACTCCTCGGGCGAAAGGCCCCGGAGCGCCGCGACCTCGTCGGGTCGGCGGAGCGCCTTCAGGCCGGCGATGGTGGCGCGGGCCACGTTGATGTAGTTGGGCGAGCCGAGCGACTTGCAGAGCACGTCCTGGATGCCCGCCTCCTCGAGGATGGCGCGGGCGGCGCCACCGGCGATCACACCCGTACCGGGAGCGGCCGGCTGGAGGAGCACCCGACCGGCGCCGAGGCGCCCGAGGACGGGGTGGACGATCGTGGTGCCGGCGAGGGGCACGGAGAAGAGGTTCTTGCGGGCCTCCTCGGTGCCCTTCTGGATGGCGAGGGGCACCTCCTTCGCCTTGCCGTAGCCCAGGCCGACGCGCCCGGCGCCGTCACCGATCACGACGAGCGCCGTGAAGGAGAAGCGACGGCCGCCCTTCACGACCTTGGCCACGCGGTTGATGTTGATGACGCGTGAGTCGCGAAGCTCAGCGTGCTCGTTCGATGCCATCAGAACTCCAGTCCAGCTTCACGGGCGGCGTCGGCCAACGCCGCGACCCGACCGTGGTAGACGTTGCCGCCCCGGTCGAACACCACGGTCTCGATCCCTGCCGCCTTTGCACGCTCGGCGACCAGCGCGCCGACCGAACGGGCGGCCTCGACGGTGCCCCCGGAGCTCCGGAGGTCGGCCTCGAGGCTCGACGCGGCGGCGATGGTGCGCCCGGCGGTGTCGTCGACCACCTGGGCGACGATGTAGCGGTTCGACCGGTACACGCTCAGGCGCGGCCGCGCGGCGGTGCCGCGGACCGTCTTGCGGACCCGTCGGTGCCGGCGGAGGCGAGCCTCGCGCTTCTGCTTCGAGTGGTCGCTCATTGCTGCTTGCCTGTCCTCTCGTGCGGGCGGGGCATCACTTGCCGGCCTTCCCGGCCTTCCGGCGGACGCGCTCGTCGGTGTAGCGGATCCCCTTGCCCTTGTACGGCTCGGGCTTGCGGAGAGCCCGGATGTCGGCGGCCACCTGGCCGACCAGCTGCTTGTCGATGCCGTGCACCTCGATCTTGGTGGGTGCCGGCACCACGAACTCGATGCCCTCGGGGGCCTCGACCACCACGGGGTGGCTGAAGCCGAGCGCCATGTCGAGCTTCGTCTTGCCCTGGGCCGCTGCCCGGTAGCCGACGCCCACGATGTCGAGCTCCTTGCGGAAGCCCTCGGTGACGCCGACGACCATGTTGTTCACGAGCGAGCGGAACATGCCGTGCAGGGCACGGTTGTCGCGCTCGTCGTCGGGGCGCTCCACGAGGACGGCGTCGCCGTCCTGGCGCACGGTGATGCTGCCGGGGATCGCCTGGGTGAGCGTGCCCTTGGGGCCCTTCACCGTCACCGTGCCGTCGGCGACGGTGACGTCGACGCCCGAGGGCACGGGGATGGGTGCCTTGCCGATGCGGGACATGGGTGCTCCTACCAGACGTGGCACAGGACCTCGCCGCCCACGTGGCGACGGCGCGCCTCGCGGTCGGTCATGAGACCCTGGCTCGTGGAGACGACGGCGATGCCCAGGCCACCGAGGACCCGGCTCAGCTCGCCGGACTTCTTGTACACACGGAGGCCCGGCTTGGACACACGGGTGATCCCGGAGATCACCCGCTGCCGCTCGGGCGAGTACTTCAGCTGGATCTGGAGCTTCGGCGTGGGACGCCCCGGCTCCTCGATCACCTGGAAGTCGGTGATGTAGCCCTCGGCCTTCAGGAGCTGCGCAAGCGCCTCCTTCTGCTTCGAGCTGGGCATGATCACGTCGTCGTGCATCGCCGTGTTGGCGTTGCGGATGCGCGTGAGCATGTCGGCGATGGGGTCGGTCATTGTCATCGTGCTCGTCCTCCCCTCACCAGCTGGCCTTCGTCACGCCCGGCAGCTCGCCGGCGTGGCCGAGCTCCCGCAGGCAGATGCGGCACAGCCCGAACTTCCGGAACACCGCACGCGGGCGGCCGCAACGGCGGCACCGCGTGTAGCCGCGCACCTTGTACTTGGGCGTGCGCTGCTGCTTGTTGATCAGAGCCTTCTTCGCCATTACTGCCCCTCACGTCGGAACGGGAAGTCGAATGCATCCAGCAGCGCTTTGCCGTCTGCGTTGGTCGTTGCGGTGGTCACGAACGTGATGTCCATGCCGCGGGGGGCATCCACCTTGTCGTAGTCGATCTCCGGGAAGATCAGCTGCTCGGTGACGCCGAAGGTGTAGTTGCCCCGGCCGTCGAAGCTGCGGGGGTTGAGGCCCCGGAAGTCACGGATGCGAGGGATCGCCAGGCTCATGAGGCGGTCGAAGAACTCCCACATGTTGGCGCCCCGGAGGGTGACCTTGACGCCGATGGGGTTGCCCTCGCGCAGCTTGAAGCCGGCGATCGACTTCTTCGCCCGGGTCACCACCGGCTTCTGGCCGCAGATGGTCGCGAGCTCAGCGGTCACCTTGTCGAGCAGGTGGCGGTCCTCCGTGGCGCCGCCGGCGCCGACGTTGACCACGATCTTCTCGAGGCGGGGCACCTGCATGATGCTCGCCAGGCCCAGCTGCTCCTTGAGCGCCGGTCGGACCTCGTCGTCGTACTTCTTCTTCAGCCGTGGAGCGGTCGCGGTGCTCACAGCTCACCTCCGCCTCTGCGGGAGACCCGCACCTTCTCGCCCTTCGAGTTGGTCGAGTAGCCGACCCGGGTGGGGCGCTTGCCGTCGATCAGGGCGACGTTCGACACGTCGATCGGCATCGGCTTGTCGAGGATGCCGCCCTGCTGCATCGCCCGGGTGGGCTTCTGGTGCTTGCGGGCCACGTTGACCTTCTCGACGACGACCTTGTTCTCGCGGGGCAGGACGCGGATGACCTCGCCCTGCTTGCCCTTGTCCTTGCCGGTCAGCACGACCACGGTGTCGCCCTTGCGGATCTTCATCACAGCACCTCCGGTGCGAGGCTGACGATGCGCATGAACTTCTTGTCGCGCAGCTCGCGGCCCACCGGGCCGAAGATGCGCGTGCCACGCGGCTGGCGTGCGTCGTTGATGAGCACTGCCGCGTTCTCGTCGAAGCGGATGTAGGAGCCGTCCGGACGACGCTTCTCCTTCTTCACACGCACGACGACGCACTTCACGACGTCGCCCTTCTTGACCGACGCCCCGGGGAGGGCGTCCTTCACGGTGGCCACGAAGACGTCGCCGATCGAGGCGTAGCGACGGCGAGAGCCGCCCAGCACCTTGATGCACAGCACCTCTCGGGCGCCCGAGTTGTCGGCGACCCGTAGGCGGGACTCCTGCTGGATCATCGTGCACGCTCCACGACCTCGAGGATCCGCCAGCGCTTCAGCTTCGACAGCGGGCGGGTCTCGGCGACCCGGACACGGTCACCCACGGCCAGGTCGTTGGCCTCGTCGTGGACGTACAGCCGCGTGGTGCGCTGCATGGTCTTCGCGTACTTCTTGTGGCGAACCCGGTCGACCACCGTGACCACGGCGGTCTTGTCCATCGCGTTCGACGTGACGATGCCTTCGCGCACCTTCCGCGCGGGGCGGGTGCTCGCGGCGTTGTGGGCCTCGCTCATGACGCCGCACCTCCTGCAGTCTCCGTGGCGAGCCGCTCAGCGGCCGCGATCTCCCGCTCGCGCAGCTCGGTCTCGACCCGCGCGATCGTCTTCTTCCATCGCTTGATCTGGCTGTGGTCCTCGAGGGAACCGGTGGCCAGCCCGAACCGCTTGTCGAGCAGCGAGGCCTTGGCACGGGCGAGCTCGTCGACGAGCTCGCCGTCGGTCATGTCGTGGAAGGATTCCCTGGCCATCAGTAGCCCTCCTCCCGGGTGATGATCTTCGCCTTGATCGGCAGCTTCTGGATCGCACGGTTGAGCGCCGCCCGAGCCACCTCGTCGTTGGGGTACGACAGCTCGAACATCACACGACCGGGCCGGACCACGGCCACCCAGCGCTCGGGGTTGCCCTTGCCGGAGCCCATGCGGGTCTCGGCGGGCTTCTGCGTGACGGGCTTGTCCGGGAAGATGTTGATCCAGACCTTGCCGCCGCGGCGGATGTGACGGGTCATCGCGATACGGGCGGCCTCGATCTGGCGGGCGGTGATCCACCCCGGCTCGATCGCCTGGATCCCGTACTGGCCCTGGGTGACGTTGGTGCCACCCTTGGACGTCCCGGTGAGGCGCCCGCGGTGGTGCTTGCGGTGCGCGACCTTCCTCGGCATCAACATGTCAGTCACCGTCCCCTGGGCGGAAGTGGGGTGTCTCGTGCGCCTCGCGGGTGGAGCGTTCGATCTCCTCCTCCTCGGCCAGCAGGCGCTCGAAGTCCGGGTCCGCCTCCTTGATGAGCGGAGCGGCCTCCTCGACCTCGGCGGGGGCTGCAGCTGCGCGCTCCTCCGGCTTGCGCCGGGCGGAGGACGACACGACTCGACGGGGCTCGCGGGCGTCGCCGGCGGTGTCGCCGACGGCCATCGCGGCCTCCTTGGTGGCCTTGTCCTCGCCCTGTGCCTTGTAGGGGAGGATGTTGCCCTTGTAGATCCACACCTTCACGCCGATGCGACCGGCGGTGGTGGCGGCCTCGCGGAAGCCGTAGTCGATGTCGGCACGCAAGGTGTGCAGCGGGACGCGGCCCTCGCGGTACCACTCGCTGCGGCTCATCTCGGCACCGCCGAGGCGACCGGAGCACTGCACGCGGATGCCCTGGGCACCCGCCTTCTGGGCGTTCTGCGTGGCCCGCTTCATGGCACGACGGAACGCGACACGACCGGTCAGCTGGTCGGCGACGCCCTGGGCGATCAGCGCGGCGTCGAGCTCCGGCTGCTTGATCTCCTGGATGTTCAGCTGGATCTTGGCGTTGCCGGTCAGCTTCGTGAGGGCGGCCCGCACCTTGTCGGCGGTGGCGCCACGGCGACCGATGACCATGCCGGGACGGGCGGTGTGGACGTCGACCCGGAGGCGGTCACGGGTGCGCTCGACCTCGATGCGGCTGATCGCCGCCACGCCACCGAGCGCCGAGCGGATGTCGCGGTCGGTGAAGCTCATGATGAGGTTCCGGATGTTCCAGTCCTCGATCACGTAGTCGACGTAGTCCTGCCGCTCGGCGAACCACCGGGACTTCCAGTCCGTGGTGATGCCCAGCCGGAACCCGTAGGGGTTGACTTTCTGGCCCATCAGGCGTCCTCGTCCTCGTTGTCGTCGGCCTCTGTGGCCTCGTCGGTGGCCACGGCGGCCTCCTCGTCGCCGGCGTCCGCGGCGTCGTCCACCTCGACCGCCTCGTCGGCCTGCTCCTCGAGCGAATCGACGGTCTCCTCGACCGCCTCGCTCTCGGTGGCGGTCGGCTCTTCGACCACTGCCTCGTCGGTCGGCTCCTCGGCCGGAGCTGCCTCCTCCTGGCGGGCCCGGCTGCGTGCGACGCGGCGGGCACGGGAGGCGGCGGCATCGGCGGGGCGGGGACCCCGTGCCGTGCGCTCACGCATGCGCTCGAGCTCGGCGCCCGAGAGGCGACCCACGATGATCGTGATGTTGCAGGTCCGCTTGCGGATCCGCGAGGCCCGGCCACGGGCACGCGGCCGGAAGCGCTTCAGCGTGGGGCCCTCGTCGGCGTACGCCGTGGCGACGTAGAGCTCCTCCGGCGGGATGTCGTTGTTGTTGCCGGCGTTGGCGATCGCCGAGTCCAGCAGCTTCAGGATCGGGACGCTCGCCCCGCGCTCGGTGAGCGCCAGGATCGCCCGGGCCTCGGCGACCGGGAGGCCGCGGATCAGGTCGAGCACCTCACGGGCCTTGTAGGCGGAGAAGCGGGCCCCGCGCAGGTGGGCGCGGACCCCGGGACGCTCGTTGGTCTTCGTACCGGTCATCGACGCCCGCCCTTCTCCTGGCCGGCGTGGAACTTGAAGGTCCTCGTCGGGGCGAACTCGCCGAGCTTGTGACCCACCATCGACTCGGTGACGTACACCGGGACGTGCTTGCGGCCGTCGTGCACGGCGATGGTGTGGCCGACCATCTCGGGGATGATCGTGGAGCGCCGCGACCAGGTCTTGATCACGGTCTTCGTGCCGGCATCGTTCTGGGCGTCGACCTTCTTGAGCAGGTGCTCGTCGACGAACGGTCCCTTCTTGAGGCTGCGGGGCATGTCTGTTCTCCCTTACCGCCGCGAGCCGCGGGTGCGGCGACGACGGACGATGAGCTGCTGGGACGGCTTGTTCTTGTCACGGGTGCGGCCCTCCGGCTTGCCCCAGGGGGACACCGGATGGCGGCCACCGGAGGTCTTGCCCTCGCCGCCGCCGTGGGGGTGGTCGACCGGGTTCATGGCCACGCCACGGGTCTGCGGGCGGACGCCCTTCCACCGGTTGCGCCCGGCCTTGCCGACCTTGATGAGCTCGTGCTCGGAGTTGCCGACCTCGCCGACGGTCGCCCGGCAGTCGATCGGCACGCGCCGCATCTCGGTGGACGGGAGGCGCAGGGTGGCGTAGTCGCCCTCCTTCGCCACGAGCTGCACGCTCGAGCCGGCGGAGCGGGCCATCTTGCCGCCGCCGCCCGGCTTCAGCTCCACGTTGTGCACGGTGGTGCCCACGGGGATGTAGCGCATCGGCAGCGCGTTGCCCGGGCGGATGTCGGAGCCCTGGCCGCTCTGGAGCGTGTCGCCGACCTTCACGTCGCGCGGGGCGAGGATGTAGCGCTTCTCGCCGTCGAGGTAGTGGAGGAGCGCGATCCGGCAGGTGCGGTTCGGGTCGTACTCGATCGTGGCGACCTTGGCGGGGACACCGTCCTTGTTCCGCTTGAAGTCGATGATGCGGTACTGCTGCTTGTGGCCGCCGCCGCGGTGGCGGGCGGTCTTGCGCCCGTTGGCGTTGCGGCCACCCGTGCGGTTCTTGGGTGCCAGCAGCGCCTTCTCCGGCGTGGTGGACGTGATCTCGGAGAAGTCCGAGACGGTCTGGAACCGGCGGCCGGGGCTGGTCGGCTTGCGCTTGCGAAGTGCCATGGAACCTTTCCTCAGCTCGCCTGGAAGATCTCGATCTCGGCCGACTCGGGGGTCAGCGTCACGATCGCCCGCTTGGTGTCGGCGAGCTTCGAGCGGATGCCGGTGCGCCGGCTGCGCCGCGTCTTGCCCTTGCGGTTGAGCGTGTTGACCTTCGCGACCTTCACGCCGGGCCAGATGCGCTCGACGGCATCGCGGATCTCGGGCTTCGAGACGTCGCGGGGGACGATGAACGTGTAGACCCGCTGGTCGAAGAGGGCGTAGGACTTCTCCGACACGACCGGGCGGATGATGACGTCGTGTGCGTCCTTCATCGGGCGCCCTCCTCTTCTGCGGCGGCGGACGTCGGCAGCGACGCCTGGGTGAACACCACGTAGTCGCTGACCAGCACGTCGTAGGGGTTGAGCTCGCCGGTGGTGAGCACGTGCACGCCGGCGAGGTTGCGGAAGCTGCGTGCAGCGATCACGTCGTCGGGCGAGAGCACCACGAGTGCCCGGCCCTCGACGCCGACCGCATCGAGCGCGGAGCGGGCCGACTTCGTGGACGGCTTCTCCCAGCCCCACTGGTTGACGACCACGACCTTGTCGTCTGCGGCCCGATCCGAGAGCGCCGACGCGAGCGCCAGCTTCTTCATCTTCTTCGGGGTCCGCTGGTCGTACTTGCGGGGCTTCGGGCCGAGGGCGACGCCACCACCCCGCCACTGCGGTGCGGTGATGGAGCCCTGGCGGGCACGGCCCGTCCCCTTCTGCTTGAAGGGCTTGGCGCCGCCGCCGGCGACCTCGGCGCGGGTCTTCGTGGACTGGGTGCCCTGACGCTTCGCCGCCAGCTGTGCGGTGACCACCTGGTGCATCACCGGGACGTTCGGCTCGACGCCGAACAGCTTGGGATCGAGGGCAACGGAGCCGGCGGAACCGCCTTCGGGGGTCTTCACGGTGAGCTCGGCCATCACTTGCCACCCTTCACGGCGTCACGGATCAGGACGATGGCGCCCTTCGGCCCGGGGACGGCGCCCTTCACGAGGAGGAGGTCGGCGTCGGCGTCGGTGCGCACCACCCGGAGGTTCAGGGTGGTGACCCGCTCGTTGCCCATCTGGCCGGCCATCTTCTTGCCCTTGAAGACACGGGCCGGGGTGGCGCACTGGCCGACGGCACCGGGCTTGCGGTGGCTCTTGTGGTTGCCGTGCGCTGCGCCCTGGCCGCTGAAGTTGTGGCGCTTCATGGTGCCGGCGAAGCCCTTGCCCTTGCTGACCGCGGTGACGTCCACCCGGTCGCCTGCCTCGATGAGGTCGACGCCCAGCTCCTGGCCGACGCTGAACTCGCTCACGTCGTCGAGGCGCAGCTCGACGAGCTTCGTGCCGGGATCGACGTCGGCCTTCGCGTAGTGGCCTGCGAGGGGCTTGGTGAGCTTGCGGGCGTCACGCTGGCCGTAGGTGACCTGGACCGCGCTGTAGCCATCGGTCGAAGGCGTCTTCACCTGCACGACTCGGACCGGCGTGACGCGCAGGACGGTCACGGGGACGATCTTGTTGTCGTCGTCCCAGACCTGCGTCATGCCGACCTTCTCGCCGACGATTGCTTTTGTCGCCATGGCGGCTCTTTCTCTTCCGTCACTGGGGGCGACGTGCGCCCCTCACGCGAACGCTCCGCACCGGCGAGCCGGGCGGAGCGATCTCTCGGTTGTGCTGGCTGGTTCCCGTGGGCCTGGCCGGACTTCGATTCGGGCGCCCGAGACCGTCGGGCGAGCGGAGGACAAAGCTAGCGGTGCCTCCTACGGCTCCGCCAATCGAGGAAGGTCAGTAGGCCTCGACCTTGATCTCGATGTCGACGCCTGCCGGGAGGTCGAGGCGCTG
>JBIQID010000006.1:0-2760 GCA_044508215.1 Actinomycetota bacterium | reverse complement strand
AGTAGGCCTCGACCTTGATCTCGATGTCGACGCCTGCCGGGAGGTCGAGGCGCTGCAGCGAGTCGATGGTCTTGGGCGTGTACTCCACGATGTCGACGAGCCGCTTGTGGATGCGCATCTCGAAGTGCTCGCGGCTGTCCTTGTACTTGTGCGGCGAGCGGATCACCGTGAAGCGGTGCTTCTCCGTGGGGAGCGGCACCGGGCCCTTGATGGTGGCACCGGTGCGCACCACCGTCTCCACGATCTTCTTGGTCGACTGATCGAGGATCTCGTGGTCGTAGGCCTTCAAGCGGATGCGGGTGCGGGAGTTGTTTGCCATCTCAGCTCACTCTGCGGCGGGCGCCGCGGTCACACTCTGCGGCGGAGGCCGCTCGAGGGGGGTTGGATACAGGGACTCGATCAGTTCTCAAGGACCAGCCCGCCGGAACGGGCGACCGAAGATCGTACGCAGCGCGACCCCCCGCCGCCAATTGCTCCTCGGGTCGGTCCATCTCCCCTCCGTTCCACTCGCGGCGCACCGACCTGGCCCCTACCCCGTCCGCCGCGTGGTCCGCGCCGCCTCGGCGCGCCCGTATCATGCCGCTCGGCTGCCGGAGCCGGCCGCCGCACCGTCAGAGGGGAACGCCATGAAGACCACCGCCGCGATCCTGTGGGAACCGAACCAGCCGTGGAGCGTCGAGGAGATCGAGCTCGATCCGCCGAAGGCGGGCGAGGTGCTGGTCGAGCTGACCGCCTCCGGCATGTGCCACTCCGACGAGCACGCCGTCACCGGCGACCTGCCGGCGGTCACCCCGCTGATCGGCGGCCACGAGGGCGCCGGCGTGGTGCTCGAGGTCGGCGAGGGCGTCACGAAGGTGGCTCCCGGCGATCACGTGGTGTTCAGCTTCGTCCCGGCCTGCGGGCGCTGCCCGTCCTGCGCCGACGGCCACTCGAACCTGTGCGACAACGGAGCAGCGCTGCTCGTCGGCGCCCAGCTCGACGGGACCAGCCGCCACCATGCCCGCGGCCAGGACCTGTGGACCATGGTCTGCCTCGGCACGTTCGCGCACCACACGGTGGTGAACGAGATGTCGTGCGTGAAGATCGAGGAGGACATCCCCCTCGAGCTCGCCTGCCTGGTGGGTTGCGGCGTGACCACGGGCTGGGGGTCCTCGGTGTACTCGGCCGAGGTGCGGCCCGGCGACAACGTGGCCGTGATCGGCATCGGCGGGATCGGCGCGGCGGCGGTCCAGGGCGCCCGACTGGCCGGGGCGCGGAACATCTTCGCCATCGACCCCGTGGAGTTCAAGCGTGAGCAGGCCGAGAAGTTCGGCGCCACGCACACGGTCGCCAGCATCGGCGAGGCCTACGAGCTGATCCAGAAGGTCACGTGGGGCCGGATGTGCGACAAGATCATCTGCTGCATGGGCGTCGGCGAGGGGGAGCAGATCGCTCCGATCATGACCCTCTGCGCGAAGCGGGGCCGGGTCGTCGTGACGAACATCCACTCGGTGAGCGAGACGTCGATCGACATCTCCCTCGTGGACCTCACGCTGATGGAGAAGCAGCTCGTCGGCTCGATCTTCGGTTCGGCGAACCCGCAGTCCGACATCCCCCGTCTCATGCACCTCTACCGCGACGGGCAGCTGGACCTCGCCGGGATGGTCACGCGGGAGTACGCCCTCGAGGACATCAACCAGGGCTACGCCGACATGCGGGACGGCAAGAACATCCGCGGGGTGCTCCGCTACAAGTGACCCGTCGATGCGTCGGTTCCTCGCTCTCATAGGGGTCGCCTGCCTCCTCCTCGCCGGCTGCGGCGAGGAGGAGGCCGCGCGGGACTCGGAGCCCACCACCACGGTCCCCACGTTCGGCGAGCTGCCCTTCGGGGTCGAGGTGCCGGAGGGCGCGGAACTGCTCGCAGAGCCAGTGGTGTGGGAAGGCGAGATGTACTCCTACGCCGGCCAACCGGTGCGCGGGACGCAGGTGCAGGCCGTCCTCCGGGTGACGGGTGAGGATCCGCTGGACGTGTTCGAGGCCTGGGTGCACGAGCTGGGCCGACTGGGCCTGGGCCCGTTGGACCTCGCTGCCGGACGCGACGCGCCGCCCGGCTCGGAGTACGGCGTCTGCCGGCAGACGCATCCGGCGGCGCAGTGGTGTGAAGCGTCGTTCCCCTCGACCGATCTCGGTGATCGCATGGACGACCACGCGACGGTGCAGCTGTGGGTGACCGACCGCGAGCCGATCATCCTCGTCGGCCTGACCCGGTTTGACGACGGTTCGTCGCCGGGTGACGTCACCGGCGAGTTCGAGCGGACCGACCCTCCGAGCGAGCGGGTCGAGTGGAGCGAGCGCGGCGTCGGCGACCTGCTGTTCGAGGAGCAGGGTGCCGAGATCGTCCTGCCAGAGGGCACGCGCTCCACCGTGCCGATGCTCCCGGTGGACGGCGGCACTGGCGGCTCGTACTCGATCCTGACCACCACGTATCCGCTGGGCACGCTGGAGGACCTCCGGGACCAGGCGATCGCGTCGACGCAGAACGGGTTCTACGAGTCCGAGCCCGTGGCAGCATCGACGGCGGGCGATGCCGAGATCTGGGAGCTCAGGTTCAACATCCCTGCCGGCGGATGGGGCTTCACCGCCACGGCGATCCGCCCCGCCGGCTCCACCGAAGCGACCATCTACGTCAGCAGCTACGCCGACTGAGGGCGGATCCCGAACAGCCGTCGCCGTCGCGCCGACTGTCACGTCCACCGACACCATGACCCGAACTCGGTGACA
>JBIQID010000083.1:0-14156 GCA_044508215.1 Actinomycetota bacterium | reverse complement strand
GTGTCGCCGGAGTCGACCACATATGTGGTCAGAGGATCACTCGACGGCGTCGACGCCACGATCGTCCTCCGAGACGGCGAGGTCCTGATAGACCCGGCCGTCAGGGAGCGGGCCCAGCTGATCGTCGCGCTCGACGACCCGATCGTGGACCCCGACGGAAACCTGATCGGCGTTGCGTCGCTCGACGAGACGCCGCTCGTCGCCCTGGTCACCGCCATGCGGGCTCTGGATCGGATCCACTCGATCGAGATGTCGATGTCGCACAGGGACGGGCCGCCGAAGCGAGCCCGCTGACAACAGCCAGGCCTTCGGCGCCACCTGGTGCCCTCGGCAGGATTCGAACCTGCGCACACGGCTCCGGAGGCCGATGCTCTATCCCCTGAGCTACGAGGGCGGGGTCCCCGGTCACGGGGCGTGCCGAGGTTAGCCGGTCGCGCGCAGGGCCAATCCCCGTTCGGGCCGCCGACCCCCTCCCGGTACGATGCCGGAGCCCGCCCCCACGGATCCCCGCCTGGAACCACGTGATCACCGACCTCCTCGACGCCGCGCTCCGCTCCTCACTCACACGCCTCGGCGTCGAGCCACCCGCCACGATCAGCCTCGAACGCCCGGCCCGCGCCGAGCACGGCGACTGGTCCACCAACGTGGCGATGGCCACCGCGAAGGCAGCCGGCCGGAACCCCCGCGAGCTGGCCCAGGCGCTCGTCGACGACCTGATGTCCGCGCCGCCAGACCACGTGGACGCCGTCGAGCTGGCCGGTCCGGGCTTCGTGAACTTCCGGCTGCGCCCCACCTGGCTGCACGACGTCCTGCGCGCCACCGTCGCCGCCGGCGACGACCTCGGCCGCAGCGACCTGGGCGCCGACCGCTCGGTGCTGGTCGAGTTCGTGTCGGCCAACCCCACGGGCCCGCTGCACGCAGGCCACGCACGCGGGGCCGTGTTCGGCGACGCCGTGGCCCGGCTCCTCGAATGGTCCGGCCACCGGGTGCAGCGCGAGTTCTACATCAACGACCGCGGCTCCCAGATGCAGAAGATGGGCGAGTCGATCGCTGCCCGGGCAGCCGGCGAGGAGCCGCCCGAAGGCGGCTACCACGGCGCCTACATCGTCGAGTGGGCGAAGGGCCTCAACAGCGACGACGACCCGCTCGAGTACGGCTACGCGAGGGCGCTCGCCGACCAGCGCGAGGTGCTCGCCACCCTCGGCGTGCACTTCGACGAGTGGTTCTCCGAGCGGGAGATGGTCGGCCGCGGCGAGATCGAGACGACGCTCGCGGACCTGGCCGAGCGCGGTGTCACCTACGAGGCCGACGGTGCGGTGTGGCTGCGCTCCACCGACTACGGCGACGACAAGGACCGCGTCCTCGTGAAGAGCGACGGGAGCTTCACCTACCTCCTCCCCGACATCGCCTACCACCGCGACAAGTTCGCCCGGGGCTTCGACCTGCTGCTCAACGTGTGGGGCGCCGACCACCACGGCTACGTGCCTCGGATGCGCGCCGCCATCGAGGCGCTCGGCCATTCACCGGACCAGCTCGAGGTGGCCATCACGCAGATGGTGCGGCTGCTGCGCGACGGCGAGGAGGTGAAGATCTCCAAGCGGACCGGCGAGCTGATCGAGCTGCGCGACATCCTCGACGAGGTCGGCGCCGACGCGACCCGGTTCACCTACCTGCTCCAGTCGGTCGACTCCCCGCAGACCGTCGACCTCGGCCTGATCGTCTCGAAGTCGATGGACAACCCGGTCTTCTACTGCCAGATGGCCCACGCGCGCCTCTGCTCGGTCGACCGCGTGGCGGCCGAGCGCGGCCTCGTCCGCCCCCCGCTCGACGACGTCGATCTCTCGCCGCTCACGATGGAGCGCGAGCTCGACGTGCTGCGTGTGCTCTCCGACCTCGACCACGTCATGGCGGTGTCGGTGAGGGAGCGGGCGCCGCACCGTGTCACCTCGTGGGTGCGGGAGCTGGCCGCGGCGGTCCACGGCTTCTACCACGACTGCCCGATCCACAAGGGCGACGTCGAGCCGGCCGTCCGGGACGCCCGCTGGTGGCTCGCCGCCGCAGCTGGGGTCGGCCTGCGAGCCGGGCTCGGTGTCCTCGGCGTCTCCGCACCCACGGAGATGTGATGGCAGGTCCACTGCCGATGTCGCTCCTCCCGGACGGCGCAGCGATCGGCGTCGACGGCCGGCTCACCCTGCACGGCAACGACGTGGCGGGGCTCGCCGAGCAGTTCGGCACGCCGCTCTTCGTCTACGACGAAGACCACCTGCGCGCCCGCTGCCGCGAGGCCTACGAGGCGTTCGGCGACGGGGTGGCGTACGCCTCGAAGGCGTTCCTCTGCCAGGCGATGGCGCGCCTCGCGCACGAGGAAGGGCTGATGATCGACGTCGCCTCCGGCGGCGAGCTGCACGTGGCGCTGACGGCCGGGGTGCCGGCGGAGCGCTGCGTCCTCCACGGCAACAACAAGTCGGTCGCCGAGCTCGAGATGGCGATGCGCGCCGGTGTCGGGCGGATCGTCGTCGACAGCTTCGTGGAGATGGACCGCATCGACGCACTCGTGGCGTCGGGCCTCGAGCCGCCCGAGGTGCTCCTCCGGGTCACGCCCGGCGTCGAGGTCCACACCCACGAGTTCGTCCAGACCGGCCAGGAGGACTCGAAGTTCGGGTTCGGACTGGCATCGGGTGCCGCGATCGAGGCGCTCGCCCGGGCGCGGGAGGCGGCCTCGCTCCGCCTGCGCGGCATCCACGTGCACATCGGGTCGCAGGTCTTCGACGTGACGAACTTCGCGAAGGCGCTCGAGGTGATCGCTCCGCTCGCGCGGTCGGTCGACCTCGAGGAGCTGTGCGTGGGCGGTGGCCTCGGCGTCGCCTACGTCGAGGGGGAGGAGTCGCCGAGCATCACCGAGTGGGCCACCACGGTGCTCGACGTGTGCCGCGCCGCGGGCATCGAGAGCCGCGTCACCGCCGAGCCGGGCCGCTCGATCGCCGCCCAGGCCGCCATGACGCTCTACACGGTGGGCACGATCAAGGTGATCCCCGGCATCCGCACCTACGTGTCGGTGGACGGTGGGATGAGCGACAACCCGCGCCCAGTGCTCTACGGGTCGGGCTACGAGACCTTCGTCCCGGCCCGGGCCGGGGCCGACCGCCCCACGCCGATCCGGCTGGTGGGCAAGCACTGCGAGTCGGGCGACCTGCTGGTGCGGGAGGGCTGGGTGCCCGACGACCTGGCCGTCGACGACATCATCTCGACACCCGTCACCGGCGCCTACGGCTACTCGATGGCGTCGAACTACAACCGCCTGCTGCGGCCAGCCGTGGTCTTCGTGGGCTCGGGCGGGGTGCGCGAAGTGGTGCGCCGCGAGACGCTCGACGACCTCGTCCGCCTCGACGTCTGAGCCCGGCGAGCCGTCCCCGGACCGCCGGGGGCCCTCCCGGTCCCGCTCATCCGGACCGGAGATCCCGTCATCGCTCCGACACCTTGCCGTCACCCTTCCGCAAGGTCGTAGGATCGCCATCGAGCGGGTCAGGCGGCCGGCTCGCATGGCGGTGGAGGTCTGGGTGACGGAGGGGGATGCCGAAGCGTGCGCACCGACGGTTCGCGAGGTCCCTCCCATGGAGGACCTCACCGTCGATGAGCTGCTGGAGGCGCTGCCGCAGGCGGCGGCCCTCTGCGACGAGCACGGCATCCTGCGGGAGACCAACAGCCGCTGGGCAGACTTCCGCCGCGTGACCGGCCGGGGCGAGGGCTGCGGCCCCGGTTGCGACCTCCTCGCCGAGTGCGACGCCGACCTCGATGTGCCCGGCCGCATGGACGCAGCCGCAGGAGACGCCTTCCGGGCGGTGGCACTGGGCGAGACCTCCGCCCGCCACGTGGAGTACGCCTGGACCGTGGACGGCGACGACCGCTGGTACCGGGTCGAGTTCACTGCGCTGACCACCGCCGCCCCTCGCCGCGGGGTGCTGCTCTCGATCCAGGACGTCACGTCCGACCGCCGGGCGACCGAGCGGCTGGCGCACCTCGCCCACCACGACGCGCTCACCGGCCTCCCGAACCGCACCCTGTTCTTCGAGCTGTACCCGCAGCTCGTCGCGCTGTCGGAGCGCCGCGGCGAGTCCGTGTACCTGCTCTTCTGCGACCTCGACCGCTTCAAGGACGTGAACAGCCGCCTCGGCCACCAGATGGGGGACGAGCTCCTGCGAGCGGTGGCGTCCCGCCTCACCGCCTCGCTCCGGCCGTCCGACGTGCTCTGCCGGTTCGGTGGTGACGAGTTCCTCGTGCTCCTCCCCGACGTGGAGGGGCCCGAGGTCGCCGAGCAGGTGGCCCGGCGCCTGATCCGGGACGTCTCGCGGCCGTTCCGCATCCACGACGAGCTCGTCGAGGTGGGGCTCAGCGTCGGCATCGCCCTCGCCGAGCCCACCGACGAACCGGGGGAGGTGCTCCGCCAAGCGAACGAAGCGCTGTTCCGGGCGAAGGAGGCGGGCCGCAGCTGCACGGTGCTCGCCGACGAGGAGCGCCTCTTCGAGGGCCGAGCCGGCCTCCGCGCCCACCTGGACCTCACCGAGCTCAGCCAGGAGCGGATGCTCACCTACTTCCAGCCGATCGTCGACCTCACCGACGGGAGCGTCGTGGGCGTCGAATCGCTGCTCCGCTGGAGCCACCCGCAGTACGGCGTGATCCCGGCGGGCGAGTTCCTCGCGCTCGCCGTGAACGCCGGCCTGATGGCGGTCGTCTCGGAGCAGGCCCTCCAGGCGGCAGCGTCGGCGTGGGTCGACCTCCGCGACGAGCTGCCGGGGCCGGCGCCGAAGCTCTTCGTGAACCTCAGCCCCGAGCAGCTCGCCACGAAGGCGAGCCTCGATCGCCTCCACCACCTGCTGATCGCCACCGGCCTCCCGCCCGAGGAGATCGTGGTGGAGATCACCGAGGAGGCCATGACGCTGAAGAGCCGCGACATCGCCGAGCGGTTGGACGAGCTGACGGGCTGGGGCCTCGGGCTGGCCGTCGACGACTTCGGCGCCGGCTACTCATCGCTCGGACGTCTCCGGCACCTGCCAGTCGAGGTGCTGAAGCTGGACCAGTCCCTCCTGCGCGGCGTCGAGGTCGACCCCCGGGCTCGCCAGCTGCTCGCCTCGATCGGCTCGATGGCCTCCGAGCTGGGCGTGTCGTGCGTGGTCGAGGGCTGCGAGTCGGAGAGCGAGGCGGCGGTGCTCGCGGACCTCGGGTTCAGGTTCGCGCAGGGGTTCCACCTCGGCCGGCCCATGCCGGCGGACGCCCTCCGGCAGCGGCTGCAGCTCGGCGTCCCCGCCTGAGCGATCGCACCGGAACGCCTTCAGGGGTCGCGGCGGCCCACGGGTAGCGTGGACCCGATGGACGCCTCCCACCACCCAGCACCCGCCGGCTCCTCGGGAGAGGCGCGGCCGGTCACCCTGGGGCTGCTCGGGTGCGGAAACGTGGGGTCCGCCCTCGTCCACCTCGTGCAGAGCGAGGCCGACGTCATCGCCGCCCGCACGGGCGTGCGGCTCCAGATCGGCAAGGTGGCGGTCCACAGCCTCAGCAAGGACCGCGGCGTCGACCTGCCGTCCGACGTCTGGACCACCGACGGCGCCGAGGTCGTCGGCGACCCCTCGGTCGACCTCGTGGTCGAGGTGCTCGGCGGGATCGAGCCCGCCCGCGAGTTCATCACCGAGGCGCTGAAGGCCCGCAAGCCGGTGGTCACCGCCAACAAGGAGCTGCTCGCCAACGTCGGCGACGAGCTGTTCGCCATGGCCGAGGCATCAGGCGTCGACCTGTTGTTCGAGGCGGCGGTGGCGGGCGGCATCCCGTTCATCCGACCGCTCCGCGAGTCGCTCGTGGGGGAGCGGATCACCCGCGTCATGGGCATCGTCAACGGAACGACCAACTTCATCCTCAGCCAGATGTCCTCCCACGGCACCAGCTACCACGACGCCCTGGCCGAGGCGCAGAGCCTCGGGTACGCCGAGCGGGACCCGACCGCTGATGTCGAGGGCTACGACGCCGGTGCCAAGGCGGCGATCATCGCCTCGATCGCCTTCGGCACCCGGGTGGTGGCCGGCGACGTCTACCACGAGGGCATCTCCGGCATCGACGTGGCCGACATCGCGTTCGCCGCCCAGCTGGGCTACACGATCAAGCTGCTCGCCATCTGCGAGCACTTCGACGACGGCTCCGTGGCGGTGAGGGTCCACCCTGCGATGGTCCCCGACGCCCATCCGCTCGCGACGGTGCGCGACAGCTTCAACGCCGTGTTCGTGCAGGGCGAGGCGGTCGGCGACCTCATGTTCTACGGGCGTGGCGCCGGCGGCTTCCCCACGGCATCGGCGGTGCTCGGCGACGTGATCGACGCGGCGGGCAACCTCCGTGGCGGTGGCGCTGGTCGCATCGGGCAGATGCGACGAGCCCCCATCCGGCCCATCGACGAGCTGCGATCGCCCTTCTACCTGAACCTCCGCGTGGCCGACAGCCCCGGTGTGCTCGCCGCGGTGGCCAACGTGTTCGGGGAGCACGAGGTGTCGATCCGCTCCATGGAGCAGGAGGGCCTCGGCGACGACGCCCGCCTCGTCTTCATCACCCACTCGGCCCGCGAGGCCGACCTCCGGGCGACGCTCAAGGACCTCGCCGCGCTTGACGTCGTCCTCAGCGTCGGGTCGGTGCTGCGGGTGATCGAGTCGTGAAGTACGAGAGCACGCGCGGCGCGGCCGCCCACCTCGAGTTCGCCGACGTCCTCCTCGAAGGGCTCGCCACCGACGGCGGCCTGTACGTCCCCGAGGAGTGGCCCACGGCGCCCCCGATCGACCTCGCCCGCGGCTACGAGGCGGTCGCCGCCGACGTGATGTGGCCGTTCGTCGAGGGGTCCATCGACCGAGCGGCGTTCGAGCAGATGTGCCGCGACGCCTACTCCACGTTCGAGCCGCCCGAAGGCTCGTGGCCCGACGTCGTGCCGGTGGTTGAGCTGGGCGGTGGCAGGTGGATGGCCGAGCTGTCCTGGGGACCGACCCTGGCGTTCAAGGACGTGGCCCTCCAGCTGGTCGGGCGGCTGTTCGAACACGAGCTCTCGCGGCGGTCCGAGCGGGTGATGATCGTGGGCGCCACGTCCGGCGACACCGGCTCAGCGGCCATCGAGGGCGTACGGGGCCGCCACAACATCGACATCGTCATCCTCCACCCGGCGGGCCGGACCAGCGAGGTGCAGCGCCGGCAGATGACCACGGTGCTCGACCCGAACGTGACGAACCTCGCCATCGAGGGCACCTTCGACGACTGCCAGGACCTGGTGAAGGCGATGTTCGCCGACGAGGCGTTCCGGCGTGACGTGAACCTCAGCGCCGTGAACTCGATCAACTGGGCCCGGGTGATGGCGCAGGTCGTCTACTACCTGACGAGCGCCGCGGCGGTCCGACAGCGGGTCGGGTCCCCCGGTCCCGTGAGCTTCTGCGTGCCCACCGGCAACTTCGGCAACATCTTCGCCGGGTACGGGGCCATGCGCATGGGCCTGGCGGTGGACCAACTGGTCATCGCCTCCAACCACAACGACGTGCTCACCCGGCTCTTCACCACGGGCGAGATGGAGATCCACGAGGTCGTGCCGTCGCTCAGCCCCTCGATGGACATCCAGGTGTCCTCGAACCTCGAGCGGCTGCTCTTCGAGATGCTCGGGCGCGACGGCGGCGCGGTGGCCGACCTGATGATGCAGTTCCGCGAGGAAGGGCGCGTCACGGTCGACATGGACCGCCTGGGCTGGCTGCGCGAGCACTACGCGGCCGGCAAGTACAGCGACGACGAGTGCCTGCAGCTGATGGGCCGCCTGCACCGGGAGCAGGGCTTGCTCGTCGACCCCCACACCGCCGTGGGAATCGGCGTCGCCGAGTCGATGGGCCTCGGCGGCGACGTGCCCGCCATCTGCCTCTCCACGGCGCACCCGGCGAAGTTCCCCGACGCGGTCGAGCAGGCCACGGGCGTGCGGCCCCCGCTGCCGCCGCACCTCGCGGACCTCTTCGAACGAGAGGAGCGCTACGAGGTGCTCCCGAACGACCTGGCAGCCGTCCAGGCGCGGGTCCGCACAGCAGTCACCACCCTCTGACGCGGGCGCCCGCGAGCAGCACGGGGGCGGGGAGGCCCGGGCCCCCGCTCTACACGCTCCGGCCCCCAACTGAGCTGCGGTTGCCCCAGACGCTACGAGAGGACGTAGTCGTCGATGCCCGAGCGGAGGGTCGCCCGCCAGTACTCGTAGGTGTGGTCCGGCCAGTTGTTGGTGAGGCGACCCTCGTCGGTCTTGTACCAGCTGTCGCAGGACGCCAACCACACCGTGTCCTCGGCGAGGCGCTGCACCTCGCGGTCGGAGGCACGCATCACCTCGGGGCGCAGGTCCATCGACCGCGCGCCCGAACGCCACAGCTCCAGCACGCACTCCACGAGGTACTCCACCTGCCGCTCGACCATGAAGATGATCGAGTTGTGCCCCAGGTTCGTGTTCGGGCCGTAGAGGATGAAGCAGTTCGGGAAGCCCGGGATCGCGATGCCGAGGTGCGCGGACGCGCCCTTCGCCCACTCCTCGTGGAGGTCGCAGCCGCCCACGCCCCGCACCTCGATCGGGGTGAGGAACCTCGTGGTCTGGAAGCCGGTGCCGAACACGATCGTGTCGACCGGGTGCAGCTCGCCGTCGGCGGTCTCGATCGCGCGGGGGTGCACCCGGGCGATCGGTGCCGTCACCACCTTCGACGTGGGCCGCAGCAGCGCCTGCCAGTAGTCGTTCGAGATGAGCACCCGCTTGCAGCCCATCGGGTAGTCGGGGATCACCGCCTCCTTCGGCAGGCCGGCGCGCACCACCTTCTGGAGCTGCGGGACCAGGAGCGACGTGAACGCCTTCCGGAACAGGCTGCGTCGCTTCATCAGGCTGAAGCGGCTCTCGAACCGGGCCCAGATGGTGAATCGGTAGAAGCGCTCGAGCCCGGGGACGTGGCGGAAGGCGAACCGCTCCCACGAACGGAACTCGCGGTCGGGCTTCGGGAGGATCCAGTTGGCGGAGCGCTGGAACTGGACCAGCGACGCGGCGTTGCGCGCCACGTGGGGAACGAACTGCACTGCACTGGCGCCGTTCCCGATCACCGCGACCGCCTCACCCTCGAAGTCGTGGTCGTGGTCCCAGCGCGCCGAGTGGAACCAGGTGCCCTCGAACTCGTCCAGGCCCAAGATGTCGGGGACGTGCGGGCGGTTCAGCTGGCCGGTGGCGGCGATGAACACGTCGGCCTCCACCACCTCGCCGCCGTCGAGCTCGATCCGCCAGCGGTGTGCACCCTCGTCGAACGTGGCGCGCACCACCTCCACCCCGAACCGGCACAGGGGCAGCAGGTCGTGCTCGCGGGCGACCCGCTCGAAGTAGGCGAGGATCTCCGACTGCGGTGAGAACTTGCGGGACCAGTCGGGGTTGCGGGCGAAGCTGAAGCTGTAGAGGTGCGACGGGACGTCGCACGCCGAGCCGGGGTAGTGGTTGTCGCGCCAGGTGCCGCCCACCCCGTCGGACCGTTCGAGGATGGTGATGTCGCGCACCCCGGCCTCGCGCAGCTTGATCGCGGCGCACATCCCGCTCATCCCGGCGCCCAGGATCGCCACCTTGGGAGCGGGCCCCGCAGGGGGCGGAGCGGCGGTCAGGCGCCGGCGTGCGCGCCAGCGCTCGAAGTCCGACCGGAGCCCCCAGGACGGTGCCATCCCGAGATCCTGCCAGACTGGGACCATGACCACCGGCGCGATGAAGTACGTGGTGTGCGTGCCCGACGGCTGCTCGGACGAGCCGTCGGACGCGCTCGACGGTCGGACGCCCCTCGAGGTGGCGTCGATGCCCACCTTGGCCTCGCTGGCGGCTCGGGGGGAGGTGGGCCGCGCCGCGGTGATCCCCAACGGGATGCCGCCGGGCAGCGACGTGGGGAACATGTCGATCCTCGGCTACGACCCGTCCCGCTACCACACGGGCCGCGCTCCGATCGAGGCCGCGGCCCTGGGGCTGCAGCTCCCGCCCGACCGCCTCGCCTACCGCTGCAACCTCGTAACCATCGGCGACGACGGAACGATGGTCGACTTCGCCGGCGGACACCCGTCGGACCAGATCGCCTCGAAGGTGATCGAGGCGCTCGACGCCGAGCTGGGCCGCGGAGCCGGGGGAGAGCTCGAGTTCCACGCGGGCGTGCAGTACCGCCACATCATGGTGGCGCCCGCCGACTGGGCCGACGCCGACTGCGTGCCGCCCCACGACCTCACCGGAAAGCCCTCCGTGGGCCCCAGCGGTGCGGCGGCCGAGCGCCTCGAGGAGGTGATGGAGGCCAGCCGCGAGGTCCTCGCCCGCTTCGGGCCGGAGGTCCGCGACGGCATGACCGCCAACCAGGTCTGGCTCTGGGGGCAAGGCTTCCAGCCGACCATGCCCACGTTCGGTGAGCGCTACGGCCGCACGGGCGGCATCGTCACCGCTGTCGACCTCGTGCGGGGCCTCGGTGTGCTCGCAGGGATGGAGCTCCCCAGCGTCGAGGGCGCCACCGCCTGGTACGACACCAACTACGAGGGGAAGCGCGATGCCGCCCTCGCCGGCCTCGAAGCCGGGGCTGACCTGTTCGTGGTCCACGTGGAGGCCACCGACGAGGCGGGCCACGCCGGCAACGCCGAGGAGAAGGTGCGGGCGCTCGAGAACTGGGACCGCCGCATCCTCCCCGGGCTGGTCGAGGGCCTCGACTCGATGGGCCCGTGGCGGCTCCTCTTGATGCCGGACCACGCCACACCGCTCCGGTTGCGCACCCACACGCCGGACCCCGTGCCGTACCTGCTGGTCGACTCCACCGTGGAGGGCCCCGGCGGCACCTACACCGAGGCCGGCGTGGCGGAGGCACCCGTGGTCGTCGGTCACGAGCTCATGGGCCGGCTGCTGCAGACCGCGTGATCGGGTAGGACCGCTCACCGACCCCGTCGCCCGGAACGACCCCCCGACCGAACGCAGGAGTCGCGTGGAGCAGGACATCATCTCGGCGGTCGCCGGCGTCCTCGTCGCCGGCGTCGCAGCCCAATGGCTCGGCTGGCGCCTCCAGATCCCGGCGATCGTCTTCCTGCTCGCGGGCGGGTTGCTCGCAGGTCCGGTGACCGGGCTGCTCGACCCCGACGCGCTGCTGGGCGAGGCGCTGTTCCCACTCGTCTCGCTGGCGGTGGCGGTCATCCTCTTCGAGGGGGCGCTGGGCCTCGGGTGGCGGGGCGTTCGGGAGGCGGGCAGCACCGTCTGGCGGCTGCTCACCGTGGGCGCGTTCGCCACGTTCGCCGGCACCACGCTTGCGGCGCGCCTGTTCCTGGACGTCGGATGGGACCTCGCCCTGCTCCTCGCAGCGGTCCTCGTGGTCACGGGACCCACCGTGATCGGCCCGATCGTGAAGTCGATCGGGCTGCACGGGCGCGTCGCTGCCATCCTCGAGTCGGAGGGCACCCTCATCGACCCGCTGGGCGCGATCCTCACGGTGATCGTGTTCCAGACCCTCTTCGCCGCGGAGGCGGGGAGCGGTTCGATCCTCGGCGACGTGCTGTCGACGCTCGGGATCGGAGCGGGTGTGGGGCTCGCCGGTGCGTTCCTGCTGTTCGTGGCGCTGCACCGGTTCCTGCTGCCCGACGAGCTGCACAACTCGGCGACCCTCGCGGTGGTCATCACGGCGTTCACCGTGTCGAACCACCTGCAGCACGAGGCGGGCCTCGTCGCCGTGACCACGATGGGCATCGCCCTCGCGGCGCAGTCACGGGTGCCGGTGCGACGGGTGCTCGAGTTCAACGCGACGCTGCGGATCCTCTTCATCTCCGGCCTCTTCGTGCTGCTGGGCGCCCGGATCGACGCCGACACGCTCCGCGACATCGAGTGGCGCAACATCGCGTTCCTCGTCGTCCTGGTGGTCGTCGTCCGTCCGCTGTGCGTGCTCGTGTCGACGATCGGGTCGAAGCTGACCCGAGAGGAGCGGCTGTTCCTGGCGGCCACGGCACCGCGGGGGATCGTGGCTGCAGCGATCGCGTCGCTGTTCTCGTTCCGCCTGTCCGAGGCCGGGGTGGAGAGCTCACAGGTGCTCGTCTCCGCCAGCTTCACGGTGATCGGCGGCACGGTGCTCCTGTCGGGGCTCCTGAGCCGCCGGCTCGGCATCCGGCTGGGGCTCATCTCGTCGGGCAACGGGCCGGTGATCGTGCTCGGCGCCAACCCGTTCGCGACCGAGTTCGCCGCCGCCCTCGAGCAGCACGGCGTGCCGGCCCGCCTGATCGACGTGAACCCCCAACAGCTCAGCCGGGCGCGGATGAAGGGGTTGCCGACCCAGCAGGGCTCGGTGATCTCCGACGCCACGTGGGAGGCAGCGGGCATCAAGGACGCATCCGGGTTCGTGGCGATGACCCAGAGCGACGAGATCAATGCCCTCGCCGTCCGCTACGCGGGGGAGGTGCTCGGCCGGAAGCAGGTGTTCCAGCTGGCACCGCGCCGCAAGGAGCACGCCGTCGGCACGCAGCTGCCGGCCAGCGCACTCGCCCGCACGCTGTTCGCACCCGACGCGACGATCGACCGCCTGAACGAACACCTCGAGGACGGCTGGCGGATCGCCTCGACCCGCATCACCGACCAGTTCGGCGCCGAGGCCCACGCCGACGTGCACCGGGACGCCATCCCCCTGTTCATCGTGGGTCCGAAGGGGAAGGTGGACCTCATCGCCGCGGACGCCCGTCGCCGCCCACGCCCCGGTGACGTCGTGGTCACGCTCACAGCGGGCAGCGACCGCCGCTGAACCGGGCGGCGACCGAGGTCGCGTCGTGGCCGTGGCCCGGTGCTACATTGGGCCGCGTCGCGGCGTCGAGTCGGTCCTCCCACCGCCGCAGCGACCCCACCCCCGCCGGGCGACGAGCTCCGACATCCGCTCCAGCCAGCCGGCGTGTGGCTCCCTCCACGGCCGATCCGGCCGAACCCCCACGACTGCCGTAGGCGGCATCACGACCCAGAGGCCAAGTGATGAACCTCGAACGATCCACGCTGGAGCGCAAGGACCGCACGGAGCTTGCGACCATCGCCGAGACGCTGGGGCGAAAGCCACCGTCTCGTGCCCGCAAGGCCGACATCGTCGACCTGATCCTCGAGCTGACCGGCGTGACCGAAGCCGGCTCGAGCGGCGGCGCCACGGCCGACGAGCCCACCAGCTCGTCGTCCGAGGCTGCAGCCGAGGCCCCGGCCGAGCGTTCGGGCGACGCCGCTGGCTCCGGTGACGCCGACGACGGCAAGGGCGATGCTCCTGCCGGGGCTTCCGACGAGCCTGCGCCGACCGACGACGGTGGCGGAGCCACCTCTGGTGCCGACGAGCAGCGGACCGAGCGTGCCGCAGGGCAGCGCGGCGGTGGCGACGGCGAGCGGAAGGGCGGCCAGGCGAAGGCCGGCGGCGACGAGCAGCAGGGCCAGCAGAATCAGCAGAACCAGCAGGGCCAGCAGAACCAGCAGGGCCAGGGCGAGGGTGGCGACGACTCCGAGTCCGGCAACCGTCGTCGGCGGCGGCGCCGGGGGCGCGACCGCCAGGGAGGCGCCGAGCAGGACGAGCCCGGGCAGTTCGAGGGCGAGCCGCTCCAGGTCGAGGGTCTGCTCGACCTCCGTGACGAGGGCTACGGCTTCCTCCGGGTGAACGGCTTCCTCCCGAGCAGGGACGACGTCTACGTCTCGGTGAAGCAGTGCCGTCAGCTCGGCCTCCGCCGCGGCGACCGGATCGCCGGCCAGGCGCGCCCCGCCGGGCGCCAGGAGAAGAACCCGGCGCTCCTCCACGTGGAGAGCGTGAACGGTCGGTCCCCGGAGGAGGCTCGCGAGCGCCCGCGCTTCGAGGACCTCACGCCGCTCTTCCCCGACGAGCGCCTCAAGCTGTCGGCGTCGGCGAAGCCGCTCGACATGACGTCGCGCATCATCGACATGCTCTGCCCGATCGGGAAGGGCCAGCGCGGCATGATCGTGTCCCCGCCGAAGGCCGGGAAGACCACGGTCATGAAGACGATCGCCCAGTCGATCGAGGCCAACAACCCCGAGGTCACCCTCATGGTGCTGCTCGTCGACGAGCGGCCCGAGGAGGTCACCGACATGCGCCGCGCGATCAGCGGCGAGGTGATCGCGTCCACCTTCG
>JBIQID010000227.1:0-1927 GCA_044508215.1 Actinomycetota bacterium | reverse complement strand
CGGCAGGCCCCTTGCGCGGTTCAGGGAACGTGGCGCACTTCACCTGCTCCCGTGACCGGGGAGCAGCTCCACCGGGATCGGCAGGTGCCGCGACCGCAGCCACTCCCCCAGGCCCTTCGCCTGTGGGTCGAACCGGGCGTTGTACGCCACGCCTTCACCCAGGATCCCCTCCACCACGAAGTTCACGGCACGGAGGTTCGGCAGCACGTGCCGGGTGATCGGCAGGTCGGCCGCCTCGGGGAGCAGTTCGCGGACCACGTCGACGGTGAGGGCGTGGGCGAGCCACCGCCACTCCTCGTCGGTGCGGACCCAGACGCCGATGTTCGCATCGCCGCCCTTGTCGCCACTTCGGGCCCCGGCCACCAGGCCGAGCGGAGCCTCGCGCTCCGCGCCGGCGGGCAGCGGGTCGGGGAGGTCCGGCTCGGCCAGCTGGGCGAGCGGTTCGGTCCGCGGCGCCGGGGGGATCGGCACGGTCGAGCCGTCGGGCAGCACCGCCACGTGCGGCACGTCGGCGGCGTCCACCCAACCGGCGGTGAAGACGCCGTAGGGCGCACCCGCTCCGGGCTGACCCGTGAAGGTGCAGCCCGGGTACGTGGCGAGGGCAAGCTCCACCGCCGCCCCGGAGAAGGCCCGACCGACCTTTGCCGGGTCGGCGTCGCGCACGGTGCAGGTGAGCAGCGCGCTGGCCTGCTGCTGGGTCGGCGCATCGGGGCGGTCGAGGCGGGCGAGCGTCCACGTGACCTCGGCGGGCCGACCTGCGGGTGAGGCGTCGATCGCTGCCTCGAGCTGGCGTCGCGCCAGGTCGGCCTTCGCCTCGATGTCGAGCCCGGTCAGCACGAACGTCATGTCGTTGCGGTGGCCGCCGAGGGTGTTGAGCGACACCTTCAGCTGCGGAGGCGGCGGCTCACCGACCACGCCCTCGATGGCGACACGGTCGGGACCCTCCTGACGCAGTCGGATGCTGTCGAGGCGGGTCGTGACGTCGGGCCCGGCGTATCGGGCGCCGCCGATCTCGTACATGAGCTGCGCGGTGACGGTCCCCACTGTGACGGCGCCGCCGGTCTCGGGGTGCTTGGTGATCGTGGACGAGCCGTCGCGACGGACCTCGGCGATCGGGAACCCGAGGTGGCCCATGTCCTCGATCTCGTCGAAGAACGCGTAGTTGCCGCCGGTGGCCTGTGCCCCGCACTCGAGGAGGTGACCGGCCACCACGGCGCCGGCGAGCTGGTCGAGGTCCTCGGGTCCCCACCCGAAGTGGGTGGCTGCGGGCCCGACGGTGAGCGACGCGTCGGTGACCCGGCCGGTGACCACGAGGTCGGCACCACCCCGCAGGCACTCAGCGATCCCCCACGCGCCGAGGTACGCGTTGGCGGTGAGGGGCTTGCCGAGGCCCAGTTCGCCCGCTCGTGCCGACAGGTCGTCGCCGGTGACGTGGCCGATGCGGACGTCGACGCCCAGGCGGTCGGCGAGCTCCTCCAGCTTCCGGGCCAGGCCGGCGGGGTTCAGGCCCCCGGCGTTCACCACGATCCGGACGCCGAGGTCCACGGCGAGTCCCAGGCACTCCTCCATCTGCCGGAGGAACGTCCGGGCGTAGCCGGCGTCGGGGGCCTTCATCCGGTCGCGGCCCAAGATGAGCATCGTCAGCTCGGCGAGGTAGTCGCCGGTGAGGACATCGAGCGGACCGCCTTCGAGCATCTCCCGGAACGCCGAGAGCCGGTCGCCGTAGAACCCCGAGGCGTTGCCGATCCGGATCACCTCCGGGTCGGCGGCGATCGGCCGTCCTGCGTCAGCCACGGCGCACGTCTCCCACTGGACCCTGCTCGAACGTCATGCGCCCATCCTTCCCGATGGAAGGGCGACGGTGACGAGCCAGAGCCTGAGCCGGAGCTGGCCCGGCCCGTCAAGGACAGCGTCAGCCGGGTTCGGG
>JBIQID010000082.1:0-14301 GCA_044508215.1 Actinomycetota bacterium | reverse complement strand
GGCGCGACGACTTCCGGGGGACGATCGTCCACCCGCAGCACTGGCCCGAGGATCTCGACTGGCACGGCAAGCGGATCGTCGTGATCGGCAGCGGCGCCACGGCGGTCACGCTCGTGCCGTCGCTCGCCAAGCACGCCGGCCACGTGACGATGCTGCAGCGCTCCCCCACCTACGTGACGTCGCTGCCCAGCCGGAACCCCCTGTCGAACGCGCTGCGCCGCGCGCTGCCCGAGCGCTGGTCGGGCCCGGCCAACCGGTGGATCAACGCGCTGGGCACCCAGGCGTTCTTCCACCTGAGCCGCCGCCGTCCCGAGCGAGTGAAGCGGGTCCTGCTCCGCCGCGTCGCCGCGCAGCTGCCGCCGGGCTACGACGTGGAGACCCACTTCACGCCGAAGTACGACCCGTGGGACCAGCGCCTCTGCGTGGTGCCGAACGGCGACCTGTTCCGGGCGATCTCCGCGGGCACGGCGTCGGTGGTCACCGACACGATCGACCGCTTCACCGAGAACGGCCTGCTGCTCCACTCGGGCCACGAGCTGGAGGCCGACATCGTGGTGACCGCCACCGGCCTCGACCTCCTGTTCCTCGGTGGGGTGCAGCTGAGCGTCGACGGCGAGGCGGTGGAGGTGGGCGACCGCCTCACCTACAAGGGGATGATGATCGAGGACGTCCCGAACCTCGCGCTGGCGATCGGCTACACGAACGCCTCGTGGACGCTGAAGGCCGAGCTGACCTGCGAGTACGTCACTCGGCTGCTCGGCCACCTGCGGGCCACCGGCCTGCGCCAGTGCACGGCGCGGAACCGTGACACGTCGGTGAGCCCGCAGCCGTTGCTCGGCCTGAACTCGGGCTACGTCACCCGCACGGTCGACCGCTTCCCCAAGCAGGGCAGCCGGTACCCGTGGCAGGTGTACCAGAGCTACTGGCAGGACTACCGGGCGCTGAAGCGGTCGGGGCTCGACGATCCGGCGATGGAGTTCTCGAACCCCTCGAGCACTGCTCCAGCGCGCGCAGCACTCCTCGAGGTCTGAGACCGAGCGGTCAGCCGAGCTTCACAGCGGCGAACACCAGCCCCACGAGCGTCGCGTTGCTCGCGACCAGGCCGAAGAAGCAGCGACGGGTCTGATCCGCAAAGCCCTTGTACATCTCACTGCGCAGGTCCTGGATCTCGCCTCGGACACCGGTGACCTCGGAGTGGAGATCGCCTCGCACACCGGTGATCTCGGAGTGGAGATCACCTCGCACACCGGTGATCTCGGAGTGCAGCTCGCCTCGCACGCCGGCGATCTCGGTGCGGAGATCACCTCGGAGCTCCGCGATCTCTGAGCAGAGCTCACCTCGGAGCTCCGCGATCTCTGAGCGGAGCTCGCCTCGTAGCTCCGCGATCTCTGCACGGATCTCGGCGCTGAATGCGACGAGGTCGTCCCGGGTGGCAGGTCGATCGGTCGGTGTGAGCATGGAGTCGATCAGGGTGTCGGCTGCGTCCGAGCCCCAGGTGGATCGCGCCTGTTCGTAGAGGTGCAGGCGTGCAGCATCGTCGACGGCCATCGTGGTCTCCTGGCGGGAATCGGTCAACAACTCGAGGAGCGACTCGCTCCGAGCCACCGTGCCGAAGTGTCGGCAGCGGGAGAGTGGTGTTGCGGGGGAACCGGCGTAGCGGGGATGCCCTGACGCCGAACCTACCGACGGACTGCGACACTCGACCCGCCGCGCCCGCTCGTCTCGGCCATGCTGGACCCATGACCGAGGCCGAGCTGACGGTCCGACGTCGCCCGGTGCAGGCCCGAGGGCGCGAACGGTTCGACCTCATCCTGCGCACCGGCCGCCTCCAGCTGGCCGAGCTAGGTGTCGACGGGTTCACCTTCGAGAGCGTCGCCACCGCTGCGGGCATCCCGATCGGCTCGATCTACCAGTTCTTCCCGAACAAGTACGCGCTGATCTGCGAGCTCTCGGCGCTCGACACGGAGGCGCTCGCCGCCGAGCTCGGACGCTTCGCCCCCGAGTTCCCGAGCGACGACTGGCAAGCCGACGTCGACCGGCTCATCGACGGCCTCGCCGAGCTGTGGCGCAGCGAGCCGGGACGCCGGCACGTGTGGCTGGCGATGCAGTCGACGGCGCTCACCCGGTCACTCGCCGCCGAGCAGACGTCGCGGCTCACCGACCAGGTCGTCCCCCTCGTCGGCTGGCTGCTCCCCCCGGGCAGCGGGCGGCGCGCCCGCACCGTCGCAGAGGTGGTGGTGCAGATGTGCTACTCGCTGCTCCACTTCTCGGTCCACGACGACCGGCCGCACCCGGCGACGGTCCGTGAGCTGAAGCGGGCGCTGCGCTCCTACCTTCGCGCCGTTGCACTCGACGCCTCGGGCTGATCACCCAGGCACGGCCCCAGGGGACGGTGCGCGACCAGCCCGGCGACCGCCGACCTGACCTCCTCCGGCGCCACCACGAGGTCGACCGAACCCACCGATCGGGCGCGCTCCACGTCGTGGTGGGCATCGAAGCGGGCGGCCACCGCCCGCACCGCCTCGGCACGGTCCACCCCCTTGCGCTGCACCTCCTCGTCGACCGCCCTGCGCAGAACGACCTCCGCAGCGGACGAGCCACCGATCACCGACACGCGGGTGCCCTCCAGGGCCACGATGCGCAGCTCGGGGTTCAGGCGTCGATTCAGGACCACGTAGGCACCACCGTGGAACCGGCCGATCACCACGACGACGAGCGGGCCACGGAAGTTGACCACTGCCCGGGCCAGCTCGGCACCGTGCTCCAGCTGTCCCTCCACGAGCGACCGGCGACTCCCGTCGAAGCCCGCCAGGTTGGCGAGCACGACCGCGGGGCGCCGACCGCTCGCCCGGTTGAGCGCTCGTGCGACCTTGCGCGCTGCCATCGGGTAGAGCGTCCCGGCGGCCTGCCAGTCGGCGCCCGCCCCGCGGGGCTGCGACTCGATGCCGACCATCGCGATCGGCCACCCGTCGAGTCGCGTGTCCCACACCACGGCTCCTTCGGCGCCGGACGTCTGCTGCCACTGCTCGAGCCGGGGAGCGTCGCGGTCGACGAGCGCCTCCATGACCGCACGCACCGAGAACGGCCGGGTACGGGTGGGGTGCCGATCCGGGGACAACAGGTCGCCGACGCTCGTCCAGCCGTGCTCGGTCGGACCTCGGTACGGGTCCGCGCCGATGTCGCGGGTCGCCTCGTCGATGGTCGTGGCCTGCGAGCGCGGGTGCCGGGGGCCCACCGCACACAGCGCGTGGTGGTCGAGGACCAACCGGATCGCCTCCCCGAGGTCGCCGACCACGTGGTGAGCCTGCCCGTTGGCTCCCATCACCCCGGTACCGCCGAGGTCGTGATCGGAGGCCTCGGTCACCCCGCCGGCCCGGCCGAGCGAGCGCGAGCCGGTGAGCACCATCGACGTGCCCTCGACCATCACGAGGGTGCCCGCGCAGTGCATCAGCATCGTCGCCTCGGCGTTCCAGTAGCTCTGCGCGCCGACGTTCACGCCCGCGACGATCAACACCACCTCTCCGCCGGCCTGGGTGAGCTCGACCAGCCCCCGGACCACCGCGGCGCACCAGTCCATGTTCTCGGTCCCGGATTCCATCGAGATGCGTGCGCCGGAGCTGACCGCCACCCACTCGAGCGGGAGCTGCTCGCGGCGGGCCAGGTCGATCGCGGCCAGGATGCGCCGGCACTCCGGCTCGGCGATCGCCCCCAGCTGGCGCGTGGCGTCCCCGCAGAGCCACACCCGCCGGACAGGCTCGCGATGGGGGTCCAGCTGGTGGCTCATGATGCCGACCGTGATGCCCGCAGCGGGGGACGCATCGTCGCCGCTCGGCCCGGCATGTGCAGGGACGAGCCGATCGCCGAACCGGTCGAGCTCCAGCGGCTCGAACGTGCCCGGCACGCCCTGGGTGAGGTAGCAGCGGACGATGTCGGCCGGTGCCGGCGGGCGAGGTGTGGAGCGCTCCACGATGCGGGCGACCACGTCGTCGATGCGCAGCAGCGTGCCGACCGCGGGCATGGAGTCGAGCCGACCGGACACCACCGCGTCGATGCGTTGCTCGCACTTCATCGCCTCCACCACCAGCAAGGGATCGCCCTGCTCCACCACGTCGCCGACCTCGGCGAGGTGCGCCACGACGAGGCCCGGCTGAGGGCTGCGTTGCTCGTGGACGGTCATGACGGCTCCGAGGCGGTCAGCACCACCACCGCGACGGCCACCGGTCCGTCGTGGGTGATCGACAGGTGCACCTCCACCGCTCCGATCGAGTCGGCGAGCGCGGACCTCGTGTCGCCGGAGGGCCGGAGGAACGGCCGGCCCCACGGGTCGTTGAGGACCTCGAGGTCCAGGAACCGGAGCTCCGCCACGGCGGGGACCCGACCGAGGCGGCCGGCGGCCCACGCCTTGAGGAACGCCTCCTTCGCAGCGAACCGTCCGGCGAGCCGCCGGGCGCGGGCCGACCCGTCGGCGGGGAGGTCCGACGCGACGGCATCACCGTCCGCCAGCTCGAGCGGCGTGAACGACTGTGCGGCGAGGGTCGAGCCTCCTACGGCGAGCTGCTGTTCGAAGGAGCTGACATCGACCAGGTCGAGACCGATCCCGATGACGCTCACGCCGGCGTCCTCCGGCGGAACGCCAGGTCGTCGCCCAGGATCGTCCGCCGCCGCCGTCGGTCCCGTTCCCGGATCCGCGCTGCGACCGCCGCCCGGTGAGCTGCAGCCACCTCGTCGCCCCGCTGGTCCGCCAGCGCCCGGTGGAAGACCTCGGGGTGTGCCAGCGCGGCGACCACCGACACGTGCCCGAAGCCCAGGCTCGTCAGCAGCGCCGCGCGAGGCGCGGTGCGGCGGCGCAGCGGCCGGTCGTCCACCACCAGCCACGGGCCTGGCTGGACCTCGGGGTCCACGGAGTCGAGGTTCGGGTTCCCCGGCACCACGCCGTCCTCGAACACGTCGCAGAGCCCGGCGAGCTGCCACAACGCCGAGCCGCCCTTCGCGTGACCGGTGAGCGCCTTCTGCGAGACGACGCGGAGCGGGTTGCCGGGCGAGCGTCCGAGCGCCTCCTGCACCCGTTCGTGGATGCGGGCCTCGTTCGGGTCGTTCGCGCCCGTCGAGGTGTCGTGCTTCGACACGACCTCGATGTCGTCCGCTCGGAGCCCGTGGTCCTCGAGCGCGCGGGCCAGTGGCGACGCAGCACCGGCAGCAGCGGACTCGAACGCGCCGGGGCCGGGTGCCGGGATCGAGGTCCCGAGCCCGTCGCCGTGGCTCGCTGCGTAGACGACCACGGCGCGCACCGGGAGACCCAGCTCTGCGGCGACCGAACCGCGGCACACCAGGAACGTCCCTCCCCCTTGCCCCTCGACGAAGCCGGCACGCGACCGGTCACCGGGTCGCGACATCTCCCGAGGGGCGAACCCTGCCGCCGCCAGCTCGGCGTCGTCAGCGGTGGCCGACATCTCGGCGAAGCCGACGATCCCCTCCGGACCGAGGTCGTCCAGCCCACCGCCGACCACCACGTCCGCCTTCCGGGCGAGCACCAGGTCGACCGCCAGCTCGAGGGACACCGCCGCGGTGGCGCACGCCGCCACCGGGTGGATCATGGCGCCGGTCGCCCCCACGAACGACTGCACGGCGTGGGCGGCGGGGACGTTCCCCAGCGCCTCCTGCAGCACGTCGTTGGCGTGCGGCAGCTGCCAGCGCGGCGCCAGGTGCAGCGAGCGCAGGCTGTCCATGCCGCCCATCCCCGTGCCCTGCGTGCAGGCGATCCGATGCGACCCCACCTGGTCGATCACCTCCTCGGGGGTGGCGGTGGCGTCGAGGAACGCCTCGGCCGTGGTCGACAGGCACCACGCCGCAACCGGGTCGATCGACGAGGCCAGCTCGGCCGGCACCCCGAACGCCGTGGGCGACAGCCCCTCGGGGATCGGAGCCGTGACCGCACGGGGGAGCGGGCGCTGCTGGAGTGCGCGCAACGCCGCCCCGGCGGGAAGCGTGACGGTCCACCCGTCGTCGCCACGCCGGGCAACCGCACCGGGGTGCGCTGCGGCGACCAGTTCCGCGTCGGCGCCGGATGCGACGCTGACGACCACCGGTCGTTCTGCGAACACCTGCACCTCGGCGTCGATCACGCCCGGAGTGCTGCGGATCCCGCAGCGGGCGGTGACGGCGTCGCGGTAGGTCGCCGCAAGGTCGGCCTCGTCGACCTCCTCCTCCGTGGCCGTGTCGATCCATCGACCGGACCCGCCCGTGCCGCTCCACTCCACCAGTCCGCACCGCACCGCCAGCTCGGTCACGGACCGGGCCGGGAGCTCCGTCCACCGCTCGGCGTCGGCTCGGGTCGACGAGGTCCCCCACGGCCCGATCTCGCCCACGCCGCACACCACGACCATGTCGTCGAGCTTGCGGGTCGGCGGGGTGGGGATCGTGGGTGTCGCCGCCGCTCGGACGCGAGGCCGAGGCAGCGCGCGCAGTGTGGCGCCCGAGTCAGCATCGGCGCCGGCGCCTGCCGGCTCGAGCACGTCGCCGCTGCGGACGAGGTCGGCGAGCGCGGTCGGGTCGACGGCGTCGAGCCCACCGGTCAGCGACACGTGCACGGTGCCGGCCTCGACCGGACCGTCGTCCGCGCACAGGGCGGCGATGCGTCGGCCGACCTCCTCGGCGTCGTGGGTCCGCACGCCGAGGCGCTCCTCCACGACCGGCGCCAGGTGATCGTGGATGCCCATCAGACCGGTGCCCCGGACCCAGCCGATCTCCACGTCGACCGTCCTGCACCAGCGGCCCCAGCGCTGCGACTCGGCCGAGCGGCGGGCCGACAGCACCTCCAGCCCCGCCTTGGCGTGCCCGTACGCGCCGTCGCCACCGAAGACGCCGTGGTTGGGTGACATGGGCAGCACCGCGGTGACCACACGTCGGCGGCGTTCGCCCGAGACCTCGGCGCACCGCGCCACCAGTCGTTCGACGCCGAGCAGCATCACACGGAGCTCCACCTCGTGCCGTGGCCCGCTGTCGGCGGCGTCGCCCATCACCGACGGCGCGGCGAACGGCACCACCACATCAGGGAGTCCCGGATGCGGCGCGTCGCCACCGCTGCCGGCCAGCCACTCCACCACGGCGTCGATGTCGCGGAAGGAGGCCAGGTTCGCCGGCACCACGAACAGGCGAGCGCCCGGGGCGGCGTGCCCACGTTCCAGCGCCCGCCAGGCCCGGCGCCGCGACGGGTCCATCGAGCTGGTGAGCGCCACGACCGTGGCGCCGGATCCCAGGAGGGCCGCGGCCACGCGTTCGCCGATCGACCCGGGGGAGGCACCGGAGATCAGGATCGTCCGGCCTGCGACGGCGAGGGCAGGGTCGTCGGGAGCGCGGCCCGCCTGGATCCGGCCGAGGTCGTCGCGGAGCGCGGGGTCGCCGGCCGCCTCATCGGCCCTCAGGTACCACCCGACGGTGGCGTCGAAGCGGTCGTCGGCTCCCGCGGCGCGTGCGAGTCGGCGTACCAGCGCCCGTCGCTCGCAGGGATCGGCGGGCGGGTCGTGCACGAGGCGGTCGAGGTCAGCGCGTGCCCAGGAGATCGACGAGGCGAACAGCTGCACCCGAGCCGGGTCGAACCTGGACGCCACCTGCTCCGCACGGTCGGCGCCGTGCTCCGCCTCGAGGGCCGCGAGGCGCTTCGTGGTGGTCACGTCAGCCGTCCGATCGACCTTCGCCCCGGCGTCCAGCTCGACGCCGGTGGTGGCGCTCAGCGCGGCGATGGCCGCAGAGGACGCCTCGCCGATCGCCGTCGCGACCCCCTGCACCAGGTCGTCGACCGCCGCGCCGCCGAGGGTCGCGCCGCGCTCCTCGGCTGCCGGTCGCGCCAGTGTCACCCCGAGGCGGGCCGCCACCGCTGCGAGCGCCTCGTCGACCAGTTCCTCAGCCGTCGCCGCGCTCAGCGTGCGCAGGTTGCCGCCGCGACGACTCGCTCCGTCACGGGTGCCGAGCGCCAGCTCCAGGCGGCACCGCTCCACCCAACCTGGACCGAGGCCCCAGGTGGTGGTGACCCGCTCCAGCAGCTTGGCGGGCGACGTGGCGAGCCGGCCGGCCGCGGCCGCGACCCCGCCGTCGACCATCGCCGCGAGGACCGGACCGGGGTGGCGGTGCCCACGAGCCAGCGGCACCAGCCGTTCGAGCAGCTCCGGCAGCGGCACCTCGTGCGCGCCGTCGACGCTTCCCAGCCCCAGCTCCTTGCCGAGGTCCATGAGCACCTGGTTCCGGCGCGATGACGCGCCGTCGACCAGCTGCTCGATCGAGTCGTCGCCCAGCTGGTCGAGCCGGACGCCGGCGCTGAAGCACAGCAGGGCTCGCACGGCGTCGGCCAGCGCCACGGGCGCGTCCTCCGGACGCCCGTCCCGAGCGCTCTCAGTCCGCGACGAGTCCGCCCGTGCGTCCTCGGCTCGGGTCGACGGGCCACCCGGCGCGTCGTCCTCGTCGGTCGGCGTGGGGTCGGGGACGACCTCCTCGACCGGTTCGTCACGCTGGAAGACCTCCAGCTCGTCGAGGTCCACGTGGAGCACCTGGCAGGACCAGCCCTCGGCGGCAACCGCCGCCTTCGTCAGGTTCGTGAGCGTCGGCGCAGCACCGACGCCCACCTCGACGACCCGCTCGACGCCGAGGCCACCCTCCCCCAACAGGACGTCGGTGGTCTCGATCCAGCGGACCGGCGACGCGAACTGCCAGGCGAGCAGCTCCACGAGCAGTTCCCGGGCCAGGCGGCCGGGTCGCTGCTCGTGGTCGTCCCAGCGGTCCAGCAGGTCCACGCACGCCTGCCCACCGCACGCTCGCTGCACCGCCTCCACGTAGGCACGCGACAGCGAGAACGGCTCCGGATGGAGGTTGGGGACGTAGCGGCCCACCAGGCGCGCCGGGTCGACCTCCTCCGGGAGGGCGCGGTCGAGGTGCTCCCTGAACGCGGCGACCCCCGGCGCGAGGGCGCGGGAGTGGAACGGCACGTCGATCCCGGGGACCTCCAGGTACGGCGCGCGCCCCGGTGTGGCGCCCGGGCCCAGCCGCCGCTGCAGCTCCTCGAGTGCCCTCGTGGTGCCGGCCACCGCGTACTGGCGGTGGCGCAGGTTGTGGTTGACCACCTCGCAGAGCTCGCCGGTCTCCGCTGCCACCGCATCCACCAGGCCGAACGCCGCATCGGCGTCGAGGCCGGCGAGGTGGGGACGGATCGCGGCGAGCCGGTAGCCCGAGGCCCCCTCGGCGTCGCGAGGGACCAGGTCGTGCATCGCGCTGCCCCTCGCCCACACGAGGCGGAGCACCGCCTCCAGCGGCAGCACCCCGCCGATGGCGGCGAGGGCGTTGTACTCACCGACCGAGTGCCCCGCCAGCACCGCCGTCTCGTCGAAGACGCCGGCCTCCCGGAGCTCGGCGACCTGCGACGCAGCGAGGGTCGCCATCGCCACCTGCGTGAACTGGGTGAGGTGGAGGACGCCGCTCGGGTGGCGGTGGACGGTGGCACCACCAGGTCCGCGGACCTCCAGCTCGGTGGGGTTGGCGTCGACGACCTCGATCAGCGAGAACCCCAGCTCCCGGCGGCACAGGTCTTCCGCTGCGGCCCACACCTCCGCGGCCGCCTGCGAGCGCCCTCGGGCCGCGGCGCCCATCCCGCGCTGCTGGATCCCCTGCCCGGGGAAGACGTAGGCGGTGGTCGGCGCTGCGATGAGGGCGGTGCCAGCGGCGACGGTGCGGTCGCCGCAGCGGACATCCACGTCGAGGCGCAGCCGGCCTCCCACCGCTCCGCTCCGGGTGACCTCCACGGCGACGTCCACGCCGGGGGCCACCACGTCGAGGAAGCGCAGGTCCCAGTCGACGAGCCGGTCCGCCCGACCGTCGAGGACGTCCTCCACGACGGTGGCGCGAGCCGCCTCGCTGGTCCACATCCCGTGCACGATCCGGCCGTCGAGGCCAGCGAGCCGGGCGACGAGGTCGCTGCGGTGCAAGGGGTTGGCATCGCCGGTGAGGGCGGCGAAGGCGTCGGACCTTCCGGGGGCCCGGTGGGTCCGCCGCGCGAACACCCGCCGCGGCGTCTCGACGACCGGCAGCTGGTCGTCCTCCGAGCTCGACGCCGGTGCAGCGGGGTCGGCCGGTTCGGCCGCTGGATCGCCGGGAGCCCGCCGGACCAGGAACACGTCGCGGTGGCGGACGCCGTCGACCGTGACGTCGGTCCGCAGCTCCCGACCTGCCTCTCCCTGGCGGGCGGTGATCGTCGCGTCGGACAGCCGCTGCGCGTCCACCACCGTGGTGCGGTGCCCGGCGTGGACGAGCCGGACCAGGGCGTCGGCGCCGCCCGCTGACTCGAGGAGGCCGAACACCTCCGGCCAGACGCCCGTCATGCCCGCGTCCCCGGATCGCACCCGCGGGCGCGAACCACCGGCGCCCTGGCGGGCACGGATCGCCCCGGTCACGACGACGTCCATCAGGTGCCGCTGGCAGTCCTGCAGCGAGCGCTCGTTCAGCAACGCGATGGGCACGTCCGCCCGTTGCAGCACGTCGATCCTGAAGGAGCAGCTGCCGTCGGCGTCGAGGCCCGCCAGCGCGGGCCAGGTGAGCTGGACCTCGACCGGACCTGTCGGGGTGCACGGGCCCCTGAGCGTGAGCGTCTCGTCGCCGACCCGGCAGCGGGCCTCGACCCGGCCGTCGCGCTCGACGCGCTCCCAGGTTGCGCCCGCCCCCATGCGTCGGACCGGGGACGCGATCGACGCTCCGACGGAGGTGTGCACGCTGGGCAGCGACGCGACGACCTCCACGCAGGACGGCTCGGGCGGTGCCGCCACGTCGATCCGGTCGAGGGCGTCGTGTGAGAGTCGGGCGAGCAGCTCGGCCACCGGCTCGTCGACCTCCGTGATGCCGGCGACGGCGACCGGGCCCGGGATCACCAGCACCTGCTCGGCGTTCCAGCGGTCGTCGTGGGCGTACCAGAGCGAGTCCGCCAGGTAGCGACGTCGGACCTCGCCATCGATGGCTGCGACGAACGGGACGGGCTTGCCGGGCCGGTCGCACAGACCGAGGAGGTGAGCTGCGTCGGTGGGCTCCACCTCGGCGTGCTCGGCGATCGGGTAGGCGAGGACGAACCGCTCGACGGCCTTCGTCGGATCGTCGAGGTCGTCGAGCCCCGAGTAGATCGACGTGACGTCCCCCTCGTCGGCGTCGCTGCACCGGGCTTCCCACCGATGCAACAGCGCAGCGAAGAGCTGTCGGTGGGTGACGTCCAACCACGCGCCGTCCTCGTAGCGACCTCCACGGCCCAGCGCGCATAGCTCGACGAACCGTGCCAGCGCCTGGGCGTACGTCATGTGCGTCACCTCGCCGAACCAGGGCTTCGCGGTGCCGGCGAGTGCCTCTGCGATCTCGTCATGGCGCTCGGCGATCGCACCCGCATCACCGGCCACCTCGTCGAGGAGCGCCGCGACCCTCGACGCATGGTTGTCGAGGTAGTGGATGTCGGCGCCGAGCCCGGAACGGCCAGAGGTGACCCCACCCCGCCGCTCGCCCGCCGCCACCGCGCCCGGCGCGCCCGCGGTTGCTGCCAACGCCTGCTTCACAGGGCGCGAGGCGGTCGACTCGGCGGTTGCCATCGCCACGGTGCCGACGAGCACCCCGTCGACGGGCATGTCGAGGCCTGCGTGCCGTCGCGCCCAGCTGCCGTCGAGCAGGGCCCTCACTCGATCAGCGGTGCCGACACCGCCACCGACCACCAGCGCCACGTTCGGTCGGCTGCGGATGTCGTGGTAGGTCGCGATGAGGACCTGTTCGAGGTCGCTCCAGCCGTGGTGCCCGCCGGCGAGGCCCCCTTCGAGGTGGAGCCACACGCGGTGGCCGGTGGCGTCAGCGATGGCGAGGACGCGCTCGACGCTCGCCGCGTCGCCGGGCTTGAAGGCGTTGAGCCACATGCCGGCCTCGTTCAGCTCGTCGAGGAGGCGCACGGCGTCGTCACGATCGGGGATGCCGGCCGAGACCGTGACCCCGCAGATCGGCGCGCCCTCAGCGCGCGCCCGCTGCACGCCCCGCTGTCGACCGAGGTGGAGGTCCCAGAGGTAGGGGTCGAGGTGCAGCGCGTTGAAGACGACCTCGATGCCCTCGTCGAGGCATTCGGTGAGCTCATCCAGCCGCTCGTTCAGGATGGCGGCGCTGGTCTGGCCACCGCCCGCGAGCTCGGCGACGTGCCCCGCGTTGGCCGCCGCCGCGACGATGCCCACGTCGACGGTGGTGGGGGTCATCCCGGCCAGCACGAGCGGTGACCGTCCGCTCCATCGGGTGTGGCGGGTCACGATCCGCCGGACGCCGTCGGACGTCGTGCGCACGCTGGGGGCGAAGTCGCGGTACCGGAGGGGTTCGGGCGGTCGTTCCCCGGCGAGCGTGAGGGCACGTACGTCGTCGTGGGCGCCGAGCGCGAGGACGTGAACACCCCGACCCCGGAGGCTGCGCTCGGTCATTCGGGCCACCGCCACGGAGGGGCCCGCGTCCACCACGACGAGGGGGACCGCCCCTCCGGCGGCTTCGGCGGCGAAGGCGACGCTGTCCGCCCACCTGACGGGGCGGACGAGCATCGACCGGACGAGCGGCTCCAGCGCGTCGTCGTACCAGCCGGTCCCGGTCGGCGGAGCCGTGGCCGGATCGACCGGCTCGGCCGGATCGAGCAACGGGGCCTGCAGTGGCCCGTTGCATCGCACGCCGGCGGCCTGTGCGCTGGCGAGCACCTCGGCGGCGATCGGCGCGACGGCGTCGTGGTGGAACGGGGCGTGGGAACGCAGGGCTTCGGTGCGGAGGGTGGGGTGTTCGGCGACCGATCGCTCCCACGCCGCCAGCCGATCGGGCGGTCCGCAGACCACGAATCGGTCCCAGGCGTTCTGGAGCGCGATGCGGATGTCCGGTCCGCCGCCCGAGCCCTGCGCGTGGACGTCGAGCAGCGACCGCAGCGCCGGCTCGGTCACGCCACGAACCGCCACCATCGGACCGAGGGACGCGTCGCCACGAGGAGAGCGGGCCCAGGGGTGCGTCGCCGCGACGTCGCCCGAGACGGCCAGGACCAGGAGCACGTCCACGGCCGCGTCGACGGACGGGGTGGCCCCATGGCGGGCGACGAGCCAGGCAACGATCAGGCCGGAGCTGTGGCCGGCGACGAGGTCGATGCCCCGCCCCGGGGCGAGACCGCTCGGCTCGAGCGCCCGCGCGGCGGCCAGCTCGGCGAGCGCGGTGCCGGGGAGGCACACCGATGGTGCCTGGTGCCACGGGGTCCGGTCCTGGCCCGGGTCGCCGTCCACCTCGTCCAGCCACCGGGAAGGTGCCGGCTCCATCAGGGCCAGGCTCGGCGCGAGCGAGGGGTCGGTGCAGATCCGATCGTTGAAGGCGGCGAGGACCTCACGGCACCAGTGCTCCACCTCCGGGCGTCCGGCCAGTGTCCGAAGGAGGCCCTCCCTCCACTCCGGGTCCTGTCCCCCGAAGGTCAGCACGCCACGCGCCCGCCCCTCCTGAAGCTCGGCGAGCAACGAGCCCTTCTCGGCAAACATGACGACTCCCTCACAATCGGCGACCGTGGTCCGACCCGGGTGAGGGGTGTCGGGTTACGTGAACATGAGGAAAAGCTCGCATCCAGCCGGCGGTGGCACGATCAGGTCGAGACGTCGGCCACCCTGACCGGCCCGTCCACGTGCGGGTTGGGCACCTGCCTCTGTCGGCGTTCGGGGTCCGTGACGGACTTCACGCGCGGTGGGTGTCGTTTTCGGTGGTTTCGCGGCCTTGGAGTGTCACACGGTGCCTCTAGTGTCGTACACGTGTTCGACGCGGCATCTCTTCCCGAACTGATCGAGGCGATGGCCGAGGCTGTAGGCGCCGATGTTGCTGCGGTGTCGGGCGACGAGCTGATGGAGGTCGCGTCGGGCCTCGAGCGGTTGCAGCGCTTCGTGGACGCCACCCGCACCCGCGTGCTGGCGCAGTTGGATCGGGACGGCACCACCGACGCCCGCTTCGGGCTCCCCACCGCACGCTGGCTCGCACGCGAGGCCGATCTTCCTCACGGTGTCGCGGCCAGCCGGGTGGGCCTCGCGAAGAAGCTCCACGCCACCCTGCCCGAGACCGCAGCCGCCCTCGAACGCGGCGAGATCAACGTCCACCACGCACACGTCATGTCACGGGCTGCGAACCCCCGCATCGTCGACGACATCCGCGAGATCGAGAGCGAACTGCTGGTCCTCCGCAACGGCTGCGTCTCGTTCGACGCCTGGAAGGCCGACGTCGGCCACATCGTCAACCAACTCGACGCCGACGGCGGCCACA
>JBIQID010000081.1:2022-14335 GCA_044508215.1 Actinomycetota bacterium | reverse complement strand
TCAGCCTCCGGTGCCGAGGCGGTTGGCTCGCACGAGCAGCGCGAGGAGGAACGGGGCGCCGAGCACGCCGGTGATGACCCCGACCGCCAGCTCGCGGTCGAACGCCACGCGGCCGATCACGTCGGCGACGACGAGGAGGAGGGCGCCGACCCCGGCGGATGACACGAGCGCCGCCCCACCGGTGCGCACCAGGCGACGGGCGATGTGCGGCGCAGCGAGGGCGACGAACGCGATCGGGCCGGCCACGGCGGTGGCGGTTCCGGCGAGGAGCACGGCGCAGGCGAGCAGTGCCCCCCGCGCGGTCTCGACCCGCGTGCCGAGCGCGCGGGCGGCCTCGTCGCCGAGCGCGAGCGATCGCAGGTTGCGGGCCAGGACGAGCGTGATGGGGACCAGCGGGACGAGCGCCCAGCCCAGCCACCGCACGTGATCCCAGTTCCGTGAGCTGAGGCTGCCCGTCAGCCAGAACATCGCTTCCTGTGCGTCCCAGATCCGGGCGCGGGTGAGGCACCAGGAGGTGACCGTCTGCAGCATCGCGGTCATGCCGATGCCGACGAGCACCAACCGGTAGCCGCTCAACCCACGTCGGCGGGCGAGGAGGTAGACGGCGACCATCGTCAGGGTCGAGCCGACCACCGCAGCGACGACCACGGCCGCGGACGACGACGCACCGCGGACCACCAGCACGTAGGCGGCCGCAGCGGCACCGCCCTGGCTCACGCCGATGATGTCGGGACTGGCGAGCGGGTTCCGAGCCAGCTGTTGGACGAGCGCGCCCGACATCCCGAACGCAACGCCCGCGAGCACGGCCAGGGCGACCCTCGGGAGACGGGTGCCGAGGAGCAGCTCGACCCGCCGCGTCGAGGTCCCGAAGAGGCCGTCGACGACGTCGGCGTACGCGAGGCCGGACGTCCCCCACGACAGCGACTGGAGGGCAGCGACCGCGACCAGGGCGAACAGCGCCACGGTCACGAGCACGGTCCGGGGTTCCACGCGGAGGCTCACCCCGGTGCGCCGTTCGCGGACGACCCAGCTGCGCAGCCGGGGCGCTTCGCCGGCTGGGGAGGGGACGGCGACGGTCACAGCGCCACCCGCTTCCTGCGGACGATCGCGATCAGCGCCGGTGCGCCGATGAGGGCGGTGACGAGCCCCACCTGCAGCTCCTCCGGGCGCACCACGAGGCGTCCCGCCACGTCGGCCACGAGGAGGATGATCGGGCCGAGGGCCATGCTCCACGGGAGGAGCCAGCGGTGGTCCGGTCCGCAGATGGCCCGGGCGAGGTGCGGGACGAGCAGCCCGACGAAGGCGATCGGTCCGGCCGCTGCGACGGCGGCGCCGGTGAGGCACGCGACCGCCACGGTCGCCACCAGCCGTGTCGTGCCCACGCGGACGCCGAGCGCACGGGCGGCATCGTCGCCCAACGCGAGTCCGTTCAGCGAGCGGGCCAGCGCCACCGCGAGGACCAACCCCACGAGCAGGGCGGGCACCACGCCGTAGGCACTGTCGCCTGGATCGCGGAGGAGCGAGCCGACCACCCAGAACCGGAACTCGTCGAGGGTGCGCGTGTCGAGGAGCAGGACGGCGCTCGTACCCGACAGCGACAGGGCGGACACCGCCGCGCCCGCGAGCGCCAGCTTCACCGGTGTCGCGCCACCCCGACCGGAGGAACCGACCGCGTAGACGACGAGGCTCGCCACCGTCGCGCCGACGAGGGCGAACGGCACGAGCGTCCCGGGTCCGTCGACCTCGACGAAGCGGATCGCCAGCACCACGGCGAACGAGGCGCCGCCGCTCACCCCGAGGATCCCCGGCTCGGCGAGCGGGTTGCGGGTCACGCCCTGCATCAGCGCCCCAGCGGCACCCAGAGCAGCGCCCACCAGGACGCCGACGACGGTGCGGTCGAGGCGCATGTCGCGCACGATCTGGTGTGCGTCGCTCCCGTTGGGATCGACGAGGGCGGGGACGATCTCCGAGAGCGGCACCGACCGGGCACCGAAGGCGAGCGATGCGGCGGCCGCGACGACCAGCACCCCGAGCGCGACGAGCAGCCCGAGGCCTCGACGCCAGCCCGACCCGAGGATCCCGTTCCGCCGGCGCTCGCGGACCGTCGGCGGTGCCGGCTGGTCGACGGGCGCGGCGGTGATCGAGGTCACGAACCGGCCAGGTCCTCGAGCACCGGTTCGATCTTGTCCAGGGAGTAGGGGAGCGACAGCGGCGACGGAGTGTTCAGCCCGACCACGGACGTGTAGTCCATCTGCAGCGCGTGGCCCGCCTTCACCGCCGGGAGGTCGTCGTAGCCGGGCAGGTCGCTCGGGTCCCCCGTCATGCTGAACACCAGCACGAGGTCGGCGTCGAGCAGGTCCACCCGTTCGAGGCTCACGTTCATGCGGCCCTCGCCCTCCTCGGCCTTGCCGGCGATCTCGTCCGGGAGCTGCAGCCCGAGGCGGGCGAAGAGGCTGTTCGCGCCGTCCTCCGGGTCGGCGACGATGACCAGCGAGTCACCCTCGACGTAGTTGGCGAGCACGAAGGTCTTGCCCTCGAGGCCGGGAAGTCGCTCTGCGATTCCGTCGATCCGCTCGTCGACCGAGTCGATGAGCGCCTGGGCCTCGTCCTCCTTGTCGAAGATCTGACCGGCGAGGCGCGCCATGTCCTCCCATCGGTCCACCGCCCGGTCGGTCAGCGGGCCGATGGTGGGGGCGATGGCCTCGAGCGACTCGTAGGTCGCCTCGTTCGGGATGGTCCACGTGCCCAGGATCAGGTCCGGCTCGAGGTCGATCACGTCGTCGATCGGCCAACTGCTGAGCGCGCCGAAGTTCACCGAGTCCTCGGCCAGGCCGTCCTGCCACGGGAAGGTCTTTCCGACGTAGGCGTCGGTGGTGTGGCCCACCGTGGGGATGTCGAGCGCCAAGAGCACGTCCACCCACTGGGAGTCGCCGGCGATGACCCGCTTCGGCGTCTCGTCGATCGTCGTCGTGCCGAACCGGTGCTCGACCTCCAGCGCGTCCCCGCCCGCAGTCGGGCTGCCGTTCGACTCGGGCGATCCGCTGTCGTCACCGCCGTCGTCGCCGCAGCCCGCGACGAGGAGGGCGAGCGGCAGCAGCAACAGGCCGAGGTAGCGGAGGGTCGTACGCGATCGGGGGAGCATGGAACGCACGTTAGGAACCCCTAATTCCGCGCGCAAGGGTCGCGTCACGAACGAAGCGCCGATCACGACCATGGGTCCTCCCTCGCCGGGCTCGTGAAACCGTCAGCTGATGTGCAGAGATCTGCCGCAGTGCGTCGAGGCGGAGGGAGGGCGCCGATAGCCTCGGTCGTCGTGCTGGACGTCGATGCACTCGCCAAGCGCTACGGCGAGGTCGTCGCGCTCGACGGCGTGAGCTTCGGTGTGGAACCGGGTCAGATCGTCGGGTTCCTGGGCCCGAACGGGGCCGGGAAGACCACCACGATGCGGGCGATCATGGGCCTGGTCGCACTCGACGAGGGCAGCGTGACGTGGCGCGGCCGGGCCGTGGACGCGGATTCGAGGCAGCGCTTCGGCTACATGCCGGCCGAGCGCGGGATGTACCAGAAGATGAAGGTCCGCGATCACCTCGTCTACTACGCACTCCTGTGCGGTCTCCGAGACAAGGCGGAGGAGGTCGTCGACCAGTGGCTCGAGCGCCTCGGGCTGGCCCAACGGGCGGGCGACACCGTGCAGAGCCTCTCGAGTGGCAACCAGCAGCGTGTCCAGCTCGCTCTCGCACTGATCAACCAGCCCGACCTGCTCGTGCTCGACGAGCCGTTCTCGGGGCTCGACCCGATCGCCGTGGAGATGCTGAGCGACGTGCTCCGCCAGGAGGTGGCTCGCGGTGCCGCCCTCCTCCTGAGCAGCCACCAGCTCGACTTGGTGGCAGACGTCTGCAGCTCGGTCGTGATCGTCGACAGCGGGCGTGTCGTGATGCGTGGCGACGTGGCCGAGATCCGCGGCGCCAGCCCGACGTGGTTCGTCGAGATCGAGTTCGCCGAGCCCACCACCTTCGACACGGGACCTCCCGCCACGTCACGCGCCACCGTCGATGCGCAGGGTCGGCGCCACCGCATCCCCGTGCCCGCCACGACGGATCCCGGCCACCTCATCGAACGGGCGAAGGCGAGCGGCCCGGTGCTCAGCTACTCGTTCGGGCCACCTGACCTCTCCGAGGTGTTCCGGACGGCCGTCGGTCGTTCGGTCGACGAGCCGGGGGAGGTGGACGGTGGCTGAAGGACGCACTCCCGGTGGGTTCGAGATGATCGGGCTCGTCGCCCGCCGCGAGATCCGCGAGCGGATGCGCGCCAAGTCGTTCCTCGTGGGCACGCTCCTGCTCGTCGTCCTGATCGTGGGCGGCGGGTTCGTCGTGCGCCTGATCGGCGCGGGCGACGGTGCGGGGGCGATCGACGTGGGTGTCACCGCGGCGCACTCGGACCGGGTCGCCTCGATGGTCGAAGCGGTCGCGGAGGCGATGGACCGCGACGCCTCCGTCACGTTCTACGACGACCTCCCGACCGCTCGATCGGCGGTCGAGGAGGGCGACGTCGACGTCGTCGTGGTCCCCGACGAGGGCCAGGTGCTGTTCGCCGAGGACGTCGACGACGAGGTGCTCGCCATCGTGCAGCGTGCCTGGTCGCAGCTCGACGCCGAGCAGCGGCTCGCCGACGCCGGGCTCGACACCACCCAGATCGAAGAGGTGCTCGCCGCGCCGCCGTACGAAGCGGTGACGCTCGACGGCGACGACGAGCTGTCCGGGCTCGGCGTGCTCACCGGCACGGTCGCGGCGGTCCTCCTGTTCATCTCGCTCCAGACGTTCGGCACCTATGTCCTCACGGGCGTCGTCGAGGAGAAGTCGTCCGCCGTCGTCGAGATCCTCTTGGTGCGGGCGTCGTCGGGGCAGCTCCTCGCAGGCAAGGTGATCGGCATCGGCACCACGGCGCTCGCACAGTTCGCGGCGGCCGTGGCTTCCGCACTGGCGGCGCTCGCGATCTCGGGGATCGACGTGCCGGGAGAGATCTGGTCGGCCCTGCCGATGATGTTGGTCTGGTTCCTCGGCGGGTTCGCCCTCTACTCCACGCTGTTCGCCCTCGCCGGCTCGCTGGTGAGCCGCCAGGAGGACGCCCAGGCCGCTGCCGCGCCGATCGGCTACGCGCTCGTCGGGGCGTACCTGTTGGTCTTCGTGTTCGGCTACATGCCGGAGTCGACGGCCAGCATCGTGCTGTCGCTCCTGCCACCCATCGCACCGTTCCTGATGCCGATCCGGATGGCGCTCGGCGCCGCGTCGATCCTCGAGGTGGCCGTCGCGGTCGTCGGGATGCTGGCGGCCACGTGGGGCGCGTGGCGGCTCGCCGGGCCGATCTACGAACAGGTGCTGCTCCGCCGTGGCTCACGCATCGGTTGGCGCGACGCCTTCCGGATGCTCCGCAGCTGACCGGCGAAACTCCGCCAGCGCACGGAACCCACCCCGTTACGCTGGTCCGCATGCTGCAGTCGATCTTCCTCTGATCCCACGGACGCACCGGGCCCCCGGCCCGGGCTGCTGCGCGGACCCCGCCCCGAGCGCGGTCCGGTCGTCCTGGATCACCTGTGGCCGCTGCCCCTCTGCTGCGCGGCCACGCCTCGGAAGGAAGTCTGTTGATCGTCAACACAGAGGTACGGGCGCGCTCGAGCGCCCAGCTCGTCGCTGCCGCGGTGAGCATGGAACGAGCTGGTCGGCCGGTGCTGGTCGACGTGAGCGTCTCCGTCTCGGCCGGCACACGGCTCGGGATCGTCGGTGAGAACGGCCGTGGCAAGTCCACGCTCCTGCACGTCCTCGCAGGCACCCTCGCGCCGGATCACGGCTCGGTCACCCGGATCGGGAGCATCGGGGTCGCCGAACAGGAGCTGGGGGTCCGCTCCGCCCGCACGGTCGGCGAGCTGATCGACGTGGAGCTGGCAGACGCCCGTGCGGCCCTGCGCGCTCTCGACGAGGCCGCGGCCGCGATGTCGGACGGGGAGGCGGGCGCCGACGAGAGGTACGCAAGGGCGCTCGATGCCGCCACCGCGCTGGACGCCTGGGATGCCGACCGGCGGGTGGACCTGGCGCTCGGTGAGCTGGGCGCGATCAGCGATCGCGGTCGGCTGCTGTCCGAGATGTCGGTCGGTGAGCGGTACCGCGTGCGGCTGGCGTGCCTCCTCGGAGCCGAGCACGACTTCCTGCTGCTCGACGAGCCGACCAACCACCTCGACCGGCACGGGCTCGACTTCCTCACGTCGGCGCTGCGTGAGCACTCGGGCGGCGTGGTCCTCGTCAGCCATGACCGGGCACTGCTCGCCGATGTGGCGACGAAGGTCCTCGACCTCGACCCGACGAGGGACGGCCGGCCCCGCCTCTACGGCGACGGGTACGAGGGCTACGTCGCGGGACGCGCGGCGGAGCTGGCGCGGTGGGAGCAGGAGTTCGACCAGCACCGGGCCGAGGAGGCTCGACTCGCCGACGACCTCTCGGCCGCGCAGAACCGGCTGCGCTCGGGGTGGCGCCCACCGAAGGGGACCGGCAAGCACCAGCGGGCGACCCGCGCCGGATCGGTGGTGCGGGCAGTGAACCGTCGCCTCGACGACCTCGCGGCCCATGCGCTCGTGAAGCCGGTGCCGCCGCTGCGCTTCCACATGCCCGAGCTGGCGGAGATGCCGGGGGTGACGCTGGTGCGCGCGGACGAGGTCTCGGTCGCGGGCCGCCTCCCGGGACCGGTCTCGGTCGCGCTCGAGTCCGGAGACCGCCTGTTGGTCACGGGCCCGAACGGAGCCGGGAAGTCGACGCTGCTCGCGGTGCTCGCCGGACGGCTCCGGCCCGATCAGGGTGCCGCCCGCGTGGCTGCCAGCGCCCGGATCGGGGTGGTCGCCCAGGAGTCGCCGTCGACCGATCAGCGCCGCGCCCATGACCTGTTCGAGGAACGGCTGCACGAACTGCGGCGCGACGGCGTGACCGACACCGTCGCGCTGCGGTCCCTCGGTCTGTTCTCTGCTGCCGACGCCGGCCGGCCGGTGGCGGAGCTGTCGATGGGCCAACAGCGCCGCCTCGACCTGGCCCTCGCGCTGGCGGGGCGCCCGCACGTGCTGCTGCTCGACGAGCCCACCAACCACCTGTCGATCGCGCTCGTCGACGAGCTCACCGACGCACTCGGCGCCACGGGAGCGGCCGTCGTGGTGGTCACCCATGACCGCCAGCTCCGCCGCGACCTCGGCGGCTGGCCCGAGCTGGCGCTACCGGGCCGGGAGGGTTGACTCGACGACCTCCTTGAGCCGTTCGAGGATCTCCGTGGTCTCGCGGCGGGCCAGCTGCTCGACGCCCAGCTTCGAGGCGAGTCGCCCGAGCGGACCGAACGGCAGCTTGTACTCCACGTCGATGGTCAGCCGGGTTCGGTCGGGTGACAGCGCGGTCACCCGTTCGGTGAGGCGCTGGCTCACCCCCAGCCCGATGCTGCCCTCGATGGTGAGGTGGTCCTCGTCGGTGATGCTGGTGACGGTCCAGCCGACGTCGAAGCAACGACCGACGGCGCGCACGACCTGCCGGAAGGTCTGGCCGACCGCTGTGAGCCGCTCAGGGGCATCGAGCACCTCGGTCGTGCTGGACGACAGCTGCGGAAGGATGCGGACGTCGGTCCAGATCTCCCAGACGTCGGCGAGCGGACGGTCGACCTCGACGGAGCGCGAGAAGGTGGGCATGGGTCGCCAGGTACCCGGGTTCGCCGTCTCGCACTCACGCCCGGGCGCCGCCCTTGCGCGTCCGCCGGTGCTCGCGCGGTGAGACTGGGGCGGTGGACGTCGCCGGGCTCGCCCCGACCATCGTGGCCGGAGGAGCCACCGTCATCGGTGCAGCCGGCATCTACCTGATCCCCCGACCCGGTCGACGCGGCATGGACGCCACGCTCGGCGCGGCCGCCGGGGTGATGCTCGCCGCCAGCGCGTTCTCGCTGCTCGTGCCCGCCTTCGACGGGCAGCGAGGCTGGGGAGCGGCCTGGCTGGCGCTCGCGTTCGTGCTCGGCGCACTCGCGACCTGGGCGCTCCAGCGGGTGATGGCAGCGGAGCCGGCGTCGCCCACCGGCCCGGGGTTGGTGGACCCCGAGGGCGTCCGTCGCGCCACCCTGCTGGTCGCTGCGGTCGCGCTGCACAACATCCCGGAGGGCCTCGCGGTGGGGGTGGGTGTGGGCTACGACCCTTCGGGCAGCGGCCTCGCGCTGGCGGGCGGGATCATGGTGCAGAACCTGCCGGAGGGTCTTGCCGTCGCAGCTGCTGCGGCTGCCCTCGGCGTGACGGTCCACCGTGCGTTCTGGCTCAGCAGCCTGACCGGCCTGGTCGAGATCCTCGCCGGGTTGGCCGGGCTGGCGCTGGCAGGCGTGGCGGGCGCGGGCCTGCCCACCCTGCTCGCCGCAGCGGCCGGGGCCATGGTGTTCGTCGTCAGCCACGAGATCGTCCCCGAGACGCACCGCCACGGCTACGAGAACACAGCGACCGCGGGCCTCGTGCTGGGGTTCGCCGGCATGATCTTGCTCGACTCGGTCCTCACCTGACCTGCTGGCCGCGCTCGCTTCACCGCGGTGCCCGGCGGCTGCCCTTCGAGCGGTGCTCGTCGGAGCCGATCGGATCCGGCACGGGCGAGTCGCGCCCCTCGACGTAGGCGAGGTAGAGCGCGCTGTTGATGAGGCCGATGTGGGTGAACGCCTGCGGGAAGTTGCCGAGGAACGCGCCGGAGGACGGATCGATCTCCTCGCTGTAGAGCCCCAGGTGGTTGGCGTGGCCGGCCATGCGCTCGAACAGCTCACGAGCTTCGCCCACCCGCCCGCACATGGCGAGTGCCGCGACCAGCCAGAAGCTGCACAACCCGAACGCGCCCTCGCCGCCTGCGATGCCGTCGTCGGCGAGGTAGCGGTGGACCAGCCCACCCTCGACGAGGCCGGCGATCGTCGCGTCGAGGTTCGACTGCACTCGGGGGTCGTCGAAGGGCAGGAACTCGAGCAGCGGGAACAGGAGGTTCGACGCGTCGAGCACGCCGCGCTCGTACGACTGGCGGAACGCTCCGAGGCCCGGGTCGAAGCCGCGGCCCAGCACCTCCTCGCGGATCAGCGCGCACGTCGTCCGCCAGCGCTCGACGTCCCCCTCGATCACCCCGTCCTCGGCGAGTGAGAGGGCCCGATCGAGGCCCATCCACACCATGACCTTCGAGTAGACGAAGTGGAACGGCCCGTTGCGCAGCTCCCACAACCCGTGGTCCCGGTCGCGCCACTGCCGACATGCGTCGTCGGCGATCTGGGGAAGGAGCTGCAGGATGTCGTCGCCCACCGCGTCGCCCACCCGCACCAGCTCGTACACGGCGCTGATCAGCTCACCGAAGATGTCGAGCTGGAGCTGGGCGACCGCACCGTTGCCCACGCGCACCGGAGCGGAGCGCCGGTAGCCCTCGAGGTTCGGCAGGTCCAGCTCGCCCAGCTCGGTCTCGCCGCGCATCCCGTACACGACCGCGAGGTCCCGGTCGCCGCCCCGCTGGCCTTCGGCCACCCGCTCCGCCCACTCGACGAACGCCCGGGCGTCGGCATCGTGTCCCAGCGCGTGGAGCGCCTGTGCCGACAGCGCCGCGTCTCGGATCCAGCTGTACCGGTAGTCCCAGTTGCGGACTCCGCCGATCTCCTCCGGGAGGGAGGTGGTGGCTGCAGCGGCGATGGCGCCCGTCTCACCGTGGCTGAGCAGCTTCACGACCAGCTCGGATCGGATCACCAGCTCCTCGTGGGGGGCGGCCCAGGCACGGGTTCCGCTCGCCTCCGCCTTGCGGACCCAGTCGCGCCAGCTGGCGACCGCCTCGCCCACCACCTCGGCCGACCGCTCCGCGCCGCTGTGGGCGGGCAGCATCGGGCCCCAGGCGGTGGTGAGGGCCCGCACCTCACCCGCACCGAGGTGGAACCGCGCGAACAGCGTCGTCGCACCGTCGTCCTCGACGAGCTCGGCTTCGTCCACCGCGACGCCGGAGAGGGTGAGCGAGTCGTCGCCGGCCCAGGCGAGGAACCCGCCGTCGATTGGCATCATCTGAGGACGGCCCACGCCGTACTGGAACCGCGGGCTCCACTCGACGTCCACCTCGACGTCGCCCCCCTCTGCCCGCACGAGGCGGTGCACCTCGGGCGCCGCGGTGGAGCCGCCGATGCCGTCGAGGTCGCCCGACACGGGCATGCAGTCCGTCACCACCAAGCGCGCGCCGGGCACGTCGAACGTCGTCTCGAGGACGTTCGTGTGCTCCACGTACTGCTGCGCGCCGAGGTCGGTCCCGGCCCGGACCACGAAGCGCCCACCACGGCGTCGGTCGAGGATCGAGGCGAACACGCTCGGGTCGCCCAGCTCGGGCAACGGGCACCAGTCGACGGCGCCGTCTCGCCCGACGAGCGCGATGGTCCGCAGGTTCCCGATCGCCCCGTGGTCCTCGATGGGCAGGTAGCCGTCGGCCATCAGCGCTCCGACGCGCGGAACCCGGCGTGCGCGGTGGAACTGGGCATCGCTGGGCCATACCCGGTGGGCCAGCCGGGCAGTCACCGCCCGATCCGGGGCGGGCGGACGCAGCGAACCCGTCGGTCGCTTGCAGCCGCGCGAGCCGGTGGTACCGTCGCTCCGGCACGCCGGGAACTCGCCTCGGCTGGAGTCGGAATCGTCGGTCGGAACGCTCCCGTGTCGCTGTGCCTCGACATCTCGGTCCACGACCTCGCACGGACCCGCGGGCGGTCGCGAGGTGACCGGTGAAGGCCGCTGGGCGACGAGGCGCTCGACGGCTGCTGCGCCACCCCTCGCAGTACATCGCGCTGGCGTTCGCCGCGGTCATCGTCGTCGGCACCGCGCTGCTGGTGCTCCCGGTCTCGTCGGAGGGAGCGGGGGCCACGCCCTTCATGACCGCGTTGTTCACCGCGACGTCGGCCGCGTGCGTCACCGGCCTGACCGTCGTGGACACCGCCTCGCACTGGACCGGGTTCGGACAGGGCGTGATCCTCGGCCTCATGCAGGTCGGGGGCCTGGGGATCATGACGCTGTCCTCGGTGATCATCCTCACGCTGAGCCGCCGCCTCGGCATGCGCCAGCAGCTGGTCGCCGCCTCGGCGGCCGGATCGGTGGCGCCGGGGGATCTGCGGAGCCTCCTCCGCGGCGTGGTCCGCCTGACGTTCGCGGTCGAGGCGATCGCTGCGGTGGTCATGTTCCTCCGCTTCTGGTTGAACCACGACGAGGCGATCGGGCGCGCGGCCTACCTCGCGGTCTTCCACGCCGTGTCGGCGTTCAACAACGCCGGCTTCGCGCTCTGGTCCGACAGCTTCGCCGGCTTCCAGCGCGACAACGTCCTGCTGCTGGTCACCGCCGCGACGATCGCCGCCGGCGGCCTCGGGTTTCCCGTGTGGGTGCAGCTCGCACGCCACCGCCTCGGCTTCCGGGCGTGGGACCTCCACACCAAGCTCACCGTGACCACCACCGCCGGCCTCATCGTCGTGGGTTGGGTGGCGTTCATGTGGTTCGAGTGGTCGAACCCGGGCACGATCGGTGGACTGCCCGCCGTCGACTCGATCACCAACGGCTTCTTCCAGAGCGTGTCGTTCCGCACCGCCGGCCTCAGCTCCATGGACATCGGCGAGGTCGAGGCACCCACGCAGCTGCTCACCGAGGTCCTGATGTTCATCGGCGGTGGCAGCGCCTCCACCGCGGGCGGCATCAAGGTGAGCACCTTCGCGCTCCTCGGTTGGGTCATGTGGGCCGAGGTGCGCGGTGAGCCCGACGTCGTGGTCTTCGAGCGGCGTGTCCCGCTCGCTGCGCAGCGCCAGGCGCTCACCGTGGCGCTCATGGCGGTGGGCGGTGTCGTGGTGTCCACGATGCTGCTCCTCGCCACCTCAGGCCTCCCGCGGGCCGACCTGCTGTTCGAGACGGTCTCGGCGCTCGGCACCGTGGGCCTCTCGACCGGCATCACACCCGACCTGCCGGTCAGCTCGAAGCTGGTCGTGATCGTCCTGATGTACGTCGGGCGGGTCGGCCCGCCCACGTTGTTCGCAGCGCTCGTGGTCCGCGAGCGTGCGCGCCTGTACCGCCACCCGGAAGAGAGGCCCATCGTTGGCTGACGAACCCATCCCTCCAACATCTCGGCGGGCGAGAGGACGTGCCGAACAGCGCCGAGCCGTCGTGTCGACCGACGAACAGGTCGTGGTCCTCGGCCTCGGCCGGTTCGGCGGTGCCGTCGGCGCCGAGCTGGTCCGCTTGGGCTTCGACGTGCTCGGGGTCGACGAGGATCCCGAGCGGGTCAGCTACTACAGCCGG
>JBIQID010000081.1:0-1922 GCA_044508215.1 Actinomycetota bacterium | reverse complement strand
CTGGTCGAGACGCTCGTGCCGAGCGAGCTGGTCGGGAAGACCCTTGCGGACGCCGACGTCCGCGCCCGCTACGACGTCACGATCGTGTGCGTGAAGCCGCAGGGCCGCTCGTTCACCTACGCCACGGCGGCGACGGTCCTCTCTGCCGGCGACATCCTCGTGGTGGCCGGGGAGACGGCATCCGCCGAGGCGTTCGCCCGCCTGCGCTGAGGGTGTCGTGGCGGGCGGGCGGCGCTGGCGGAACCACGACGGCGGCTACGGCGTCGTCACGAAGGCGTTCCACTGGCTGATCGCGTCGCTCATCACCGCGCAGTTCGCGATCGGGTACGCCATGGACCCGGGCGGTGGGCGAGGGCGTGGCCGGGGTCGCGGGCGAGGTGGGGAGTCGGGTCGAGGCCGAGGACGGGGGAGGGGTGGCGAATGGGACCTCTTCGGTGACGACGCGCTGCTCACCGTCCACGTCGTGCTGGGCGTGACGATCCTGGTGCTGGCGCTCGCCCGGTTGACCTGGCGGATGACCACGCCGCTTCCGCCGTGGGCGGACACGCTGACGCCGGGCGAGCGGAAGCTGGCGCACTGGACCGAGCGCCTCCTCTACCTGGTGATGTTCGCCATCCCGCTCACAGGTCTGGTGCTGGTGTTCTCGGGCGACGACGACTTGGTCGGCCTGCACGTGTCCGCGCACATCACCTGCTTCGTCGCCATCGCCGCGCACCTCGGCCTCGTGCTCAAGCACCAGCTGCTCGATCGCGACCACCTGCTGCGCCGGATGGTCTGACGACTCCGGCTCGTGACCTCGTGGAGGTCGGCCCCGTCTAGACCGCCTCAGGCGTTGCTCGAGAGCCGTCGAGGCACCTCTGCGTCCCAGCGTCGGGCGAGCTGCTCGGCGTCGTCGCCGTAGAACCAGAGGTGTGCCATCAACATGACCTGGTCGCCGGTCCCCTCCGCTGCGAGGAAGCCCGTGGCCGGCGGCTCCTCCAGCAGTACCGCGCAGTTCCGCATCCCCTCGGTCGCCACGCAGCGCTCGACTCGTCCCTCCCAGCTTCGGCCGTCGAGACCTCGGAAGCTGATCGAGTCGCCCCGACCTGCGCCGTCGGGCACCCCGAGTGCGGCGCACAGGTCGGCCCAAGCCCGCTGGTGCGAACCCTCCATCGGCACGACCGGGATGGAGGGAGTCGCCCGCTGCGATGGGAAGTGGGTGAGGTGGAGCCGGAGGTTCTCGAGGAAGAGCGGCCAGCCGAGGCTCATGCCCTCGACCTCGGCGTCCCACTCTGCTCCCTCGCCGAACCCGGTTGCGACGAGTCGGACCCTGCAGTGGGCGTCGCCCTCTTCCTCGACCACCCAGTCGAACTCCAGTGGCTGCCCGCTGGAGGCACCGCCCTCGAACCGGACACGGCGAGGCGGTTCCCACACGAGCACCCGACCTTCGTCGGAGCCCAGCTCGCCGAACGACTGGCGGACCGTGCCGCCCTCCCGCTCGACGACCTCCGTCGACACGAACCACGAGGTGATCCCGGGCCCCGTGGCGATGGCCCTCCACACCTCCTCGGGCGTCCCCGGGACCGCGACCGACAGCTCGATCGAGCGACCGGTTCCACCTTCAGAAAGTCCGTTCGGCATGTCGCCCGCCTCCATGTGGTTCCTCCGGTGGGTCACTGAGACACGACGATCACGGTCGAGTGCCGCTGCACCGCCACCCGCCTCGCGATGAACACCCGGGCGAGCACCAGGAGGGCGAACCCGTACACCGCGGTCTGCACGAGCGCCCCGGCTATCGCCTCGTCCGGCACGAGGCTCGCCTCGATCAGCCGGCTCGGGCCGTAGAAGGGGAGCACCTTCGCCACCGTGGAGCTGGTGTCGACCGCCATCTGGATGCCGATGACCCCGATGAGCACGAGGGTCCCCTCCAGCTCGTGCGGCAG
>JBIQID010000226.1:0-1944 GCA_044508215.1 Actinomycetota bacterium | reverse complement strand
GAGGCGGTCGTCCTCCAGGGCGATCCCCGCTTCGAGGTGTGCGAGCGCTGCCTCGTCGTCGCCCCGGGAGGCCGCGATCAGGCCCCGGAGACGTGCGCAGTCGAAGTGGTGGGGAGCGATGGGGACGCCGGCCTCGAAGTCCTCCATGTAGCCGAAGGCGTCCTCGGCGCCGTCGACATCTCCTGCAGCGAGGAGCGCCTCGACCACCAGCGCACGCCAGAACGACGGGCCCGCAGCCGCCGCGATCGGGTGCAGCTCGCCGTCGAACGGCACTGCCAGCTCGGTGCGCATCCCGGGGCCGTCACCTCGGGCCTGGGCGATGGAGGCGCCGGCCATGGCGAGGAGCAGCTGGGTGAGGTGCGAGTCGTCGGCACCGGGCACGGCGGCGGCTTCCCGGAGGTGCGCTGTGGCCTCGTTCAGGCGGCCCCGCTGCGCGTCGATCGTCGCTGCAGCGGTGTGGGCGCGGACCGCTGCGGCACCCCGTGCCGAGTCGGCGGCCATGGTGGCGGCGAGGTCGACGCTGAACACGGCGTCGTCCCATCGGCCGATCCGCTGCTGGAGGTCGCCGAGGTTGGCGAGGGCCAGCTCGTGGAGCCGGATGGGCTCGCCGGTGCGGGCGCGTTGGGTGACGGCGGTGAGGTCGTCGATCGCGCCGAGCACGTCGTCGGCGAGCATGCGGGCGAGACCACGACCAGCGAGGACGTCGAGGGCGCCGGCGGCACGGTCGTTGGGTCCCGGGTCCGCGTCCCCGAGGAGCTTGGCGGCGTCGTCGCCGCGGCCGGTCTCGGCGAGGGCGAAGATGGCGGCGAACTGGGCGACGGAGCGGTCCCACGCTCCCCCGGCGGCGATCACCGCTTCGGCGGCGTCGATCGCGCCCATCCAGTCGCCACGCTGCAGGCGGATGAGGGCGAGGGTGGTGGTGGCCCTCGACTGCCAGCGCTCGGAGGGGGCGACGCCGTCGGCGGTGGTGGCGGCGAGCAGTTCGTCGGCGTGGGCGAGGTGCCCCGCCGAGTACGCAAGGAGCCCGAGCGCTCCCGTGCGGCGTGGGCCGGGTGCGCAGGCCTCGACGGTCGGGCGCATCGCCTCAGCCCGGACGAAGTCGCCGGCGACGTGGAGGCACTCGAGGGCGTCGAGGACGAGGTCCTCACGCCGTGTCGGGCTGTCGGCAAGGCGTGCGGCAGCTTCGAGGTGGTCGGCCGCCCGGCTGTAACGCCCGGCTGACTCGGCCTCCCGGGCGGCGGCGACGAGGTCCTCGACGAGGGTTGCGTCGGGGCCGGTGGCGGCGAGCACGCGATGGTCGAGCGACTCGGACCCCGAGGTGACGCCCGCGGCGGCGAGGTGGAGCGTCCGGCGCTCGTCGGGTGGGAGCTCGCTGTAGACGGCGGTGTGGACCAGGAGGTGGGCGAAGCCTACGGAGCCGTCGGGCTGCGGCTCGACCAACTGGGCGGAGGCGGCGCGGTCGATGAGTGAGAAGGGTTGTTCGACGCCGGCGATCATCGCTGCGAGCTCGGGGGCGAAGCGGCGGCCGAGCACGGCGCCTGCGCCCAGCAGCCGCCGCGTGTCGGGATCGAGTGCGTCGAGCTGAGCGCCCACCGTGGCGGTGAGCGAGCGAGGGACAGGAAGGACCGACCGCTGGTCGCGGAGTGCATCGGGCCCGACCTCGCTCAGGAGGGCGGCGGCGTGCATGGGGTGGCCGGCCGTGTGCTGGTGGAGCCGACGGGCGTCCTCACGCCACGCCCGGCCGTCGCCCTGGTAGCCCGAGGCCCGGATGAGCTGCTCGAGCTCGTCGACGTCGAGCCCTTCGAGGCGGAGGGTGGTGACGCGGTCGGGGTCGCGGAGGAGGCGGGTCCAGCCGGGACCGAGGCGGACGTCGGTGCCCGGATGGCAGAGCAGGAGGACGAGGAGCGGCTCGGCCTGCAGCCGCCGGAGGAGGAAGAGGAGCGC
>JBIQID010000080.1:0-14540 GCA_044508215.1 Actinomycetota bacterium | reverse complement strand
GGTCGAGCAGCGGCAGGCCGGACGCCTGGTACTTCTTGGCGATCGACACCACGAGGCGCAGGTTCGACTGCACGAAGGTGAGCTCGGCCTCCTCGCCCTTGCGGACGAGGCGCTTCAGCTCACGCTTCTTCGCCGGGCTGAGGGAACGGCCGGCCGACTCGAGCTCCGCCTTCGCCTCGACGCCGGCCTCGATGGCCTGCGCCAGCCGGACCTCCCCGTCCTTCGTGAGGAGGGGGTACTGCCCGATGTCGCTCAGGTAGAGCCGGACGAGGTCTTCCTCGTCGCGTTCCGGTCGCTGCTTGGCCACTCTGTTCCTCGTCTCGTGCGGTTGCGTGTCGTCTCGGCGTGCTGCTCGTGCGGCTGTTCGCACCGTCTGGCGGTCTCACACCGCCCTGGCGGGGCGGCAGCGGCCGGTCGTGCGGTGCCGGGCGCGCGAACGGCACCTCGAGAGCCACCGGTACGGAATGATACGGCCGGTGTCAAGAGATGCGGCCTGACGCAGTCACCCTGCGTGGGTGCCAGGCGTCACCTTCGGTCACGCTCCGTGACCCTTGCGGCGAACGCCGCCGTACTTCATCCGTGTGTCCGCCATGGACGCCGGGCGCGCCTCGGGGTCGACCAGCGCTGCGTCCACGACCTCCCCGACGAACAGGGTGTGGGTGCCCAGGTCCAGGTGGTGGCGGACCTCGCAGTCCATCCAGGCGATGGCCTCCTCGAAGACGGGCGCCCCTGTGGTTGCGGCCCGGACGGGGCGGCCGTTGAGCGTCTCGCCGTCGTCGACGGCCGGCTTCGAGAACTTCACGAACACACGGGTGTCCTCGGCGTTCCAGAGGTTCACCGTGAAGCAGCGGCCCTCGCTGATCAGCCGGTGGGTGATCGCTGCGTTGTCGACGCCCACGCCGATGAGGACCGGCTCCATCGAGAGCTGGGTGATCCAGCTGGTGGTCATCCCGTTGCGCTCCTCGCCCGCCCGGGAGCCCACGAGCGCGAGGACGTTCGGGATCCGCCAGGTGACGGTATTGACGAGCTCGTCGTCGAGCGGCATGCGGCCGACCTTCCTCTCTTGGTGATAGCTAGTAGCTATCAAATCTATTGGACCAATCGATTGGAGTTATCTATCGAACGACCATATCCTGAGAGCCGTACCCAATTCCCCCAACTCTCTCGAGAGGTGCATCCGCATGTCATTGATCAACACCGAGGTCAAGCCGTTCGCCACCACCGCCTACCACAACGGCGAGTTCGTGCCGGTGACGGACGAGGACCTCAAGGGCAAGTGGTCGGTGGTGTTCTTCTACCCGGCCGACTTCACCTTCGTCTGCCCGACCGAGCTGGGTGACCTGGCCGACAACTACGCAGAGTTCCAGCGCCTCGGCGTGGAGGTCTACTCCGTGTCGACCGACACCCACTTCACCCACAAGGCGTGGCACGACACGTCCGACACCATCGGGAAGATCCAGTACCCGATGCTCGGTGACCCCACCCTCGAGATCTCGACCAACTTCGAGGTCCTCCGCGAGGGCCAGGGCCTCGCCGACCGTGGCACCTTCCTGGTGGACCCCGACGGCGTGATCCAGTTCATGGAGGTCACCGCCGAGGGCATCGGCCGCAACGCTGCCGAGCTGCTCCGCAAGGTCCGGGCCGCCCAGTACGTCCGGGAGCACCCGGGCGAGGTCTGCCCGGCGAAGTGGGAGGAGGGTGACGACACCCTCGCCCCGTCGCTGGACCTCGTCGGCAAGATCTGACCGACCCCATCCTCTCGAGGGCGGTGGGGGCCTCAGGCCCCCACCGCCTCTTCCTCTCCAGAGCCGGCGCGCAGCAGCGCCACCCGGCTCGCCTCCTTCCTCCTCCGTCCCTCGAACCCCCTGTCCACCTCTCCGCAGAGGAGCGCCACCGATGCTCGATCCGTCCATCTCCGCACAGCTGAAGGCACACCTCGAGAACCTCACCCAGCCGATCGAGCTGGCCGCGTCGCTCGACGACGGGCCCAAGTCCACCGAGCTGGCCCAGCTGCTCGACGAGATCGCAGCCCTCTCCGACAAGATCACCGTCACCCGGGTGGACGACGACGAGCGGCGCCCGTCGTTCGCGATCAATCGGGTCGGCACCGACGTGAGCGTCCGCTTCGCCGGCATCCCGCTCGGCCACGAGTTCACGTCGCTCGTGCTGGCGCTGCTCCACGTGGGCGGCCACCCCTCGAAGGCGACGCAGGAGCTGATCGCCCAGGTGCAGGACCTCCCTGGCGAGCTGCACTTCGAGACCTACTACTCGCTCTCGTGCCAGAACTGCCCCGACGTGGTCCAGGCGCTCAACCTGATGAGCGTCCTCAACCCGAAGATCACCCACGTCGCCGTCGACGGTGCGCTCTTCCAGGACGAGGTCGACGCCCGGCAGGTCATGGCCGTGCCGTCCGTCTTCCTGAACGGCGAGCCGTTCGCCCAGGGCCGCATGTCGCTCGAGGAGATCGTGGGCAAGCTCGACACCGGCTCCGCCGAGCGTGAGGCAGCCCGCCTCGCCGAGCTCGACCCCTTCGACGTGCTCGTCGTCGGTGGCGGTCCCGCCGGCGCCGCAGCCGCCATCTACGCCGCCCGCAAGGGCATCCGCACCGGCGTCGCCTCCGAGCGCTTCGGCGGCCAGGTGCTCGACACCATGTCGATCGAGAACTTCATCTCCGTGCCGTACACCGAGGGCCCGCAGTTCGCGGCCGCGCTCGAGCAGCACGTGAAGGAGTACGACGTCGACGTCATGGACCTCCAGCGCGCCAAGCGCCTCGTGCCGCCGTCCGAGGACGGTGGGCTCATCGAGGTCGAGCTGGAGAACGGCGCCACGCTCTCCTCCCGCACGGTGGTGCTCTCGACCGGCGCCCGCTGGCGCCAGATGGGCGTGCCGGGCGAGCAGGAGTACCGCAACAAGGGCGTGACGTACTGCCCCCACTGCGACGGCCCGCTCTTCAAGGGCAAGCGCGTCGCCGTGATCGGCGGCGGCAACTCGGGCGTCGAGGCCGCCATCGACCTGGCCGGCGTCGTGGCCCACGTGACCCTGCTCGAGTTCGACTCGAAGCTGCGTGCGGACGAGGTGCTGCAGGACAAGCTGCGCAGCCTCCCGAACGTGGACGTCGTGCTCGACGCCCTCACCACCGAGGTGGTCGGCGACGGCCAGAAGGTCACCGGTCTGAGCTACACGGACCGGCGCACCGACGAGCCGCACACCGTCGAGCTCGACGGCGTGTTCGTCCAGATCGGCCTCCTGCCCAACACCGAGTGGCTGGAGGGGACGGTCGAGCTGTCGGCTCGGGGCGAGATCGTGATCGACGACCGTGGTCAGACCTCGGTGCCCGGCGTGTTCGCCGCGGGCGACTGCACCACGGTCCCGTACAAGCAGATCGTGATCGCCCTCGGCGCCGGCGCAACGGCCTCGCTGAGCGCTTTCGACCACCTGATCCGCACGTCGGTGGCAGACTCCTCGACCCGCGAGTCAGTCGCCGCCTGAGGATGGGTACCGGAGGCTGGGTGGACCTGCACGGTCGCCCGGCCTCCGCAGGCCGAGGGTTGCGATCGGCAGCGGTGGAGGTCTCGGCAGTCTGGAGCTCACCGTGAACCTGCGTGACCTCGAGTACCTGGTCGCTGTGGCGGACCACCGCCACTTCGGCCGCGCTGCCGAGGCATGCCACGTCAGCCAGCCCACGCTCTCGGTGCAGATCCGCAAGCTGGAGCGCGAGCTCGGCGTCGAGCTCGTGGAGCGGGCGCCTCGTCAGGTGACCCTCACCGACGTGGGGGAGGAGGTGGTGGAGCGCGCTCGCGAGGTGCTCCGCGAGGTCGACAACGTCCGCGAGGTCGCCCGCCGCGCCCGCGACCCGGAGGCCGGGAGCCTGCGCGTCGGCATCTTCCCGACGCTGGCTCCGTACCTCCTGCCGCACGTGGTCCCCGAGGTGCACGCACGCTTCCCGGCCCTCGAGCTGCTCCTCGTCGAGGAGAAGACCGAGGAGGTGCTGCGCCGCCTCCGCACCGGCCAGCTGGACGTGGGCGTCCTGGCGCTCCCCATCCACGACGACCAGCTGCACGAGGAGCCGCTCTTCGAGGAGGACTTCCTCCTGGCAGTGCCGGTCGACCATCCCCTCGCCTCCGTGGAGGAGCCGGCCTCGCCGTCGGTGCTCGCGGGCGAGTCGGTGCTGCTGCTCGAGGACGGGCACTGCCTGCGCGACCAGGCCCTGTCCGTGTGCCGGCTGTCCGGTGCTGCCGAGCGCAGCGGGTTCCGCGCCACCAGCCTCGAGACGCTGCGCCAGATGGTGGCGGCCGGAGTGGGCGTGACCCTCCTCCCGCAGCTCGCGGTGATGCCGCCGGTGCCGCCGTCGGACGCCATCCGGCTGATCCGCTTCGCCGAGCCGGTTCCCCGCCGGCGGATCGCGATGTTCTGGCGCCGTTCGAGCGCCTACCGGGGTTTCCTCCCGCGGCTCGCGGAGGTGTTCCGCGACCTTCCCCCCGAGCTGCTGGGCGAGGTCAGGGGCGACGACGACCTCGACCGCTCGGCCTGAGCGCCCTCAGACAGTCGTCGGCTCCAGCTCCCAGGCGTCGGCGAGCAGCTCCAGCGAGCGGAGGCGCCCCGCTGCGGTCGGCGACTGCAGTGCGACGATCAGCTCATCCGCGTCCGCGTGGCGGGTGAAGTCCTCGAGGTACTCCCGCACCTCGGCGCCAGTGCCGACCGCTGAGTACGTGGCCATCGCCCGTAGCTGAGCCCCCTGCGGCGAGGCGAGGATCGCGTCCGCCTCCTCGTCGGTGTACTTGCGTCCACGGCCGAGGAGGATCGCCACCCGGCGGCGGGCGGTCGTCAGCGCCTCCTCCTGGGCGACCTCGGGGTCGTCTGCTGCGATCACGTTCACGCCGGCGATCACGTACGGCTCGGCGAGCTGCGCGGACGGGCGGAACTGCTCTCGGTAGATGGCGACCGCTTCTCGGAGCGCGCTCGGAGCGAAGTGCGACGCGAACCCGTAGGGCAGACCGAGCGCAGCGGCGAGCTGTGCCCCGAACAGCGACGAGCCGAGGATGTAGATCGGCACCTCGGTCCCCTTCCCTGGCGTCGCCTCCACCCCGGGGACCCGGCTCTCGTCGCCGAGGAACGCCTGCAGCTCCAGGACGTCCTGTGGGAACCGCTCTGCCGACGCCATGTTGCGACGGAGCGCGACCATCGTGTTCTGGTCGGTGCCCGGCGCTCGACCGAGGCCCAGGTCGATCCGTCCGGGGTGCAGCGCTTCGAGGGTGCCGAACTGCTCGGCGATCACGAGCGGTGAGTGGTTCGGCAGCATGATCCCGCCCGAGCCCAACCGGATGCTCTCGGTGTGCGCCGCCACGTGGGCGATCACGACGCTGGTGGCTGAGGACGCGATCGACCCGATGTTGTGGTGCTCGGCGTACCAGACACGCGTGAAGCCGCGGGCCTCGGCTCGCTGGGCGAGGTCCACGCTGGCGCGGAGGCTCTCACCCACCGACGTGCCGCGGTCCACGGTGGCGAGGTCGAGGATCGAGAGGGGCACGCGCATGTCAGGAGGCCTTCCGGGGTGGGTCGGGGAAGCTTCCTCAACGAACGCGGTCCGACGGGAATTCCGTGACGGGCGTCCCGCTCCCCTCCGGGAGGCTTCGGTCAGCGTGCGGGCCAGGTGTTCAGGTCGATCAGCCGCGAGAAGTCGCTGAGGTCGAGGCCGTCGTCGAGCGGTGCAGGGCCCGGGTCGGTGAACGGCACGTCCTGCACCCCTCGGAGGAGCCGCCGGAGGAACTCGTGCTTCCAACCCACCGGTGCGGGGTTGCCGGTGCGGACCACGACCACGTCGAGGCTCGGGATCACCCACAGCTCCTGGTCGAAGAGGCCGCTGATCCCCATCAGGTCGTGGGGGCCGGCCGGGATCCACCGGTGGTGGATGCGGCGGCGGGCGAGCGCCGAGGCGGAGATGTAGGTCTCGCCCTGGTTCGTCCAGGTGAGGAACCCGTAGCCGGGGTTGGTCTCGGTGGGCGTCCCCATCTTGCGGACGTAGTCCTCGGCGATGATCCGCTGGCCGCGCCACGCTCCGCCGTGGAGGAGGAGGCTGCCGAGGCGGGCGAGGTCGACCGACGCCATCTGCAGGCCGGCGAAGCCGAGCGTGTGGCCGGCTCCGTCCCGTTGCCACGCCCACCTGGAACGCGGGATCCCGAGCGGGTCGAAGAGCGCCGTCTGCGCGAAGTCCTGCAGATCGGTCCCGGTCGCACGCTCGACCATCAGTCCGACCAGCTGCAGCGGGTTCTGGGCGTACTCGAAGAACGTGCCCGGCTGGTGATCGAACGGCAGCCCGAGCACGTGGCTGACCGAGTCGCCCTCCACCGCGGCCACCGTGTTGGCCCAGGCGAAGGTGAGGCCGGAGGTCTGGGTGAGCAGCTGGCGGAGCGTGATCTGTGCGTGCTGCCCGGTGGCCTCGGGGAGGTGCTGGCCCACGGTGTCGTCCAGGGAGAGGTGTCCCTGGGTGACGGCGACGCCGACCAGCATGGCGAGCACCGACTTGGTCATGCTCCAGATCTCGTACGGGGTGCTGTCGTTCGCCCAGTCCACTCCGCTGGTCCCGACGAGGCAGTCGTGGCGGTAGATGCGCACCGAGCGGGCCGTGATCATCGACAGGTCGCCGATCGCCGCACGCACCGCGGCGGAGTCGATGAGCACGTCGTCGGGTGCGGCGGCGGAGAAGGCGTCCCCACCGGCCGGCTGGTCGCACTCGATCGCTGCGGGCGCCGCCGGGACCTGCCCGCTGCCGGTCCCGGCCGTCGAGCCGCTCGTCGGCGCCGTACCCGGCCGCGGCGCAGCACGCGGGATGGTCACCGGCAGCGCGCACGCGGACGTCACCACGGCGACCACCAGGGCGAGAGCGACCGCTCGCCGTGGCCCGCCTCCCCGCAGCTCCGCTCCAGCGTCCACCCGTCGCCGTCCGGTCACCTTGCCCCCTTCCAACCGAGCGCGACGGTAGTGCTGCGCCGGTGGGTCCACGCAGGGGGAGGGGTCCCCGATCCAGAGCACTGGCCCTACCCTCGGACGGGTGCACGTGCTCGCGTTCTCGGTGGAGCTGCGCATCCCGCAGGCCCAGTCGCTGAAGGACAAGCGTCAGGTGGTGCGACACCTCCTGGATGCCTCGCGCAGCCGGTTCGCGGTGTCCGCCGCCGAGGTCGACCACCAGGACGAACGTGGACGGGCGTCGCTCGGCTTCGCTGTCGTGGCATCGTCGGCCCGACAGGCGCAGGACGTCATCGAGACGGTGGAGCGGTTCGTCTGGTCACACCCCGAGATCGAGGTGATCGACGCCGAAAGGACCTGGCTCGAGGTCTGAGGCGCGACGGGCGGGGCGCTAGTCGGCCGGTGGGCGACGGCGTTGGGCCTTCAGCTGCGAGCGCCGCGACTTCGCCTCGAGCCGGCGGCGCTGGGAGCCCTTCGTGGCCCGGGTGGGCCGACGGGGCGTCCTCCGTTCGAGCGCCGACGCGAGCCGCTTCTCGAGGGTGGCGACAGCCAGCTCGCGGTTGCGTGCCTGCGACCTCGTGGTCTGGGAGGTGACGCGCACGGTCGGCCCGAGGCGTGAGAGGAGGACGCTCCGGACCTCGTCGGTGAGCGAGGGGCTGGTCCGCACGTCGAAACGGACCTCCACCTTCGTGTTCGCCGTGTTCGCGTGCTGGCCGCCGGGACCGCTCGACGCGCTGAACCGCCACTCGAGCTCGTCGAGCGGGATCGCGACGTCCCTCCTCGGGCGGATCACCTCACCTCCGGCCATGTCCCGATCGTGGCATGCCGCCCCGCTCCCCGGGGCCCGCCGCGGGTGGCAGGGATAGATTGCCGAGCCGTGAGCGACCAGGCCGACAGCACCCCGTCTCCGTCCGACATCGTTGCGAAGATGGACCGGCGCTCGAAGGTGCGGTTGCTCTCGGGTCACAGCTTCTGGGTCACCGAGCGGGTGCCGGAGGCGGGGCTCGAAGGGGTGGTCCTCTCCGACGGCCCGCACGGCCTGCGCTGCCAGGTCGGCTCGGGCGACCACCTCGGCCTGACCGCATCGCAGCCCGCGACGTGCTTCCCGCCGGCCGTGCTCCTCGGGTCCTCCTGGGACGTCGACCTGGTCGAGGAGGTGGGCTCAGCGCTCGGTGACGAGGCGCGCTCGCAGGGGGTGGCCGTGGTGCTCGGGCCGGGCCTCAACATCAAGCGGCACCCGGCTGCTGGGAGGAACTTCGAGTACTACTCCGAGGACCCCGTCCTCAGCGGGCGCCTGGCGGCAGCGTGGATCCGAGGCGTGCAGTCGCGCGGCGTGGGGACCAGCGCCAAGCACTTCGCCGTGAACAACCAGGAGTCGCACCGCCTGGTGGTCGACGCCGTGGTCGACGAGCGCACCCTCCGCGAGCTCTACCTGACCGGCTTCGAGATCGTGGTGCGGGAGTCCCAGCCCACGACGATCATGTGCAGCTACAACCGGATCAACGGCACCTACGCGTCGGACAACCGGGAGCTGCTCACCACGATCCTCCGCGACGAGTGGGGCTTCGAGGGCCTCGTCGTCAGCGACTGGGGCGCGACCAACGACCGTGTCGCCGCCGTCCGGGCGGGCATGGACCTGGAGATGCCCGGCAGCTCGGGTGCGTTCGACGAGGAGGTGCTCGCCGCACTCGACGCGGCCAGTCTCGACGAGGCCGACCTCGATCGGTGCGCCGAGCGGGTGGTGGCGCTCATCGCGGCGGGCCAGGACGCGGGGGAGCGGCCGCCCATGGACGTCGACGAGCACCACCAGCTGGCGCGCTGGGCCGCCGCAGCCGGATCTGTGCTCCTCGTGAACGACGGCGTGCTGCCCCTGCAACCCGAGGGGCGCATCGCGGTGATCGGCGGGTCGGCGACCACCCCGCGCTACCAGGGTGCCGGCAGCTCGCAGGTGCGGCCCACCCGACTCGACGTGCCGCTCGACGAACTTCGAGCGCGGGTGGGCGACTCCGCCACCATCGTCCACGCCGAGGGCTACGACGCCCGAACGGGCTCCTCGACCCCCGAGCAGTTCTCCGCCGCGATCGAGGCGGCGAAGGGATCCGACGTAGTGGTGTGCTTCGTGGCGCTCCCCGCCGCGGCGGAGTCCGAGGGCTTCGACCGGACGACGCTCGACCTGCCGAACGACCTGGTCCGCCTGATCGAGGCGCTGGCGGCGCAACCGGCGCCGCTGGTGGTCGTCCTCAACAACGGCGGCGTGGTCCACCTCCCGTTCGCCGACCGGGTGGACGCCCTGTTGGAGTGCTGGCTGGGTGGTCAGGCTGGAGGCGGCGCCGTCGCTGACCTGCTGTTCGGTGACGCCGAGCCGGGAGGCCGCCTCGCCGAGAGCATCCCCCACCACGTGGGCCAGCTGCCGGCCGACCGGAACTTCCCCGGTGATCCACGCCAGGTGGAGTACCGCGAGGGCCTCGGCGTGGGCTACCGGTTCCACGACACCGCGGGCGTCCCGGCGAAGTTCCCGTTCGGCTTCGGGCTGTCCTACACGTCCTTCGAGTGGAGCGACGTGGCGGTCGAAGGGGAGGGCACTGACCTCACGGTGGGGGTGACCGTCACGAACAGCGGCCAGCGAGCCGGTTCCGACGTGGTGCAGGTCTACGTGCGCGACGTCGAGTCGTCGGTGCCGCGGCCCGACAAGGAGCTGAAGGGGTTCGCGAAGGTCCGCCTCGAGCCCGGCCAGAGCGAGCGTGTCCGGATCCGGCTCGACCGGCGTTCGTTCGCAGTCTGGGACGTGACGGCGCACGACTGGCTGGTGGAAGCCGGGCGCTTCGAGGTCGTGGTGGCGCGCTCGTCCGCCGATCCGGTGGAGGTCGTCGCGGTCGACATCGAGTCGTCCGACGTGCTGGCTCCCGATCCGCGGCCGACCGTGGGCGTGGCGGACGACGAGGAGTTCGCTGCGATGCTCGGCCGGCCGATCCCCGCCCCGGCGCCGGTCCGCCCGTTCCACCGGAACTCGACGCTGGAGGACATGCAGTCGACCCGCATCGGTAGGGCGCTCGCATCCGCGGTGATCAGCGAGGGCGTGAAGCGGGCAGCGCACGAGTTCCCCGACCCCGACGAGGCCACCCTCCAGATGGTCCGCTCGTCGATCAAGGAGGGACCGGCCCGAGGGCTGGCGCTGATGAGCGGCGGGCTGATCCGGCTGGAGGAGATCGACGCGCTGCTCGACGCGCTGAACGGCCGGTGGAGCCCCGCCGCCAGGGCGGCGGTGGCGAGCCTGAAGCGGCGAATCGGCGAACGCTCGTCCTGAGCTGGCTCGCCTGGCCGTCCGGCCGGTCAGCCATCCCGGCCGGTCAGATCCCCAGCCGCCCGAGGAGCCAGCTCGGGCGACGGACCTCTGCGCCGGCTGCCTCCACGCGCTGGCTGAGGCCACGGTCGGCGGTCACGACCACGAAGCCAGCACGGTCACCGTCACCGTGACCTGCGCTGTCGGCAGCCAGCTCAGCGATCGCGTCGTCGCCCGATCCGGCAGCGTGCACCACGGCGACGCCGCCCTCGACCTCTGACTCGGCGGCGCCGGCTCGCGCCTGGCCCTCGAGCACGACCGTGACCGGCGCCTCGAGGCGGCCGTCGGCGACGGCTGAGCGGACCTGCTCCACGAACCGGCCTGCCGCACCCGCACGGTCGCGCCACCATCCCGTCGGACGGGACCCGATGACGTTCGCCGCGTCGACCACCAGCACCTCGGAAGCTTCGCGCCGCTCGGCCTCCGCTGCGTCAGGCTCCGTCGCGGAGCGCCTGGTTGAGCCGTGCCGCCTGACGGGTGAGGTGGTCGCGCTCGGACGTGTTCGCAGCTCGCTGCGCGGCGTCGGCGTAGAGCACTGCCGCCCGGGCAAGCTCGCCGTTCCGCTCGCGCAGGTGCGCCTCTGCGGCCGTACGACGGGGGATCGAGTCGGCCACCTCGGCGAGTGCCGCCAACCCAGCTCCCGGCCCGTCGGCCTCGCCGATGGCCACGGCACGGTTCAGGCGGACGATCGGCGTGTCGGAGAACCGGAGCAGCTCGTCGTACCACTCCACGATCTGCACCCAGTCGGTCTCCTCGACCCGCTGAGCGTCGGCGTGGAGCGCGGCGATCGCGGCCTGGGCCTGGTACTCGCCGAGGCGGTCGCGGCCGAGCGCTCGCTGGAGGATCTGGACCCCCTCGGCGATGAGCGCCGTGTCCCACCGGGTGCGGTCCTGTTCGGCGAGCGGGACGAGGCGCCCGTGCGGGTCGGTCCGAGTGTGCCGTCGCGCGTGGTGCAGCAGCATCAGGGAGAGGAGGCCGCCGACCTCGGGGTCGTCGGCGGCGTGCGCCAGCTGCCGCGTCAGCCGGATGGCCTCGGCGGCGAGGTCCACGTCGCCCGAGTAGCCCTCGTTGAAGACCAGGTAGAGCACCCGCGTCACGGTGCCGACGTCGCCATGGGCCTCGAGCCCCGATCGCTCCACCGTGCGCTTCGCCCGGCTGATGCGCTGGGCCATCGTCGGTTCGGGCACCAGGTAGGCCTCGGCGATCTGGCGGGTGGTGAGCCCGCCGACGGCTCGCAGGGTGAGGGCGATCGCCGACGACGGGCTGAGGCTGGGATGGGCGCACAGGAAGTAGAGGCGGAGGGTGTCGTCCACGTCCGGGACCTCGTCGGCCGTCGGCTCGGCGGCGAACTCCGCCTCGCGTCGCCGGCGAGCCCCCTCCGAACGGACACGGTCGAGGAACGCCCGCCATGCGACGGTGGTGAGCCAGGCCTGCGGATCCCTCGGCGACTCGTCCTCCCACGACGACAGCGCGCGGAGGAGTGCGTCCTGGACGGCGTCCTCGGCCGTCGCGAAGTCGGCTCCGCGACGGACGAGGACGTTGAGCACGCGGGGGACGAGCCGCCGCAGCTCGACCTCGTCGATCACTCCGTGACCGTGGGCGGCTGCGTCAGGAACGGGCGCACCTCCAACCATTCGTGGATCGGTGCACCGCCGGCTCCCGGTGCCGCCGAGAGCTCAGCGGCGAGCTCGACGGCGCGCTCCTGGTCGTCGACGTCGATGATCATCCACCCCGCGATGAGGTCCTTCGTCTCGGGGAAGGGCCCGTCGGTCACCGGCGGCCTCCCACCGGCATCGGAGCGCACCCACAGACCGTCGGGAGCGAGCGCCTGGGCATCGACGAACTCTCCGGTCTCCACGAGGCGGGCAGCGAAGTCCTCCATGAACCCCACGTGGGCCTCGACCTCGGCGGGCGTCCACTGGGCCATCGGGACGTCGTTCACGGGATCCGGGGCGCCCCGGTAGTGCTTGAGCAGCAGGTACTTGGCCATGGTGGTCCTCCATCGTCGGGCAGCCGGTGCGGCTGCGATCATCCCTGGGACGGAGCGGGTGCGTGCTTCTCGACATCCTGCCGAGGATCTCGGCGGATTCACGCGCGCCGTGAGCTCGAGGACGGGCCAGTCGAGGTCGTAGCGGACAGCTCATCGCAGCCGTGGGACTGCGTATGGGCTGTCAGCCCGCCGCCACCACGCCGAACTCGAACTCCACTTGGCGGTTGTTGAAGTTGAGGTCGCTGAGACCGAACTTCCGGGCGATGTAGACCCCCGGCGTCACCCACTCGGGAGGTGTGCAGCTGAACGTCATCTCCACCTCGGGGCCGGACGTCGCACTGCGGTACGTCTCGGGGCACTGCCAGCCGCGCACCGGCTGCGGACCCGCCTCGTAGACCGTGATCGACCGGGTCGAGCTCGGGATGATGAGCCGCTCGTCCGTCATGCGAAGGGAGATCTCGAACGGCTGGCCGGCCACTGCCGGCTCGGGCTCCACCCGGATCCACTCGAGCGTGGGCGGCTCGTCGTCGGGATCGCCGCCGGCCACCTCGAAGTAGGCGAACCCGCCCGTGCCGGAGCTCTCCACCGGTGAGTACTCGCCGTCGGACACGCTTGCGAACACCCTCCACGTGCCGTTCGACGCCCACACGGGCAGCGAGCAGGTGGCCTCGACCTCCACCCGCGGCGCCGGTTCGATCGAAACCGGTTCGCATTCCGCGCTGTTGTCGAACATCTCGAAGCCGATCGGATGGTGCAGGTAGAAGCGCACTCCGGCGACCTGGTTGTCGTCGGATGCCACGAGTCGGACCGTGAACGGCTGGCCCGGGACGACGGGGTCGGGGGAGATGACGATCTCCTCCACGACCGGGGGCTCCCATCCGATCGGAGGTGGCGGTGCACACACGCCGGCAGTCGTCACGAGCATGCCGGCCACGAAGGCGAGCGGTAGCCACCTCTTCATCAGGACCCCCCTGTCCGCAGTGGGGCGAGCTTAGGGGTGCGCCGGTTCCGCGTGTCGGTGGAACTGCCGGATCCCGCAGCCCCGGTCTCTCAGACGCGGGCCTCTTCGGGCCCGGCGTGGACGCCGATGCCGAGGTGGTCGGCGCGCAGGCTGGACTCGACATCCGCGCTGGGCAGGGCGCTCTCGCTCGCGGCCTCGTGGAGCAGCGTGAGCTGTTCTCGCAGCACCCGTCGGCGCTCGGGCCGGGCGACGCTCAGGAGGTCCTCCAGCGCGGCGGCGACGCGGCGGGTGACCTGGGGAGACGACGCGCCGGCCAGTCGGATCTCCTCGAACGCGAGCACCACGAAGTCATCCCAGCTCATCACCGGGAACACGAGGCGCACTTCGCCGCCCTCGTCCCTGCAGACGCCATCGGGGAAGTCGCGGGTGGCCAGCTGGCGGAGGGCATCGTGGATCCGGTCGATCGCCTGCACCGAGCTGGTCGGGTCGAGGAACGCCGATTCGGAGACCGACCGGACGGCGATGTCCACGAGCATCCGGAACCCGTAGGCGACGTCGCGCTCGAGCGTGCGCTCCAGGCCCATGATCACCGCGGAGACCACCTCCTCGTGGTCGAGGTCCGTGGGGTCGGGATCGCCGTCCACCTCGAAGAGCGTGGCCCCGGCGGGGACGAACTCTCCGACCGCCGGCAGCATCCGGAGGGTGCAATCCGCCCTGCGTGCGGCGGAGACCAGCTGCTCGTGGTCGAGGTCGCAGATCACCCCCGAGGACGGTGCGACGACCACGTACGGGTTCGGCTCCGTGCCCGGCCCGGCGCCCGAGTACTGGTCCTCGATCAGCCGTCGGGTGTCGCTCCCCACCAGCTCGATCAGCGCGGCGACCCGGAGGGAGCGACCGATGTGGTGCACGTAGAGGACCAGCACCACGATGCTGATCAGCACCAGCACGTAGGCGACGACGATCGCGAGGCCCGGCACAGCGGTGGGCTCCTCGAACCGGATCTCCCGGAGTGCCAGCAGCGCGTGGGCGAACGTCGCGATGAAGAGGCCGATCGCGATCTGGCTGGGCTTGTCACGCAGGATCGTCTGCACGATCCGCGGTGAGAACTGCCCCATCGCGAGCTGGACGACCACCATCGTGATCGTCAGCACGAGCGCGGCCAGCGAGACCATGGACGCAGCGATCGTCGAGAGGATCGACAGCGAGGCGTCCGGCCCGCCTGTCAGCCACTCGGGGACGAGGTCGCCGTCGACGCTGCGCTCGATCGCGATGGTGGTGAACGAGAG
>JBIQID010000225.1:0-1989 GCA_044508215.1 Actinomycetota bacterium | reverse complement strand
TCGCCGCCGAGCGCGAGGCGGCCGTGGCCGACCGCTACCGCTTCGAGAGCGCCGCACTGGCGTCGCTCCACGAGAGCCACGGCATCGACGCGCAGCTGCACGAGACCAACGGCATCGGGCCCGCCGGCTCCGCGTTGGCATCCGACCTGCTGTCGGAGAACGGCGACGGCACGGGCATCGGTGGCACGGGCATCGGTGGTACGGACCTCGACGTCGCCGCTGCGTCGGCCTCGGTCATCACGAACGGCGACTCGCCCGAGACCCCGATCGCGCCGCTCGCCGAGACGATCGCTGACACGCCGATCGCCGAGACGCTTGCCGAGGCGCCGATCGCCCCGGTCCCACCTGCACCGCAGGTGCCGTAGCGCCCGCTCCGGTGCTCCGTAGCTCCGTGGACGCCGAGGGCCGCCGGTGAAGATCGCGAAGGCGCCGAAGCGCCGCTTCCTCAGCTCGGCGACGGGCTCGCCCCGCCCGTTCGGGATCCCCACGTTCTCTGCTCCCGCGCCCCGCTGGCAGCACCGCGGAGGGAGCCAGCGGGTGCGCCTGCAGCTCCACCTGATCGTCATCCGGGTGCAGGACGTGTGGGAACGCCTCTGGCACGCCTTCCGGTTCTGACCGCCGCCCCACGAGCACGGCCGGTGGCGCCAGCCTGAGGACGCTCCGCGAAATCCTCACTCTGTGCGTTCTGAACCCGTTGACAGATGGGGAGGTCGCCTGAAGAATTGGCGAGCCACCTGGGGAGCGGCGAGCACTCGAAGGGGGAAGCGACCGGTGCGACGCACCGCGCCGGCGTGACCCGGGACGGCGGTCGGCATGCAGGGACCATCCCCACCACGGCGGTCCACCGGCAGGAGGCGACGCCCTCGCGGGCAGGCCGGACTCGGCCTCCTCGAGGTGCTGGTGGCGCTGGCGATCCTCGGGCTGGTGCTCGTGGCGGTGATGGCCGGGATGATGACCACGCTGCGGGCCTCCGCGACGAACAGCCGGGGCGTGACCGCCAAGACCGTGCTGGTGCCGGCCGCCGAGCGCATGAAGCACGAGGGCTACTGGCCGTGCGGTGACGCGCCACCCGACTACGCAGTCGAGCTCGCCCGGGTGCGCAGCAGGGTCGAGCCCCGGGGCAACCGTCCGTTCGAGCTCGGCCTCGCCTCGCTCCGGTTCTGGAACGAGGAGACCGGCGAGTTCCAGGCGACCTGCCCGACCGACGGCGACGCGGGCGTGCAGCTCCTCACCCTCGAGGTGACGCTCGGCAGCGCCACCGTTCGGGGCGACGTGGTGGTCCGCGACCCGGAGGCCATGCCGCGATGATGACGCCGAGCCGGGGGCAGGGTGGGTTCACCCTCGTGGAGCTGCTGCTCGCCCTGGTGGTCTCGGCGCTGGTGGCCACGCCCCTCGCCATGTGGATGGTGATGGGCTACCGCACCCACGACCAGGTCACGAAGCGCTCCCACGACGACGACGCCGCTGTCTTCCTCGCCACGGCGCTGCAGCGCGACGTGCTGGGTGCGGACGTGGCGGCTCGGGGCGGCGCCGGGTGCCCACCGGCCGCCGGGTCGACCCTTCCGGCTGACGCCGAGTCGATCCTGGTCCTGACCAAGCACGACCTCTACGACGCCGACGACGACCCCGGGCAGCTGACCACCTACGCCGTCGCCGAGGTCCCCAGCGCCACCGGCGAGGTGACCGGCACGCTGATCCGCCGGGTGTGCACGAACGAGCCGCCGGTGACGTCGCAGGAGCGGGTGCTGGCCGACCGCCTCGAACGGCCGCTCGACGGGTGGAGCCGGATGGTCGTCTGCGAGGGCCGCGGTCCCGACGGTGCCGAGCACGCCGCCTACGGAGCGTCGGACCAGTGCGGCAGGGTGACGATCACGTTCATCGGACGGTCGGGCACGCCTGCGTCGGTGACCGCAGCCCGGCGGACGACCGCCACGACCAGCACCGTCGGCGGGGGCGGGGGATGAGCCCGCTGCGCCGCTCCAGTCGCGC
>JBIQID010000224.1:0-1989 GCA_044508215.1 Actinomycetota bacterium | reverse complement strand
CGCCGGATCGCCGGACGTGGGTCCGCCTCGAGGAACTCGTCGGCGTCGGCCTGGAGCCACCAGTCGTCGGAGCCGAGCGTCCGGTGCACGTCGTCGTACACGTCGCCCCGCAGCCCGTCGTGGAACGGGCCCGGATGCCGCCCCACCGCGCAGATCCGCCCGGAGGTCGCCGCCTCCAGCTCCTGGAGCAGCTCCCACGTCCCGTCGTCCGAGTCGTTGTCGAGGTAGAGGACGCGGTCGCAGAACCGGAGGGCGTGCCGAGCCGACTGCTCGATCACGTCCACCTCGTTCTTCACGATCCCCAGACCGAAGAGGCGCACCGAACGAAAGGTACCGATGGGTCACCCGCCGCACGAACGGGCGGGTCGCTCCGGCTCTGTCAGGACGCTCGGCCGAGCATGTGGTTCCCCCGCGTCCGGACGCGCTGGGAGTAGTAGCGGAGCGGGTTGTGCCGCCACTTCACGCCCTCGACGTAGAGGCTCAGCTCGGCTGCAGGGCGCACGACCGAGCGCCAGTCGGGCGACCGCTCGTGCGGGAAGTGGAGGTCACCGAAGCGCACGTCGAGCCGAGCCTGGATCTGGATCGGGTCGCGGTACTGGAAGTGCCGGTTGTAGAGCGACCGGCGGGTGGGCGCCGTCACCCATTCGGGGTGGCTGCGGGTGACGTCCTCCCACCGGCGGGACGGGTCGTTGCGCCACAACCGGTACTCACGCCAGTCGATGTCGTAGTAGCGGCGTCGCTGGTCGATGGGGAGCGAGCGGTCGTCGAGGCCCAGCTCCCACCGGGCGACGTCGACGTCGGTGAACGCGAACTGGACCTGCCAGCAACGGATGCCGTTGCGGCCCTCCTTCATCGCCGCGGCGATGGTCGGCCGGGGGTCGCCGCAGAGGAACTCGTCGGCGTCGAGCTTGAGCCACCAGCCGTCCGACCCGAGCTCGGCCGCCAGCTCGTTCTGGATGCGGTTCCGCATGCCCTCGACGTAGGGCTCGAAGGTCCGCTCGTAGGCGATGACGCGCCCGGGCATCTCCTGCGCGAGCGCCTCGATGATCGCCCAACTGTCGTCGGTCGAGCCGTTGTCCATGTAGAAGATCCGGTCGCAGATCGTCGCTGCGTGCCTGATCGATTGTTCGAGGACATCGGCCTCGTTCTTCACGAGACCCAGTCCGTACACCATCGCCACGCGGGGAGCGTACGACTGGCGTGAACCCCATTCAAGGAACTTTTCCGAACTTTGGCAGGGTCACCCGTTGGCGCGGTCGAGGGCCTTGTACTCGGTGGCCAGGTGCTCGAGGTGACGGGCCATCTCCTCGGCCACGCCCTCGGCGTCTCCGGCCTCCAACAGCTCGAGGAGGCGGCGGTGCTCACCGTCGACCGCGGACCAGAACTCGTCGGTTGCCAGGTCGCGCTGGAGGCGGTCGCGGAGCACGTCGAACAGCGGTCGGCACACCACCTCGACCAGCGGGTTGCCCGAGGCCTCGAGGAGCACCGAGTGGAACCGCTCGTTCGCGCTTCGGCCCTCGGCGACGCACTCCCGCAGCTGTTCGAGCTGGGCTTCGGTGCGCCGCTTCGCCGCGAGCGCAGCCGCCGGGACCTCGATCAGCTGGCGGGCCTCGAGGACCTCGTCGACGGTGACCGAGTGGTTCGAGATGAGCAGGTCGAGGGAGGTGCCCAGCTCGTCCGAGATGCGATCGGTCACCGGCACCGACACGAAGCTGCCCCCGGTGGTGCCCCGGGTCGTCACCACGAGGTGCTGTGCCTCGAGGAGGCGGATCGCTTCTCGGACGGTCGAGCGGCTGACCCCGTGCAGCTCGCACAGCTCGGCCTCGAGCGGGAGCCGCTTGCCGGGTGGCAGCACCCCCCGGAGGATCTCGTCGCGCAGGTGGTCGGCGAGGCGCTGGTACGCCGGCGGACGTCTGGGCGACGTCGTCGAGCTGCGACCGGTCACGGCGTCGAAGGGTAAGGGTCGCCGCTCAGAGCGGCCAATCCGGG
>JBIQID010000079.1:0-14779 GCA_044508215.1 Actinomycetota bacterium | reverse complement strand
CGACAACTGCGTGATCATCTGCTCGATCGAGAACGTCGACCCGATGGGCGTCCACACCGGCGACTCCATCACCGTCGCTCCCGCCCAGACCCTCACCGACGTGGAGTACCAGGCGATGCGCGACGCCGCCTTCGCGTGCATCCGCCGGGTGGGCGTCGAGACCGGCGGCTCGAACGTGCAGTTCGCCGTGCACCCCGACACCGGCCAGATGGTGGTCATCGAGATGAACCCGCGGGTCAGCCGCAGCTCGGCCCTCGCGTCGAAGGCCACGGGGTTCCCGATCGCGAAGATCGCGGCTCGGCTCGCGGTGGGCTACACGCTCGACGAGATCGAGAACGACATCACGAAGGTCGTCGACCCGAACACCGGTGAGGTGCTCCGCTCCACGCCCGCCAGCTTCGAGCCCACCATCGACTACGTCGTCACCAAGATCCCGAGGTGGGCGTTCGAGAAGTTCCCCGGCACGTCGGGCACGCTCGGCACCCAGATGCAGTCGGTGGGCGAGGCCATGTCGATCGGCCGCACCTTCACCGAGTCGCTCCAGAAGGGCATCCGGTCGCTCGAGAACGGCAGGGGCGGCCTGAACGGCGACGCGGCCGAGGCGGAGTGGGACGCGCTCGACGACGAGACCCTGCTGGCCCGGTGTGCTCGTGCGACCCCCGACCGCATCTTCGCGGTGGAGTCCGCGCTGCGGCGCGGCCTCGGCATCGACGCGGTCTTCGAGGCATCGAAGATCGACCCCTGGTTCCTCGACCAGATGCTCCAGATCTCCGAGGAGCGCGGGTCGCTGGTCGAGCGCGGCCTCGACGGGATGGACCGCCGCGCGTGGCGTCGGGCCAAGCGGTTCGGGTTCGGCGACGCCCAGATGGCGTACCTGTGGGGTGTCGACGAGACAGCGGTGCGCGCCGCCCGCCTCGCTGCCGGGGTGGAGATCGTCTACAAGACCGTCGACACCTGTGCGGCCGAGTTCGAGGCCGCCACGCCGTACCACTACGGCACCTACGAGGACGACTCCGAGGTGGAGCCGTCGAGCCGCGAGAAGGTCATCATCCTGGGCTCGGGGCCCAACCGCATCGGACAGGGCATCGAGTTCGACTACTGCTGCGTCCACGCCTGCTTCGCGCTCCGCGACGCGGGCTACGAGACCGTGATGGTCAACTGCAACCCCGAGACGGTGTCCACCGACTACGACACCTCCGATCGCCTCTACTTCGAGCCCCTCACGCTCGAGGGCGTCCTCAACGTGATCGACGCCGAGCGCCGCTCGGCCGAGGCAGGCGGAGGCAGCCTCGCCGGTGTGGTGGTCTCGCTGGGCGGCCAGACGCCGCTGAAGCTGGCCGACGCGCTGCCGCCCGAGCTGATCCTCGGCACCAGCCCCGCGTCGATCGACCTCGCCGAGGACCGCGACCGCTGGAACGCCCTGTGCGCGCAGCTGGAGATCCCCCAGCCCGCCGGCGGCACCGCCACCACCGTCGAGCAGGCGCTGGCGATCACCGAGACCATCGGGTTCCCGGCCCTGGTCCGCCCCAGCTACGTGCTGGGCGGTCGGGCCATGGAGATCGTGTACGACGCCGACGAGCTGCGCTCTGCCATGGAGGCGCTCGCGGGCCTGGGCGGTCTCGGGAGCGAGGGTGGCCTGAGCTCCGAACGACCCGTGCTGGTCGACCGCTTCCTCGAGGACGCGACCGAGGTGGACGTGGACGCCATCCGCGACCACACCGGCGAGGTGATCATCGGCGCGGTCATGGAGCACGTCGAGGAGGCCGGGGTCCACTCCGGCGACTCCGCGTGCACCATCCCGCCGGTGGGGCTGTCGGACGCCACGATCGCGGTGATCGAGTCGCACGCGCGTGCGATCGCCGAGGCGCTCGACGTCCGCGGCCTCATCAACGTGCAGTTCGCCGTGAAGCGGTCGTCGGCGCACCCCGACGCGGCCCAGGTGTTCGTGATCGAGGCGAACCCGCGGGCGAGCCGGACCGTTCCGTTCGTGGCGAAGGCCACCGGTGTCCCGCTCGTGAAGATCGCGGCACGGGTGATGTGCGGCGCCACGCTCGCCGAGCTCCGTGAGGAGGGCCTCCTCCGCCCGGCGGTCAGCGGCGACCACGTGGCGGTCAAGGAGGCGGTGCTGCCCTTCAGCCGGTTCCCCGACGCCGACGCCGTGCTGGGCCCGGAGATGCGCTCGACCGGAGAGGTCATGGGCATCGACCTCACCGTCGGCCAGGCGTTCGCGAAGTCGCAGCTGGCCGCGGGCGACCGGCTTCCCGACCACGGGACCGTCTTCATGTCGCTCGCCGACCGTGACAAGCCGAACGGCGCCAAGGCCGCCGCGCTGTTCAGCGAGCTCGGGTTCTCGATCGTCGCCACCGAGGGCACCGCCGAGCGCCTCCGCGAGGCCGGGGTCCCGGTCGACACCGTGGTGGCGAAGCTCTCCGACGGATCGGGCGGAGCGGGCAGCGACGGGACCCCAGGGGTCGATGCGGTCGAGCTGATCGCTGCGGGGAAGGTCGACATCGTCGTGAACTCCCCGCGTGGCCGCGGTCCCCGTGCCGACGGCAGCTACATCCGCTCCGCTGCAGGCCGTCACAAGGTGCCGCTGTTCACCACCGCCGCCGCAGCGCTGGCCGCTGCGAACGGGATCGCCGAGACCCGGCGCCACCCGCTGGTGGTCCGCTCGCTGCAGGAGTACCACGACGGCGTGCGCGTGGGGGACGGCTGAGTGTCCCTCACCCGTCGCCGGGGACCCGCTCGCCGGGTCGACCTCTCGGTGGAGGTGGGCGACGTGGCGCTCCCCAACCCGGTGATGACCGCTGCGGGGACGGCCGGGCACGGCGACGAGCTGGGCCGCTACCTCGACCTCGGTCGCCTCGGGGCGGTGGTCGTGAAGTCGCTGTCCGCCGAGCGGTGGGACGGCAACCCGGCGCCACGGGTCCACGAGACCCCCGCCGGGATGCTGAACTCCGTGGGCCTCCAGAACCCCGGTCTGCCGGCGTGGCGTGACGACGAGCTGCCCGACCTGCTCGCCACGGGCGCCCGGGTGGTGGTGTCGGTGTGGGGCCGCTCGGTCGAGGAGTACGGCGCCGTTGCCCGCCTGGTCGGCGAGCTGCCCCCGGAGGTCGTGGCGGTCGAGGTGAACCTCTCCTGTCCGAACCTGTCCGGCAAGTCGATCTTCGCCCACGACGCCGAGGCCTCGGCCGCCGTGGTCGAGGCGATCGCCCGAGCGGCGGGGCGCCCCCTCTGGGCGAAGCTCAGCCCGAACACCGACCGCCTCGTCGACGTCGCCCGCTCGGTGGCCGGCGCCGGCGCGGACGCCGTCACCCTCACCAACACGCTCCTCGGCCTGGCGATCGACCCCGTGACCCGCCGGCCGAGGCTGGGTGGCGGCGGGGGAGGGCTCTCGGGCCCGGCGATGCACCCCGTTGCGGTGCGCGCTGTCTACGATTGCCGGGCCGCGCTCCCCACGCTGCCGATCATCGGGGTCGGAGGCATCGCTTCGGGGAACGACGCCGTCGAGATGATGGTGGCAGGCGCCCACGCGGTGCAGGTGGGGACGGCGTCATTCGCCGACCCACGCGCAGCCGAGCGGGTGCTGGACGAGATCGAGACGTGGTGCGGCGCACAGGGCGTCGACACCGTGTCGGAGCTGACCGGAGGAGCACATGTCTGACACCGAGGTCCCCGACGAGGTCCGGCAGCGCCTGGCGTTGGCGCTCGACACGGACGACCTCGTGGAGGCGCACCGGTTGGCGGTGCAACTCCGCCCGTGGTTCGGCGTGGCGAAGATCGGCCTCGAGCTGTTCAGCGCCAGCGGCCCCGACGCGATCGGGGCGATGCGCGACCTCGGCTACTCGGTGTTCCTCGACCTCAAGCTGTTCGACATCCCCACGACCGTGAACAAGTCGACCCGGGTGCTCGGCGCGCTCGGCGTGGAGTACCTCACGCTGCACGCGCTCGGCGGTGTCGACATGCTCAAGGCGGGGGTGGAGGGCCTGGCCCACGGCGCCGAGCGTGCCGGGCTGGAGGCGCCGGTCGCCCTGGCCGTCACGGTGCTCACGAGCGACGACACGGCGCCGCCCCACATCGTTCCCAACCGGGTGCGCATGGCCCTCGAAGGCGGGTGCGGCGGCCTGATCCTGGCGGCGTCCGACCTGCAGACCGCCCGGGAGCTCGCTCCCCGGATGCGCCGGGTGGTCCCCGGCATCCGCCTGCCGGGTGGCGCCACCCACGACCAGGCCCGTTCGGCCACGCCGCAGCAGGCGGCAGCGAACGGAGCGGACCTGTTGGTCATCGGCCGGGCCGTCACCCAGGCCGACGACCCCATCGACGCCGCCCGCGAGGTGGCGTCCGCCGTGGCGGGTTGAGCGACCGTGGATCGTGAGGCCGCCCTCGACTGGGCCGCAACGGTTCGCCGGGTGCGCACCGAGGTGCTCGCCGAGGTCGCAGCGGGGACGACCAGCCTCGACGGCGTCCTCGAACGGGCTGGCCGGGACGAGATGGTGGGGATGATCCACGTGCTCGAGGTGGTGCAGGCGCTCCCCGGGTGGGGGAAGGTCGTGTGCCGGCGGACCCTCGACGGGCTCGGGATCGATCACCGCACCGCGGTCTCCGAGGTCGACGGCGACGCTCTGCGCCGCGCGTTCGCTGAGGTGCAGGCGTGATCGTGGTGATCTCCGGTCCGGGCGGGGTCGGCAAGGGCACCGTGGTCGAGGAGCTGGTCCGGCGCGACCCGAAGCTCTGGCTCTCCCGGTCGTGGACCACCCGCGCCCGCCGTCCGGGGGAGCCCGAGGACGCCTACAACTTCGTGAGCCGAGAGGAGTTCCTCCGCAACGTGGAGGACGGCGGCTTCATCGAGTGGGTGGAGTTCCTCGACTACATGCAGGGCAGCCCCGTCCCCTCCGCTCCCGAGGGGTGCGACACCCTCTTCGAGATCGACGTGCACGGCGCCCGGCAGATCCTCGAGCGCTTCCCGGACGCGGTCAGCATCTTCATCGACGCCCCCAGCCGGGAGCACCAGCGGGAGCGCCTCGCCGGCCGTGGGGAGAGCCCGGAGCGGATCGAGCAGCGGCTCCAGAAGGCCGACGAAGAGGTGAAGGTGGCGTCCGACCTCGGCTCGCACGTGATCGTGAACGACGACCTCGAGCGCTGCATCGAAGAGGTCCACGCCTACATCGAGTCGCAGCGCTCGCTTCGTCACGCCGGCTGACGTCGCACCCCGCCCGGTTCTGTCGCGCAGGATCGCCCCGAACGGGCCGATCCTGCACAGCAGAACGGGTTCTCGGGGCCCCGGGTTGCGGCCCAGGGACCCGACCCAGCAGTATTGTTCGTCCTCCCCCGAGATCTTGAGAGAGAGCACACCCACATGGCCGTCCGACTTCGCCTGATGCGCATGGGCAAGAAGAAGCAGCCCACCTACCGGATCGTCGCCGCCGACTCCCGCGCGCCCCGCGACGGCCGGTTCATCGAGATCGTCGGCACCTACGACCCCCGCACCGAGCCGTCCACCCTCGTCGTCGACGACGAGAAGGCGCTCAAGTGGCTGCAGAACGGGGCGCTCCCCACCGAGCGCGTCGAGAAGATCCTGAAGGTCGCCGGCACGTGGGACACGTTCCAGGCGTCGAAGGCCTCCAAGTGAGCGACGCCTCCGCCGCACCGCTCGCTCCGGCCGCCGCCGTGGTCGAGCACCTCGCCAAGTCGCTCGTCGACGAGCCCGGCGAGGTGCGGGTCGAGGTCGACGAGTCCCAGGCCACGCCCCGGATCAACGTGAACGCCGCCGACGGCGAGATCGGGCGCCTCATCGGCAAGCGTGGCCGCACCGCCATCGCGATCCGCGCCGTGGGCCGTGCCATCGCCGCCCGCGACGACGCCGGTCCCGTCGACATCGAGTTCTTGGACTGACCGCCCTGCCGTGGATCGGCTGAGCGTCGGCCGCATCGGCAAGCCGCACGGCCTCGACGGCACGCTCACCGTGCAGCTCACCACCGACCGCGACGAGCGGATGGAGGTGGGTTCCGTCCTCTACGCGGGGGACCGGGAGCTGGTCGTCCGGCACGCCCGCTTCGACGGCCGCCGGTGGTTCGTGCGCTTCGAGGGCGTCGACCACCGCGACACCGCGGAGGAGCTCGTCACACGGGAGCTCACCGCCGATCCGCTCGACGACGACGACACGATCTGGGTGCACGAGCTGATCGGTGCGGAGGTCCGCGACTCGAGCGGCGTGTCCCGGGGGCGCGTGGTGTCCGTGATCGACAACCCCGCGAGCGACCTGATGGAGCTGGACACCGGTCACCTCGTCCCGCTGACGTTCGTGGTGGACGGACCGACCGACGGGGTGGTGACCGTCGAGGTGCCCGAGGGGCTCTGGGACCTGTGACGTTCCGGATCGGCGTCTTCACGCTGTTCCCCGGGATGATCACCGACTTCGGCAGCCGCAGCCTCCTCGGCAAGGCGCAGGAGCGGGACCTGGTCGAGCTGTCGGTCTGGGACCCGAGGGACCACGCCACCGACGTGCACCGCACGGTCGACGACACCCCGTTCGGGGGCGGTGCGGGCATGGTCATGCGCTGCGAGCCGCTGTTCGCCAGCGTGGAGGCCGCCGACCCACCGCGGCCGCTCTTCCTCCTCAGCCCGGGTGGCCAGCGCTTCGACCAGCAGGTCGCAGAGGAGCTGGCCGCGGGGGAGGGCTTCTCGCTCCTCTGCGGGCGCTACGAGGGCGTCGACCAGCGGGTTGCCGACCACCTGGTGGACGGGGAGCTGTCGGTGGGCGACGTCGTGCTCGCCGGCGGAGAGGTCGCCGCCATGCTCGTGATCGAGGCGGTGACGCGGCTGCTGCCGGGCGTGATGGGCAACGACGCGTCGGGCAGCGACGAGTCGTTCACCACCGGGCTGCTCGAGTACCCGCAGTACACCCGCCCGGCCGAGTTCCGGGGCTGGGAGGTGCCCGACGTGCTCCGCTCCGGCGACCACGGCCGGATCGAGCGCTGGCGTCGGGCCCAGGCGCTGCGACGCACGGTCGAACGTCGTCCCGACCTCATCGAACGGCGAGGAGGGCTCACGTCCGAGGAGCAGCGGCTGCTCGACGAGCTGGGCTGAGCGGACCCCGACCCCCTCGACACGTCGTGAGGTGTACGGCCTAGCTTGGCCCCATGAACCGTCGGCATCGTCGATTCGTCCTCCTCGTCGGCCTGTTCGGCGTCATCGCCACGGCGGCTGCGTGCCAAAACCGATACGGCGTGATCGGGCACCTGGACTCGGCCGTGGCCGAACCCGGGTCACTCCGGATGTCCGGCTGGGCCCACCTGCCTGACGGCGTGGCCGCGAGCGCCGTCCGGTTCGAGGTGGTCGCCGGCGGCCAGGTGCTGAGCCGGTCCACCGACGATTCGACCTCCTTCGAGCTCGGCTCGCGCCCCGACGTCGACGCGGTGCACGGGGGAGTGAACGTTGGATGGACGGTCAGGGTGGACAACTGGTGGCTCGGCGTGCCGCCCCGCGTGGGCAACGCGTGCATCGCCGCGGTGCCAGGGTGGTCGCCGCCGGACGCAGGGCTGAGCCCCGACACCTGGATCGCCTGCACCGACGTGCCCCAGGCCCGGACCTCGGCGGCGATCGACGTGGTGGAGGTGAGCGAGGGGACCGCCACGGTGCGGGGCTGGTGGTTCGAGGCGCACATCTCCCGGTTCCCCACGCACGAATGGGTGCGGGTGTACCTCGACGGGGGATGGGTGGCGCCCTCGGAGGTGCCGTTCACCCTCGGTGCGGTCCGCCCGGACGTCGTGGAGGCCCTGCGCCTCGAGGGTCGGGCGCTCCGCTTCGAGCTCCCAGTGGATTCGGGCAGGCACGAGGTGTGCCTCGCGGCGACCGACCACCACGGCTCGCCCATCGCGATGTCGGACCCCCGGGTGCGAGTGCTGAGCTGCCACACCTTCACCGCCTGACCCCGATTCCTGTCCCGGTCACCTCGACCGCCGGCACCTGACCCCGAGCGGTTTGGCCGGTGTTCGGGAGACGCAGTACGCTCCACACCCTGCGTCGCCCGGTCGCGGCCCCTTCGCGGCCCGGCCACCCCCGCCCGACGCTCCGTTCGAAGCTGCAGGAGCTCCCGACATGAAGCCGACCGACCTCGTCGATGCACAGAGCCTCCGGGACGACGTCCCCGAGTTCGCCCCCGGCGACACGGTGAAGGTGCACGTGCGGGTCGTCGAGGGCACCCGCCAGCGCGTCCAGGTGTTCCAGGGCGTGGTGATCCGTCGCCAGGGCGGCGGTGTCGCCGAGACCTTCACCGTGCGGAAGCTGAGCTTCGGTGTGGGCGTCGAGCGCACCTTCCCGCTGCACTCCCCGGTGATCGCCCAGATCGAGGTCGTCACCCGCGGCGACGTCCGTCGGGCCAAGCTGTACTACCTCCGTGATCGGGTCGGTAAGGCCGCCAAGATCAAGGAGAAGCGCTGACCGTCCCGGTCGGCCGCCCGGCTGTCACAGCACCCCGCTAGGGTCGGGCTCCTCTTCCCCTCCAGCTGACGTCACCGCCGCGTTCGCACGCGGCGCGTCGGGGGAGAGATGGACCACAACCGCACGCTCGGCTCGGCCGGCGAAGAGGCCGCGTGGGCCTGGTACCGCCGCGCCGGGTTCCACCTCGAGGACCGCAACTGGCGGGTCCGGGGCGGCGAGATCGACCTCATCCTGTCGAAGGGTCCGCTGCTCGTCGTGTGCGAGGTGAAGACCCGCAGCAACCACCGCTACGGCGTCCCCGCCGAAGCGGTCACGTGGTCGAAGCAGCGGCGCCTGCGGGCGCTGGCCTCCGAGTGGCTCGCCGGACAGCAGCGCAGCTGGGCCCAGGTGCGCTTCGACGTCGCCGCGGTCACACCGATCGGTGGCGCCCACCGGGTGGAGGTGATCGCCGGTGCGTTCTGAGCTCAGCGCCGGGGTGCCCGCCGATCCCGGGCGGCCCAGCAGCCGTGGTGCCAATGGCGCCGCAGGTCGGGTGCCTCCACCGGCACCGCCACGACGTGGCCCGTCCCCGCCGGGATGTCGCGCTGGCAGCCTGGGCACACGTAGGTCTTGCGGGCCTCGTACGGCTGGACGCGCCGCACCTCGCACTCGGCGGTCGCCGTGAAGTCGACGTCCACGCTGCGGTCAGCCCAGCAGAGCCCAGAGGACGAACGCCGCGCACACGATCAGCGCCGAGGCCACCATCAGGTAGTCCCACACCGACTTGCGGTGGACGCGGTGGGGGTTGAATCCCATCGCGTCAGTATCGTCCGCGCCATGGAGCTCACCCAAGAGCAGGTCCGCATCCTCGGTTGCCTGATCGAAAAGGAGCGGACCACGCCCGCCGACTACCCGCTCACGGCGAACGCCGTCATGCGGGCAGCCAACCAGACCACCAGCCGCCACCCGGTGGTGTCCTACGACCTGGCCCTCGTCGAGCGTGAGCTCACGGGGCTGAAGGACGCCGGCCTCGTCCGCTTCGTGCACTCGCCGTCCAACCGCGCCACGAAGCACCGGCAGGTGCTCGACGACGCGCTCGGGCTGGACCAGCAGGAGGTTGCGCTGCTCGGCCTGCTGTTCCTCCGCGGGGACCAGACTCCCTCCGAGCTGCTGTCGCGCTCCGAACGCCTCTGCAGCTTCTCCGGCACCGACGAGGTGCTGGAGGTGCTCGAGCGCCTCGCAGCCCGCGACGAGCCGCTGGTCGTGCAGCGCGAACGCCTGGCCGGTCAGACGCAGCGACGGTGGGCGCACCGCTGGGCGCCGGCGCCGGAGGACCTGCCCGCATCGGCGGACCGACCGGTGGGGTCGGGCGGCGGCGGTGCACTCGCCGAGCGGGTCGCACAGCTCGAAGCAGAGGTGCGGTTCCTGAGCGAGTCGCTCGCCGTGGTCCGTCGTGAGCTCGGCATGGACGAGACCTGAGCGTCCCTCCCACACCCACACCCACATCCCACGCATCGGCGCCGCACCGCGGCCCTCGGAACCGCCGGCACCGTCCGGCTGGATCACCAGGAGCCCGCCGTGCTGGCCATCACACAGTCCGCCTCCCTCACCGGTGTGGTGGGGCATCGAGTCCTCGTCGAGGTGCACGTCTCGGCCGGGTTGCCCGGCTACACGATCGTGGGCCTCCCCGACACGTCGTGCCGTGAGTCCCGCGACCGGGTCCGGGCGGCCGTCCTCTCCATCGGCAAGCCGTTCCCGCAGCGCCGCGTCACGGTGAACCTCGCGCCGTCGGACGTTCCCAAGCTCGGATCGTGCCTCGACCTCGCGATGGCCGTCGCTCTCCTCGTGGCGGCGGGCGAGCTGGAGTGGACGCCTGACCGCCGGATCGGATTCCTCGGCGAGCTCGGCCTCGACGGTTCCGTCCGGCCCGTGCGAGGCATCCTGCCGATGGTCGCGGCGCTCGACGTCGACGAACTGGTCGTGTCGGTCGAGAACGCAGCCGAGGCCGACCTGTCCGGCCACGTGAAGGTGCGCCCGGTCGCCACGCTCGCCGAGGTGGTGGGCGCGTTGGGCGGCGAGGAGCCGTGGCCCCACCACCACATCGATGCACCGGCGGTCCGGCAGACGGCGCCGCCGCCCGACCTGGCCGAGGTGAGGGGGCAACCGTTCGCCCGGCTCGCCATCGAGGTCGCTGCGGCCGGCGGCCACAACCTGCTGATGGTCGGTGCTCCCGGCGCCGGCAAGACCATGCTGGCCGAGCGCCTGCCGCCGCTCCTCGACGACCTCGACGACCAGGCAGCGCTCGAGGTCTCCTCCGTGCACTCGGCGGCCGGCGTGCTGCTCGACACCTCGCAGCTGGTGCGTCGACCGCCCTTCCGCAACCCGCACCACACGGCGTCGATGGTCTCGATGGTGGGCGGAGGCAGCCGGCACCTCCGCCCGGGCGAGGTCTCGCTGGCGCACAAGGGCGTGCTGTTCCTCGACGAGCTCGGCGAGTTCCCCGCCCACGTGCTCGACGCGCTCCGGCAGCCGCTCGAGCACGGCAGCGTGCAGATCAGCCGGGCGCACGTCTCGGCACGGCTCCCCGCTGCCTTCCAGCTGGTCGCAGCGATGAACCCGTGCCCCTGCGGACTGGGAGGGACCGACCGCTGCACCTGCGGCGAGGCCGGCCTCCAGCGCTACGCCCGCCGGGTGTCGGCCCCGTTCATGGACCGCTTCGACCTGCGCCTGCGGGTCCACCCCACCCCTCGGTCCGAGCTGATGGACGACCGACCCGCCGAACCCACGGCATCGGTCCGCGAGCGGGTCGTGTCAGCGCGCCGGCGGATGGCGGAGCGCGGGGCGGCCAACGCCCGCCTGAGCGCCGACCAGCTCCGGGAGGTCTCCGTCCTCGAGGTCGACGCACGGAGGATGCTCGATGCAGCCATCGAGTCGGGTCGGCTCTCGGGGCGAGGTCTCGTGAAGGTGCGACGGGTGGCGCTCACGCTCGACGACCTGCGGGGCGGGGAAGGCTCGATCGACGCCGAGGTCGTGGCGCAGGCGCTCGCGCTCCGAACCGAGCTCGACCTCGCCTCACGCCGGCTGGTGTCGACGTGAGCTCCGCCGCCGACCCGACCGCTGCGCTCCGGAGCGGAGCAGCGCTCGCCTTCGGGTCGCTGCCGCACGTCGGCCCAGACCGCCTCCGGTGGTTCTGCGCCCAGCCCGACCCGTCGGAGACGTGGCGACGGGTGACCCTCGGGCAGCGCCTCGACCTGAGGGGGTGGGACGCCGAGCTCGCCGCTTCGTGGAAGAAGGCGGCCGAACCGCTCGACCCAGGCCGGCTGGCTGCCCGTCACCGCGACGCGGGCGTGGCGGTGCTCGGTGCCGGGAGCGCGGACTGGCCCGACCGCCTCGTCGACGACCCGCGGCCGCCGGCGGTCCTGTGCACCCTCGGTCGACCGCCCGGTGGGCAGCTCCCGGCGGTCGGCATCGTGGGCACCCGGCGGGCGACCGCCTACGGCAGGAGGGTCGCCGCCGAGCTGGGGGGTGCACTCGCCTCGCTCGGCATCGTGGTGGTCTCGGGCCTGGCCGCCGGGATCGACGCCGAGGCCCACCGCGCTGCGCTCGCTCGTGGTGGGCCCGTGGTGGGCGTCGTGGCCGGTGGGCTCGACCACCCGTACCCCCTCCGCAACCGCGGCCTGTGGGACGACGTGGCGGAGCACGGTTGGCTGGTGGCCGAAGCGCCGCTCGGGGTCCGCCCCGAGGCGTGGCGCTTCCCGCTCCGGAACCGGATCATCGCCGCCCTCTCCGACGTGGTGGTGGTCGTCGAGTCGGCGAGCAGCGGCGGATCGATGCACACGGTCCGCGAGGCCGAACGGCGAGACCGGACCGTGCTCGCCGTTCCAGGTCCGGTCACGAGCGCTGCCTCGCAGGGGACGAACGACCTCCTCGCGGACGGATGTGCGCCGTGCCGCTCGATCGACGACGTCCTGACCGCGCTCGACCTCGCCGACCCCGGAGAGACGTCCGCCCGCGGCCGTGGTGGTCGGGCGTCGACGGAGGTCCCAGCGGGCTTGGGGCCGGAGGCCGCCGCCGTGCTCGAGGCGGTCGGCTGGGAGTCGGTGCCCCTCGACGTGGTCGTGACCTCCGCGGGCCTCACGCTGGTGGCGGCGCTCGCTGCGGTCGAGCAGCTCTGCGACGTGGGCATCCTCCACAACGACGGTGGGGTCCTCGAGCGGCGAGCAGCGCCATGACGACGGGATCCCGCCTCGCTGATCGCCCCGGGGACCACTGCCCGTGGCCGCAGGGAGCGCTCACCGTGCTCTTCTCACCACATTGCGCGCGTGGAAGTGGCTACACTCCGGCTGGTGACGTGGGGCACGGACGTCTTCGCTCGGTCGCTGACCGGGGTCTCTGGCTCCACCCGAGCCGCCTACGTCCGGGACGTGGAGCAGTTCGCCGAGTGGGTGGCGCGGTCCGGCGCCCAGTCGCCGACCGACGTCGACCGCCGGCTGGTCCGACGGTTCGTGGCGTTCCGCACCACGCTGGGCCACTCGCCCGCAACGGTGAAGCGATCGCTGTCGGCGCTCCGCCGGTACTACGGCTGGGCGGTCCGGGAGGGGCGCGCGGTCACCGACCCGACGATCGGGGTGAGCTCGCCGTCGGGCGCGTCCCGGCTGCCACGCGTCCTGCGGGCCGACGAGATCGACCGCCTGGTCGAACGGCGCACCGCTGCCGACCCGTTCTGGGAGGCGAGGGACCTGGCGGCGGTCGAGCTGCTCTACGGCTCGGGCCTGCGCGTCGCCGAGCTCTGCGGCATCGACGGATCGGACCTCGACCTCCGGCGGGCACGCGTGACCGTCACCGGGAAGGGATCACGCCAGCGGATCGTCCCGCTCAGCGAGCCCGCCGTGGAGCTGGTCGAGCGCTGGCTCGCGCTGCTGTCGACGCGCCGCGAGGAGATGGGGGAGCGGTGGCCGGCGTCGTCGGCGACCGCAGTGTTCGTGAACCGCAGGGGAGCGAGGATGACGCCGCGGGACGTCCGTCGCATCGTCGACGGCCGCACCGACAGCCCCACGCACCCGCACGCGCTGCGACACACGTTCGCCACTCATCTTCTCGACGGTGGTGCCGATCTGAGAGTGGTGCAGGAGCTGTTGGGGCATGCAGACGTGGCGACGACGCAGCGCTACACCCAGGTGAGCCCCCAGCGACTGCGGACGGTGTTCGAATCAACTCATCCGAGGGCATGACCATGGCGGGCCAGCCGGCAACAGGCACCGACGAGGAGCTCACCGAGCTCTGGACCGGTTACAAGCGCGACGGGGGCGCGAAGGCGCGCGACGCGCTGATCATGCACTACGCCCCGCTCGTGAAGTACGTGGCGAGCCGCGTCGCGGTCGGGCTCCCCCAGAGCGTCGAGCAAGCCGACCTCGTGAGCTACGGGATGTTCGGGCTCATCGACGCGATCGACAAGTTCGAGCCGGGCCGCGGCTTCAAGTTCGAGACCTACGCGATCAGCCGCATCAAGGGGGCCATCCTCGACGAGCTGCGCTCGATCGACTGGGTGCCCCGCTCGGTCCGGGCGAAGGCGCGGGCCATCGAACGGGCCTACGCCAAGCTCGAGTCGGTCCACCACCGCGCGCCCACCGACGAGGAGGTCGCTGAGGAGCTGGGCTGGACCGAGGCGCAGTTCCAACAGAGCCTCAGCCAGATCTCCACGGTGGGCCTCGCCGCCCTCGACGAGATCCTGGTGGTCGGCGGCGACCGCGGGGAGACGATCACGCTCGCCGACACGATCGCCGACGGCGGTCACGGTCCGATGGGCGCCTTCGAGGTGGCCGAGGTGCGCCAGCTCCTCGCACAGGCGATCAACGTGATGCCGGAGCGGGAGAAGATCGTCCTCACGCTCTACTACTACGAGAACCTGACGCTGCAGGACATCGGGAAGGTGCTCGGCGTGACCGAGTCGCGGGTGTGCCAGATCCACACCAAGGCGGTGCTGCAGCTGCGGAACCGGCTCTCGAGCCTGCAGCGCGAACCGGCCTAGCGCCCCAACGCGCCAGCGCTTCCCCCCTCTTCCCGCTCTTCCCCTCCGCCGGCCCTCCCGAAGGGTTCGTCGAGTGTCGTGCAGATCCACCCTGCGACGGCTGGCGGCCGCGGTCGCCTCGCTGGTCGCGGTGGCCTCGCTGGTCGCGGTGGCCTCGGTCGTGTCCGTGGCCTCGGTCGTGGCCGATCCAGGCATCGGCCCGCCCACCCACCCGGTGCTCGCCGCCAGTCCCGCCGCGCAGCCCGCGGCGGGTCCGGCTGGAGGAGGCGCGGGCCCAGCGATGCGCTACCAGCCGCCGGTCGCCGCCCCGGTCGTCGACGTCTTCCGTCCCCC
>JBIQID010000078.1:5745-14853 GCA_044508215.1 Actinomycetota bacterium | reverse complement strand
TGATCGTCACCGACAACCTCTTCGGCGACATCCTCACCGACCTCGGCGGCGCCGTGGCGGGCGGGGTCGGCTTCGCCGCCAGCGCCAACCTGAACCCGGCGCGCACCGGGCCCTCGATGTTCGAGCCGGTGCACGGCACCGCCCCCGACATCGCGGGCCGGCAGGAGGCGAACCCGATCGCGGCGATCATCTCCGCCGCCCTCATGTTGGAGTTCCTGGGCGAGGCCGACGCTGCGGCTCGCATCCAGAAGGCCTGCGCCGAGCCCGAGCGCTACACGGGCTCGACCAAGGAGATCGGCGACGCGGTCGCCGCAGCGGTCCAGCAGTAGCCGATCGGCGAAGCGGTCACAGAGGAGAGAGCCAGATGCCCATCACCCCCACCGACAAGATCTGGATGAACGGGGAGCTCGTCGACTGGGACGAGGCCCGCATCCACGTGCTCACGCACTCGCTCCACTACGGGATGGGCGTGTTCGAGGGCATCCGCGCGTACGAGACGTCGAGCGGCCCGGGCGTGTTCCGGCTGACCGAGCACATCGAGCGGCTGTTCCAGAGCGCCAAGATCATGATGATGGAGATCCCCTACACGGTCGCCGAGATCGTGGAGGCCACGAAGGAGACCGTCCGCTCCACCGGGCTGCCCGGCTGCTACATCCGGCCGATCGCCTACTTCGGCTACGGCGAGATGGGGCTCAACACCCTGCCCTGCTCCGTCGACGTGGCGATCGCCTGCTGGCCGTGGGGCGCCTACCTGGGCGACGACGCCGTCACCAAGGGCGTCAGCATGAAGATCAGCTCGTGGATGCGCCACGACAACAACACGATGCCGCCCGCCTCGAAGACCACGGGCAACTACGTGAACTCCAGCCTCGCCAAGATCGAGGCGCTGAAGGCCGGCTACGACGAGGCGATCCTCCTGAACCCGCACGGCTTCGTGTCGGAGTGCACCGGCGAGAACATCTTCGTCTCGCGCCGGGGGAGGCTGATCACCCCGCCGCTCGCCGCCGGTGCCCTCGAGGGCATCACGCAGTACACGGTGATCGAGATCGCCCGCGACCTCGGCTTCGAGGTGGAGTTCGGGAACCTCACCCGCAGCGACCTCTACATCGCGGATGAGATGTTCGTGTGCGGCACCGCTGCCGAGGTGTCGGCGGTCAACGCGGTCGACGACCGCGCCATCCCGTGCCCCGGCCCGATGACCACCGCGATCGCCGCCGAGTACGCGAAGGCGGTCCGCGGCCAGGTCGACCGCTACAAGGACTGGGTGGAGCTGGTCTGATGGACGGGCTCCGATGAACGACCTCCCCGGCGTAGGGGCCGCCGCGCCCATCCCTGCTGCGGTCGAGATCTTCGACACCACGCTCCGCGACGGGGCGCAGTTCGAGGGCATCTCGCTCACCGTCGAGGACAAGCTCCGGGTCTCGGAGCAGCTCGACTGGCTGGGCGTGCACTGGATCGAGGGCGGCTACCCGCAGGCGAACCCGAAGGACGAGGAGTTCTTCCGCCGCGCCAAGGACGAGCTGCGACTCGAGACCTCCACGCTCGTGGCGTTCGGCTCGTGCCGCCGCCCGCTCGGGCGCGTCGACGAGGACCCCACGCTCCGGGCGCTGGTCGGCGCCGGCACCTCCACGGTCTGCATCGTGGGGAAGAGCTGGGACTTCCACGTCACCGAGGCGCTCCGCACCACCCTCGACGAGGGCGTCGCGATGGTCCAGGACTCCGTGTCGTTCCTCCGCAAGGAGGGGCTGCGGGTGTTCTTCGACGCCGAGCACTTCTTCGACGGCTACAAGGCCAACCCCGCCTTCGCCCTGCGTGTCCTCGAAGCAGCCGCGATGGCCGGCGCCGAGACGCTGGTGCTCTGCGACACCAACGGCGGCTCGCTGCCCCACGAGGTGCAGCGCATCACCGGCGAGGTGGTCTCGTACTTCGAGACCACGAAGATCGGCATCCACACCCAGAACGACTCCGGGTGTGCGGTCGCCAACTCGATCGCAGCGGTGCTCGGCGGCGCCGTGCAGGTGCAGGGGACCGTCAACGGCTACGGCGAGCGCACCGGCAACGCCAACCTGATGACGGTCATCCCGGACCTCTCCCTGAAGCTCGGGGTCGCGACGCTGCCCGAGGGCCGGCTGGAGCGCCTCACCCCCGTGTCCCGTCACGTCGCCGAGCTGGTCAACCTCCCGCCCCACCCCGCCGACCCGTACGTGGGCTCGTCCGCGTTCGCGCACAAGGGAGGCCTCCACACCTCCGCCCTCGGTCGGGCCGGCGGCGCCAGCTACGAGCACGTCGACCCCGCCGTGGTGGGGAACCGCACGCGGGTGCTGGTCTCCGACCTCGGCGGGCGCGCCGGCATGTCGATGAAGGCGTCGGAGCTGGGCGTGGACCTCGACGACCGCGCCATCGCCGAGCTGTCCGAGCGCCTCAAGTCGCTCGAGGCGGAGGGCTTCGTGTTCGAGGCGGCCGAGGCGTCGCTCGAGCTGCTCATGCGCCGGGCGACCGGTTGGGAGCAGGACTTCTTCTCGGTCGAGGCCTACCGCGTGTCCTCGTACCACCGGGAGGGCGAGTGGTCGACGAACGGTGAGGTCGACGTCGCCACCGAGGCGACGGTGAAGCTGTGGGTGGACGACGAGCGGATCGCCGCGGTGGGGGAGGGCAACGGCCCGGTCAACGCGCTCGACGAGGCGGTGCGGGCGGCGTTGCGCGACCGCTACCCCGAGCTGGATCGCCTCCACCTCACCGACTTCAGGGTGCGGGTCATCGACGCGCAGGTCTCGGCGGGCAACGCGGCGACCGCCGCGGTGGTGCGGGTCCTCATCGACACGAGCGACGGCGACGAGACGTGGACGACGATCGGCGTGTCACCGAACGTCATCGAGGCCTCCTGGATGGCGCTCGTGGACGCGCTCGTGTTCGGTCTGCTGCGGGCGCGAGGGTAGGTTCAGGACGTGTCCGCACCCCGCTACGTCCCGCTGCCGGCCCAGCAGGTCGCGCGCAGCTACCAATCCCCGCCGTGGAACCCCGCCTCGTGGTACCCGGACCGCCCCGGCGAGCTCCGGGGGCGCCAGCCCTGGGGCGAGGGCCTCGGCACGCCCGGGCCGGATCCCGGCTACGCGATGCTGCTCGCCCGCCAGATGATCGGCGAGCTGCACCTGCTGGAGGGCGAGGACCCCGAGGACGCCGTCGCCGGCGCCACCGTGGTGGCGCTGAAGCGCTCGGCCGCGTTCGGGCGTGCGCCCACGTCGCACGACCTGCGCATCGCGTACGCCATCTGGGGCTTCACCGACCCGGACCCGGCGGCCGAGCTGGTCGAGCTGCGGCGCGAGCTGTTCGCCGAGTGCCACAGCCCGCACTACTACGAGCGCCTCCGCCGGATCGCCGACTCGGTGCCGGTCGAGGTGCTCCACCAGCCCACCGAGGCCGTCCTGGCCCAGGTGCGCTCCGACTGGCGTTCCGGCATCCGGGTGGCCGACGAAGGCTGAGTGAATCGACTGGCCGGGCCAGCTCCGCCTCAGGCTCACTCGCTGGCGCTCGCTCCTTCGAGCTCCGCTACCCGGCGTGACCCGTCCGGTCAGGGCACGAGGTCGACCGGCGTCCCCAGCGGCACCGTCCCACGCAGCAGGTCGATCGTCGCGTTCTCCATCCGGACGCAGCCGTTCGAGACGGCCTGCCCCAGGAGGTCGGGCCGGTTCGTGCCGTGCAGCGCGATGACGGGGACCCCGTCGTCGAACCAGTCGAGCGCCTGGCTGTAGGCCGACAGGGCCAGGATGCCCGTGCCGTAGCTCCCGCCCGAGCGCTGCAGCGAGTCGGTGACGAAGAAGCGGCCGGTCGGCGTGGGGGAGCGGTCCGCCCCCACCGCGACCGGCGCCTCGACCACGAGCGTCGTGCGGTCCCACAGCCGGAGCTTCCGCTCTCCGACCGACACCTCGATGCGGTACGAGGTGGTCGAGACCGTCACGTCGCTGGCCTTGATCCAGCCCTCGGTCTGGTGCGGACGGACCGGCACCATCACCCGCAGCCAGTCGCCCCGCTGCTCGGTCACGAGGAACGTCGTGGCGTTGCCGAACGACGTGGGGTTGGAGAAGAGCCAGCCGCCGTCGACGCTGTGGCGACCAGCCACCTGTTCGCGGGGGTTGGGGATCGCCGGCGCGCCGGCGCGCTCCGGCGTGAACGCGGGCCACAGCTCCCGGGGCGTCTTCGGGATCGTCGGCTGGTCGAGGGTCGCCACGACGGCCTCGGGTGGCAGCTCGACGTGGACGGCGACCTGCGGGACGGCGGCGGTGGCGAGCATGGCGACGCCGGGGTCGGGCGCCGGGATCGTGGTGGTGGTCGTGGTGGTCGACGGCGTCGTGGTGGTGGTGGGTGGCGGCGGTTCCGGGGAGTCGCCGAGCCAGACGACCGCGAGCGTTCCGGCGCCGGCGAGCACGACGGCACCGAGCGCGGCCGCGGCGCGACGGCCGAAGCGGGAGGTGGGGGCGTCCGGCATCGGGGTCATGGTACGAGCGCACATCGACGCCCCCACGTCGGCGCCCGACGCCTCGCGGATGGGGCACCGGCCGACGGATAGCGTTGGAGGTCGTGGCTGTCCGTGTCCGATTCGCTCCGTCCCCCACCGGCTACCTGCACCTCGGGAGCGCCCGCACCGCACTGTTCAACTGGCTGTGGGCGCGCCACCTGCGGGCGCAGGGTGAGGAGGCGAGCTTCCTCCTCCGCATCGAGGACACCGACCGCGAGCGGAGCCGGCCCGACCTGATCCAGGTGATCTTCGACGCGCTGGGGTGGCTGGGCCTCGACTGGGACGAGGAGCCCGTCTACCAGTCGGCGAACGCCGAGCGGCACACCGAGGTGGTGGGCGAGCTGCTGGCCGCCGGTCGCGCCTACCGGTGCGACTGCACGCAGGAGGAGGTCGCCGAGCGCAACAAGGCGGCCGGCGGGCCCCCCGGCTACGACGGGCACTGCCGTGACCGGGACGTCTCGGCCGAGCAGCCGCACGTGGTCCGCTTCCGCGTCCCCGACGAGGGCACCACCTCCTGGGAGGACCTGGTGCGCGGGCCGATCTCCTTCGAACACCGCAACCTCGAGGACTTCGTCCTGCTCCGCCGTGACGGATCCGCGATGTTCCTGGTGGCGAACGCGGTGGACGACGCCGACATGGGCATCACGCACGTGATCCGCGGCGAGGACCTGATCAACGTGACGCCGAAGACGCTGCTCGTCCGTGAGGCGCTGGGCATCGACGGGCCGCTCCAGTTCGGGCACCTGCCGCTCATCGTGAACGAGCAGCGGAAGAAGCTGTCGAAGCGGTCGGGTGACGTGGCGATCGAGGACTACCGGGCCAAGGGCTTCCTGCCGCAGGCGATGGTGAACTACCTGGCACTGCTCGGCTGGGGGCCGCCCGACGGCGTCGAGGTCCGACCCATCGAGGAGATCGTCGAGCTGTTCGACCTCGCGGACGTGAACCCCAGCTCGGCGATGTTCGACCTGAAGAAGCTCCGGGCCGTGAACGGCGACTGGATCCGGATGATGCCGCCGGAGGAGTTCGTCGACGCCGGCCTCGAGGTGCTCCGCGGCCAGCCGTGGGGCGACCGGGTGGACGTCGACCGCTGGGTGGCGATCGCCCCCGACATGCAGACGCGCCTGGCGGTGATGGCCGAGCTCCCCGACCAGGTCGACTTCCTCTTCCTCGACGAGCCCGCCGTCGACGAGGCCGCGTGGACGAAGGCGATCGGGGCGAACGAGGCGGCGCCGGCCGTGCTCGACGCAGCGATCGACACCTATTCGAAGGCCGAGTGGGAGGCCGGGGCGCTGCACGCGCTCACGGGCGGGCTCGCCGAGCAGGCTGGCCTCAAGCTCGGGAAGTTCCAGGCGCCGATCCGGGTGGCGATCACCGGGCGGTCGGTCGGCCCTCCTCTGTTCGAGGCGATGGTGGTGCTCGGCCGGGAGGCCACGCTGGAGCGGCTGCGCGCCGCCAGAGCTGCGATCGGCGCATCCGCCGGCGGGTGACGGGACGCCGGGGGACGCTGGAGCCGTGGGGGTGCGGGCCGACGTGGTGGATCGATCGGTGGACGAGGGCCGGGGTCGCCGACGCAAGGGGCGCGGCTCGGGGCCTGCCCCGAAGCGCACGCGTCGCCTGCGCAGGTGGGTGGTCCGGGCGGCGCTGCTCGCCGTCCCGCTCTACCTCCTCGTCACCCTGGCGCAGGTCTGGACCGCCACGCGCTGGGACGACCGGAGCCGAACCGACGCGATCGTGGTGATGGGAGCCGCCCAGTACGACGGGCGACCCTCGCCGGTGCTCCAGGCGCGCCTCGACCACGCCCTCGCCCTCTACGAGGACCGGGTCGCGCCGAGGGTGGTGGTGACCGGGTCGAAGCAGCCGGGTGACCGGGTGACGGAGGCCTACACGGGTCTGGCCTACCTGATGCGGCACGGGGTCCCCGAGGAGTCGATCGTGGTGGTCGACGACGGGTCGTCGACGGTCGAGTCGCTGGCGGCGAGCGGGCGGGTCCTCGCCCGGATGGGTGTCGACGAGGTGACGATCGTGTCGGACCCGTACCACTCGTTCCGGCTCGTCGGCATCGCCGAGGAGGAGGGGCTCGACGCCCGGATCTCGCCGACCGACACCCGCTACGGCACGAACGAGCTCCTGAAGGAGTGGGCGGTGGTCGCCGCCAGCCGGATCGTCGGCTACCAGCGGATGGTGCGCTGGTTCGGGTAGGGCGGCGTGCCGCTCCGCCTCGTCTCGGGCGGGGAGCGGGTTCGGGGCGCGAGGAGCGGTTTGCTATGGTGCACGTCCGCTGCGCCGCGGTACGCCGACGGCGTGGGCCACCTTCGGGGGTGGTGTAATTGGCAACACTGCTGGTTCTGGTCCAGTCATTGGGGGTTCGAGTCCTCCCCCCCGAGCTCAACTCGTCCGTCGACCGAGGTGCCGTCACCTCAGCGTCCGGGCGGGTCGGGACACTCGTCCCTTGCGCTTTCCGCTCCCTTCCGCGCGGGTCGAAAAGCGCGAGAGAATCTATTGATTTCAAGGGGAGCGCTCTCCGTGCGCCATGTAACGTTTCTGTTGCGAGGCGAATGGGACTGGGGGCCAAGGCGGGCTTCGGAACGTCCCGTCTCGCGGAGGGAGAGAGAGAATGAAGAACCACCTGCGCGGCCGTCGAGGCCGTGCTCTGGCTGCGCTGGCCGTCGTCGGCACAGCAGCCACGTTCCTCTACTCACCCGGCGCCTCCGCGGCGACCGAACGGTGGGTGGACCCGGCGGCCGCTTCGGCCACGCCGGGCTCCGGGTGTGGTGCCGACGCGGGCTACACCTCGATCCAGGCGGCCATCACCGCCTCCGTCGCGGGCGACACGATCAACGTCTGCTCCGGCACCTACTCCGGTCCGATCACGATCAACAAGGCCGGGCTGGTCCTGAAGGGCGCGAAGGCGGGCATCCCCGCCGGTCCGTCCGCCTCGGGCAGCAACCGCGGCGCTGGTGAGTCGATCATCGAGGCCACCGGGACGTCGGTCGTGACCTACGCCGGCAGCGGCACCACCAACACGGTGCTCGACGGGTTCACCATCCGGAACTACGACCGGCACGGCATCCAGAACATCACGGGCTCGGGCCACCAGGTGATCAACAACATCATCACCCATGACCCCGCCACCCGCCCCGCCGAGCTGCCCGCGCAGAACGCGCAGCAGTCCGGCGTCATCAGCGGGACGTTCAACAACGTCACGTTCGCCGGCAACCACATCACGGGCTTCCGCTACGGCTTCAACCTGCAGTCGGGGAACCTGACGCACGCGCCGTCGGCCATCCAGGGCAACTACGTGGGCGACTACCTCGTGTCCGGCCTGGTGTTCGGCAACAACACGGCCGACGGCCAGGTCGTCGAGGGCAACACCTTCGCCCCCAGCTCGCTGGCGGGCGGCCCGGGCGGCGTCACCGCTCCGACGATGCCGCTCGAGATCCGCGGGAACACCTTCACCGGTGCCGGCGGCGGAAGCGGCGTCTTCTTCGTGGCGGGCGCGCGCTCTGGGGTCGTGATCGAGGGCAACACGATCACGAACTTCAGCTACGGCATCTACCACTCGAGCGTGGCGTCGACGTGGCCGGCTGGCAGCACCCCGACCGAGGTGCACCAGAACAACATCACGGGCAACGCGAATTACGGGCTGTACAACGGCACGCTCCCCGGTGAGTACGACGTGAACGCGTCCTGCAACTGGTGGGGTTCCACGTCCGGTCCGCGCACCTCGTTCTCCGGTCCCGGTGGCGACCGTGTGAGCGTCGGCGTGAGCTACACGCCGTGGCTGATGGGTCCGGCTCCGGCCAGCGACTGCAACGGCGGTCTGCTGAACCCGACGGCCGATTTCACCCCCTCGACCACCGCTGGTGACGCTCCGCTCCCCGTCGACTTCGACGCCTCGGCCTCGAACGACCAGGACGGCACGATCGTTTCCTACGGCTGGGACTTCGGTGACGGCAACACGGGCTCCGGCGTCACGACGTCGCACACCTACGCCACCCCCGGCACCTACGTGGTCACGCTGACCGTCACGGACAACCACGGCCGCACCGGCCAGGCGTCCACCACGATCACGGTGAACCAGCCGATGGCCGCTCCGACCGCGGTCGCCACGGCGACCCCGGCCGTCGGCCCCGCGCCCCTGGCAGTGGTCCTCGACGGCTCCGGCTCGTCGGACTCCGACGGCACGATCGTGTCGTACGCATGGGACCTCGGTGACGGCAACTCGGCGTCCGGCGCCACGGTCAGCCACGTCTACACGACGCCCGGCACCTACGTCGCCACGCTGACGATCACCGACGACGACGGCCTCACCGCCACGTCGCAGGTGTCGATCCAGGTGAACCCCGTCCCGCAGCCGCAGACCGACAAGGACTGCAAGAAGGGCGGCTGGGAGGCCTACGGCTTCCGCAACCAGGGTCAGTGCATCCGGTACGTGAACACCGGCAAGGACGACCGCATCGGTCAGTGATCCACTGATCGGGCATCGCCCGAGCTGACGTCGAGGGGAGGGGCCGCGAGGTCCCTCCCCTCTTCGCGCCCGCCTACAGGGTCCAGAGGCGCTGCATGCTGAGGTCGACCTCGTCGGCCACGCTCAC
>JBIQID010000078.1:1611-5645 GCA_044508215.1 Actinomycetota bacterium | reverse complement strand
CCTACAGGGTCCAGAGGCGCTGCATGCTGAGGTCGACCTCGTCGGCCACGCTCACCCTCGTCCCCAGCTCGATCGAGCCGTCGGGGTCGGCGACGCCGGCCCCGTCGCTCGACTCTGCGAAGTGGTGCCGCAGCGGCGAGACGAACCGGCTGACCGGGGCGTAGGAGTGCCGGTCGCTGCGGGCGCGGGTGTGGTGGTAGCGCAGCGGGGCGTACAGGGTGAGCACGTCCTTCGCCCGGGTGAGCGCCACGTACATGAGGCGGCGCTCCTCTTCGAGGCCGCCGGGGGTGCTGAGGCTCATGTCGGCCGGGAAGTTGCCGTCGGTGGCGTGGATCACGTGCACGGCCGACCACTCGCCTCCCTTGGCCGAGTGGACGGTGGACAGGGTGAGGTAGTCGTCGTCGAGGTGGGGCTCGTCGGCGAGGTCGCCGGTGGACGCCGGCGGCTCGAGGACCAGCTCGGCGAGGAAGCGACTGCGCGAGGTGTACGCCTGAGCGGTCACCTGGAGCTGCACGAGGTCCTCGCCACGCACCTCCGAGCGGTCGTAGCGGCGCTCGAAGGTGGGCTCGAGCCAGTCGGCCAGCATCTCCACCTGCTCGGCCGGCGACGGCTGCCGAGGGGACTCGGCCTCGACATCGCCAGCGCCCGAGCAGCGGGCGAGGGTGGCGGCCAGGAGGGCGGCGTCCTCGTGGGCAGCGGCGGGCAGCGGTGGGCGCTCGGCGACGAAGCGGGCCAGGGGGTCGGCCCCGCCGTCGCTCTGGACCGCATCGGGCGATTCGGTGATGCCGAGCGTGGCGAGGCAGCGCGTGACCGTGGCGGGCCCGACGCCGGGGAGGATGCGGAGCACCCGGTTCCAGGCGAGCTCGTCGTAGGGGTTGTCGAGCACCCGGAGGAGCGCCACGAGGTCCTTCACGTGGGCCGCCTCGAGGAACTTGAGGCCGCCGTACTTCACGTAGGGAACGTTGCGGCGGCCCAGCTCGAGCTCGACGAGGTCGCTGTGGTGGCCGCTGCGGAAGAGCACGACCTGGTCGATGAGCGAGAGGCCCTCCTCGCGGAGGTCGAGGATGCGGTCGACCACCGTGCGGGCCTGGGACATCTCGTCGCGGCACGTGACGAGCGTGGGGCGGCGCTGGCCGGAGCGGTGCGCCCGGAGCCGCTTCTCGAAGTGGACGTCGGACGCGGCGAGCACGTCGTTCGCCACCTCGAGGATCGGCGGGACCGACCGGTAGTTCTCCTCGAGCGTCACCCGTTCGGTGTCGGGCCTGCGGTCGCCGAAGCCCCACATGTTCTCGACCGTGGCGGCGCGGAAGCCGTAGATCGCCTGCGCGTCGTCGCCCACCACGGTGACGTGTGCGCCGCGGTCGGCGATGGCGTGGACGATGTCGGCCTGGACCGGGTCGGTGTCCTGGAACTCGTCGACGAGGACGTGGTCGAAGCGGCGGGCCACCTGGTCGCCGATCTCGGGCGACGCCAGCATCGCTCGCCAGAAGAGCAGCAGGTCGGCGTAGTCGAGGAGGCGGCGCGCTCGCTTGCGGCGGGTGTAGCCGTCGAAGACGTGGGGGAGCGCCTCGAGGTGGTCGGTGCACCACGGGAACTCGGCCCGGACGACCTCGGCGAGCGGGCGCTGCGTGCCGACCACCCGGTCGTAGATCGCAGCGACGGTCTCCTTCTTCGGGAACCGGGTGCCGCCGGTGTCGACGTGCTCGGCTCGCACGATGCCCATGAGGTCGATGGCGTCGCCCTGGTCCAGCACCGTGAAGCCTTCGTGCAGCCCGATCGCGCGCCCCTCGATGCGGAGGAGCCGGTTGGCGACCGAGTGGAACGTGCCGCCCCAGACCCGGTCGGTGGCGGACTCGTCGGTGAGCTGGCCGGCCCGGGTGAGCATCTCCTGGGCGGCGCGGCGGGTGAAGGTGAGCAGCAGGATGCGGTGGGGGTCGACGCCGCGCTCGATGAGGTGGGCGACCCGCGCGGCCAGGGTGCCGGTCTTGCCGGTGCCTGCGCCGGCGACCACGAGGAGCGACGGGCCGGCGTGCGTCACCGCAGCGCGCTGGGCCGGGTTCAGCCGGAGCATCCACTTCGGCGTGGGGGGCGACGGCTCGGCCGGCGCCGGGTGGCCGGGGGAGCTGGCGGTGGCGGTGTCTCCGAACATCAGTTCGCAGGCTAGTGGAGGGGTGCGACAGGGTTTCGGCGGTGCCGAATCCAAGGAAAACGTCTCACATCAGGGGTCTCCTGCTCGACGGTGGTTAGGTTGGTGCAGGACTGCAAGCGAAGAGGAGACAGTGATGTCGGCCAACCGCCCAGAGTCCATCCACCGCCGAGCTGCCCGCTCCCGGTTCGCCCTCCCCGTGGCGATCCTGCTGGTGCTCGGCGTCGTCGCCGCCGGGTGCGGCGACGACGACGGCGGGGGAGGTGATGGGGGTGACGCCGACACCCCGACCCTCGGAGTCCTCTCGGGTGCCGTCGAGGACGGCTACGCCGTGGACATCGGCGTCCCCGGCGGCCAGCTCAGCAGGTTCGACACCACCGCCGACATGGTCGACGCGCTCCGTGCCGGTCGCATCGACGCCTTCGCGCTGACATCGATCACGGTCCGCGAACAGGCCGATGCCCAGGACGGCATCGAGGCCACAGAAGGCTTCGTGCCGGAGATCGACGGTGAAGAGCAGCTGGGGTGCGGCGCGTACGTGTTCCGCTTCGGTGATCGATCGCTGCGTGACGCGTTCAACGAGGAGCTCAACAAGATGAAGGAGGCCGGCGAGATCCTGCCGCTGGTCGAGGAGTTCGGCTTCACCGAGGACGAGCTGGAACCGGCGGTCGGGACGACGGTGGCCGACCTCACCGGTCAGCCGTACGACGCAGCGGCGCCCGACGCCGGCGACGACACCTCGCTGGAGGACGCCAAGGCGAACGGGATCAGCCTCGCCTTCGCCGACGAGCGGCCCTACGGCTTCGAGGACCCGTCCACGGGGGAGGCCTCGGGCCAGTCCCCGACGGTGGCAGCCGCGGTCCTCGAGCGGCTCGGGATCACGGTCAACGAGTCCACCGTGGTGGACTTCGGGGCCTTGATCAACGGCCTGAACGCGGAGACCTACGACCTCATCGCTGCCGGCATGTTCGTCAACGAGGAGCGCACCTCGCAGGCGCTCTTCACCGATCCGGACTACTGCGCCGCCACCGCGTTCGCCGTCGCGGAGGGGAACCCCCACGACATCTCGCGGTTCGAGGACTTCATCCCCGAGGGCTGAGCCCACCGCAGCGACGTGGAGCTCCACGTGGACGATCGGAGGTCATGGGTGCCCGAGCGGTCGGGCACCCATGACCCGCGCCGGCTCGGGGGCCCATGCCGCTCCTGAGCTGGGAGCACTGGCGGTTCCTGCTCGACGGGCTCTCGGTGACCGCACAGGTCACCGGGCTGGCGTTCGTGGTCGGAACCCTGATCGGGATCGCAGCAGGCATCGCCTCCCTGTCCGGGAGCCGGGTGCTCAGGGGCGTCACCCGCAGCTTCGTCGAGGTCTTCCGAGGGGCGTCCGCGATCGTCCTCCTCTTCTGGGCGGCGTTCGCCCTCCCTCAGCTGCTCGACGTGGACATCAGCCGCTTCACCGCGGCGGTCGTCGCCCTCGGGCTGAACATGGGCGCCTACTGCGGTGAGCTCGCCCGCGGTGCGATCCAGGCGGTGCCGCACGGGCAGACCGAGGCAGCGATCGCGGTGAACCTGAGCGCGTGGCAGCGCCTCCGGCACGTGATCCTCCCCCAGGCCCTCATCAGCATGCTGCCCCCGTACGGCAACCTGCTCATCGAGGTGCTGAAGGCGTCGGCGCTCGTGTCGCTGGTCGGGCTCAACGACGTGATGCGCCAGGCGAACATCCTCCGGAACAACCGTGTCGACTCCACCGTCGACATCTACCTGGCCACCCTCGTCCTCTACTTCGTGTTCGCCGGCGGCATCACGTTGCTGGTCCGGGTGGCGGAGCGCCGCTTCTCCCGCGGCATGGACATCGGCTCCGCAGCGAGGGGGGTCGCGTGAACCAGCTCCT
>JBIQID010000078.1:0-1511 GCA_044508215.1 Actinomycetota bacterium | reverse complement strand
TGCAGACCGGGATCCTCGCCCTGGCGATCCACTACGGGGCGTACACCTCGGAGGCCTACCGGGCGGGCATCGAATCGGTCCCACGCGGGCAGTGGGAGGCCTCGATCGCCATCAACCTCGGTTCGGCCGACCGTTGGCGCCACGTCGTGCTGCCGCAGGCGGTGCCGACCGTCATCCCCGCCCTCGGCAACTACGTGGTGTCGATGCTCAAGGACGCCCCCCTGCTGTCCTCGATCACCGTGCTGGAGCTCCTGGCCCAGGCCCGCCAGATACAGGGGATCTGGTTCCGGGGACTCGAACCCTTCACCATGGCCGGAGTGCTCTTCCTGGTCATCAGCATCCCGGCGTCGATGGGCGTCCGCTACCTGGAGAGGCGATATGGCTACCAGCGATGAGCCGCAGTCCCCGTCCGCCGACCTCGCGCCGGAGGTCCGCTTCGACGGCGTGGTGAAGCGCTTCGGCGACAACGTGGTGCTCGACCACCTCGACCTCGAGGTGGGCAACGGCGAGAAGGTGGTCATCATCGGGCCGAGCGGTTCGGGCAAGACGACGATCCTCAGGGTGCTGATGACCCTCGAGCGCCCTGAGGAAGGGGTGGTCTGGATCGGCGGCGAGCCCCTGTTCCACGAGCTGAGGGGGGACGAGCTGGTGCCGGCGCGGGAGAAGCACGTGCGGCGTGTCCGGCGGAAGGTCTCGATGGTGTTCCAGCACTTCAACCTGTTCCCGCACAAGACCGTGGTCGAGAACATCACCCTGGGCCCCACGAAGGTCCTCGGCACCCCGAAGGGGGAGGCGCGTGACCGTGCGATGGACCTCTTGGGCATGGTCGGGCTGTCCGACAAGGCCGAGGATCGCCCGGCGCAGCTGTCAGGTGGACAGAAGCAGCGGGTGGCGATCGCACGTGCCCTGGCCATGCAGCCCGAGGTGATGCTGTTCGACGAGGTGACCTCGGCCCTCGACCCCGAGCTCGTCGGTGAGGTCCTGAGCGTGCTGCGCGAGCTCGCCGAGGCCGGCGACATGACGATGATCCTCGTGACGCACGAGATGGGCTTCGCCCGGGAGATCGCCGACCGGGTGCTGATGTTCGACGCCGGGCGGATCGTCGAGTCGGCACCACCGGACGAGCTCTTCAACGACCCGAAGGAGCAGCGGACCCAGGAGTTCCTCCGCGCCGTGCTCGACCGGGGGTAGCTGCAGCTCGTTTGCGGTCCACCTGGGTGGACCCGATACGATCAGCCGGCCTGCCCCCATCGTCTAGCGGCCTAGGACACCACCCTCTCAAGGTGGCGGCACGGGTTCGAATCCCGTTGGGGGTGCAACGCACGAGGCCCCTGGTGAGCGACGCCCAACCCCGCTGACCAGGGGCTTCTGCGCGCCCGGCGCCTCAGCGGGCGAGGTCGACGAGGCCTGCCCACCAGGCGTCGCTCTCGGCTGGTCCGCTCCAGAGGTAGTCGCCGGTAACGGCGTCGAAGACCGCGATGAGACGCTCGGAGGCGGGTGCGTCGGACAGG
>JBIQID010000077.1:0-14901 GCA_044508215.1 Actinomycetota bacterium | reverse complement strand
GGGAGCACGCGCTGTCGTCACCGCACCTCGCCGAGCTCGAGACCATCGGCGCTGCGTAGGTCCCCGTCCGCAGGCGACTCCCCTCTCCCTGCAGCCAGCTTCCGAGCGCTCCGATGAGCCTCGGTCCCAGACCCCCGCGACGACCCGACCGGTTCACGAACCGGTTGGGAAGCCGCGTTCGACCCTGAGAGACTTGCACCGTGAGCACCTCCTGGACCCCCACCTCCTGGCGCGAGCGCCCGGCGGGACAGCAGCCCGAGTGGCCCGACCCGGCCGAGCTCGACCGGGTCCTCAAGACGCTCTCCGCCTATCCGCCGCTGGTGTTCGCCGGCGAGGCCCGGGCGCTCCAGGCGGACCTCGCCCGCGTCGCCGCCGGTGAGGCGTTCCTGCTCCAGGCCGGTGACTGCGCCGAGTCGTTCGACTCGTTCAACGCCAACTCGATCCGCGAGCGGCTCCGCCTCATCCTGCAGATGGCCGTGGTGCTCACGTACTCCGCCGGCGTCCCCGTGGTGAAGGTGGGCCGCATCGCCGGCCAGTACGCGAAGCCCCGGTCGAGCGGCACCGAGGTGCGCGGCGACGAGGAGCTGCCGTCGTTCCGCGGCCACATCGTGAACGACATCGCGTTCAACGCCCAGGCGCGCACCCCCGACCCCCGCCGGCTCGAGCAGGCCTACCACCAGAGCGCCGCCACCATGAACCTGCTGCGTGCGTTCACGAAGGGCGGGTTCGCCGACCTCCACCGGGTGCACGCCTGGAACCAGGAGTTCGTGGCGCAGTCCGCCGAGGGCGCCCGCTACGAGGAGCTGGCCCGCCGCATCGATCAGGCGCTGCGCTTCATGACGGCGTGCGGACTCGACACCGAGTCGGTGCCGAACCTCCACCAGGTCGACGTCTACACCAGCCACGAGGCACTCATCCTGGGCTACGAGGAGGCGCTCACCCGCGAGGACTCCCTGACCGGCGACTTCTACGACTGCTCCGCGCACATGATCTGGATCGGCGAGCGCACCCGCGAGCTCGACGGCGCCCACGTGGAGTTCTTCCGGGGCGTGCACAACCCCATCGGCTGCAAGATCGGCCCCACCGCCACGCCCGAGGACGTCCTGGCGCTGTGCGAGGAGCTCAACCCCACGAAGATCCCGGGCCGCCTCACCCTGATCAGCCGCATGGGGAAGGACGCCGTCACCGAAAAGCTGCGCCCGCTGCTGGCCGCCGCTCGCGACGCCGGGCACCCGGTGGTGTGGGCGTGCGACCCGATGCACGGCAACACCTTCACCTCTGAGTCGGGCCGCAAGACCCGCCACCTCGACGACATCATGTCGGAGATCGCCGGCTTCTTCGCCGCCCACCGCGAGGAGGGCACGTGGCCGGGTGGCCTGCACGTCGAGCTGACGAGCGACGACGTCACCGAGTGCCTCGGTGGCGGCGAGTCGTTCGGCGACGGCGACCTGCCACTCCGCTACGAGACCATGTGCGATCCCCGGCTCAACGGCCGCCAGAGCCTCGACCTGGCGTTCCAGGTGGCCGAGCTGCTCCAGGCCTCTGCGTAGTCCTTGCTCGGACCGGGCCAGCTCCGGCTCAGGCCGCCCTGACTGCTCGGGCCAGCTCCGGCTCAGGCACGGCCTCGTTCCTCGGCCTTCTTCGTCCTCCGCTACCCGAGCGGCCCCTCGCTGCTCGGGCTTCTTCGTCCTCCGCTACCCGGTCCCCTTCCTCGGACCGGGCCAGCTCCGGCTCAGGCACGCCCTCGTTCCTCGGACCGCCCAGCGGTCGCAGGTCACAGTGCTTGATTGTTGACCTGAATGGTCGACATTCGACACACTGGTGAATACCTGACCGAGTGGGTCAGGTTTGAAGGAGACCGCTCATGCCCCTCGTCGAGATCGACCCGGGACAGGCCCGCGACATCGAGAAGTTCGAGGCCCAGCTCGAGCGGTACCTCTCCGGCGACCTCGACCCCGAGGCGTTCCGGGTGTACCGCCTCGCGAACGGCATCTACGGCCAGCGCCAGGGCGGCACCAACCAGATGGTGCGGATCAAGCTGCCGTGGGGTGGCGTCACCCCCGAACAGCTCGACCTGCTGGGCCGGATCGCCGATGAGTACAGCCGCGGCTGGGGCCACATCACGACCCGGCAGAACATCCAGTTCCACTACGTCGAGCTGAAGCGCATCCCCGAGCTGATGCGTGAGATCGCCCAGGTGGGCATGACCACCCGTGAGGCGTGCGGCGACACGGTCCGCAACGTGCAGGGCTGCCACCTGGCCGGGGCGTGCCCGCACGAGGTCCTCGACATCACCGCATGGGCCGAGGCGGCGTACCGGCACTTCATCCGCAACCCGCTCGGGCAGCGGCTCCCCCGCAAGTTCAAGATCAACTTCTCGGGCTGCGCCGTCGACTGCGGCCAGGCGATGTTCAACGACGCCGGCGTGGTGGCGGCCTCCCGGACGCTCGACGACGGCACGGTCGAGGCCGGGTTCCACGTCTACGTGGCGGGCGGGCTCGGAGCGAACCCCCGTGCGGCGCAGCTCCTCGAGGAGTTCACCACGAAGGAGGACCTGCTCCCCACGATCGAGTCGATCCTCCGGGTCTTCGAGCAGACGGGTAACCGGAAGAACAAGCTGCGGGCCCGCATGAAGTGGGTGGTCGACGAGCTGGGCATCGACGAGGTGCGCGAGCGGGTGCTGAACACTCGCCGGTTCCTCGTGGCGTCGTCGAGCTGGCCCGGCGGGATCCCCGAGGTGGTGCGCGAGCTGGGCGACGCCCCTGCCGGTCGCGGCCCGGGCGAGGTCACCGCGATGGGCCAGGCCGGCGTGCCGGTGGCGATCCGGGGCACGACGCCGTACGCCCGCTGGGAGCAGACGAACGTGATCCGGGGCTCGGCGAAGGGCACCGTCTCGGCGATCGCCTGGGTGCGCCTCGGCGACCTCACCTCCGAGCAGTTCCGTGCGCTGGCCTCGATCCAGCGGGAGTTCCGCGTGGGCATGCGGTTCACGAACCGGCAGAACGTGGCGATCCGGGACCTCGCCGAGGACCAGCTGCCGCTGCTCTACGAGCGGCTGGCGGCCCTCGGCATGGCCGAGCCGGGCGCCGAGCTGACCCGTGACGTGGTGGCGTGCCCCGGGGCCGACACGTGCAACCTCGCCGTGACCCAGAGCCGTGGCCTCGCTGCGGCGATCGGTGAGGCGCTCGAGGAGGCGGGCCTCGCCGAGGTGCCGGGCGTCCGCACCAACATCTCGGGCTGCACCAACAGCTGCGGGCAGCACCACGCGTTCGACATCGGCTTCAACGGCGCCGAGCGCCGCGCCCACGGGCAGAGCGCTCCCGGTTACCAGATGCTCCTCGGCGGCTACACCGAGGGCGAGAAGGTGCAGTTCGGCGAGCGGGCGCTGCGCCTCCCCGCGAAGAACGCGCCGCAGGCCGTCGTGCGGGTGGTGGGCCGCTTCGCCCAGGAGCGCCAGGGCGGCGAGCAGTTCCACGAGTGGCTGGCCCGCAACGGCGGAGCGAAGGCGGTGGGTGCGACGCTGAAGGACCTCGACGAGTTCCCGCTCCCCGACGAGGACCCGTCGTTCTACGTGGACTACGACGAGACCGGCCCGTACGTGGCGGAGGTCGGCGACTCCGAGTGCGCGGCGGGCTGATCGCCATGGCCGTCACACCTGCTGACCTGCGCGCGTCGCACGTGCAGACCGTCCCGTTCACCGACGAGGAGCTCGCCGAGCTGAACGCGGAGTTCGAGACCGCCCCGGCCTCGAAGATCATCCGGTGGGCGGTGGAGAGCTTCGGGCCCTACCTGTCGCTGGCGGCGTCGATGGCCGACGCCCTCCTCATCGACCTCGCCACCCGGGTGGACCCGGGCATCGAGGTGGTGTTCATCGACACCGGCTACCACTTCCCCGAGACGCTCGAGACGGTGGAGCGGATCCGCCGCCACTACGGGCTGAACCTGCGGATCATGACGGTGGCCCACCACGCCGAGGAGCTGTGGAAGGTCGATCCCGAGAACTGCTGCTCGGCGGTGAAGGTGGGCCAGCTCGACCGGGCGCTCGCCGGCAAGCAGGCGTGGATGTCGGGCCTCCGCCGTGACGAGGCGCCCACCCGCGCCAACGCACCGATCGTGGCGCGAGACCTGCGTGGGCTGGTGAAGGTGAACCCGATCGCCAACTGGACCGAGGCGGACGTCGACGCCTACATGGCCGACCGCGACATCCCCTACAACCCGCTCCTCGACCAGGGCTACCCGTCGATCGGCTGCTGGCCCTGCACGTCGAAGGTGGCGGAGGGCGAGGACCCCCGGTCCGGCCGGTGGGCCGGTCAGAACAAGACGGAGTGCGGCCTGCACCTGTCCTGAGCGGGCTCCGGATCCAGCTGGGTCAGGCAATTTACCCGAACGACAACGGCCAACGCAGCCGGCGTTACTTGCTCCGAAACCGTGTGCGCTAGGACCCACAATCCCGCTTTTCCTGCTCTGCTAGATACTCCGCTACCTCACCGTGCCGACCAAGCTGTGCGACTTCCGAGGGTCCCAGTCCGGGAGCCCAATCGACTTCTTTCGAGGTTCGAAAGCACGGGTCAGCACCATTTTCGATGAGCAACTCTGCATTTCTCAGATGGCCGTTCCAGGCCGCCGCAGCGAGCGGACGCCAGCCATCTCCGTCGTCCAGATTGACGTCACCGCCCGCGCTGATGAGGAGTCTCAACATCTCCGTTGACGGCCTTGCCGCAGCCACGATGATCGGCGCACCCAGCGCCCCGGCGTTTGGGTCACCACCTCGTTTTAGGAGAATGCGCGCCTCACTGACACGCCCGAATTCCGCCGCGCTCTCTAACGGCGTGGGATCCTCGATCCCGATCGCACAGGCAGCAGTCGCCACGCACACAAGTACCGCACCTACTACCCGCGACATTTGATGATGTGCCATTGACGATCGAGGCGATTCAAGTCCCCTCGACGCAGTGACCGATGAACGGCGCGGATACCTCATCGTCGGGTCATCGCGCCGATCGGCCCGATGCGACCTCTGCCAGGAGCTCCTCCGCTCGCTCCTCGCTGATCCCCGGAGCATTCGACAAGGGGCCGCCTCGAGCCCGAGCGAGGACGTCGCTCAGGCGCTCGGCTGCAGCCAGTGCCTCGTCGGCACGTCGGGCTCGCAGCGCGTCCGGTCGAACCAGCACCGCCATGTCCCGGCCATGACGCGTGATGGTCACCTCCTCGCCAGCCTGAACCCGGTCGAGCAACTCCGGGAGCGCAGCTCGAGCCTCGCTGACAGGCACCTTTGCCACGACCACCATCGTACGGTTCCTCACATTGACGAACTCGGGCGAGAAACGACCGGGATCGGGTCGATTGCTGCCCGAGTTCGCGGTTGGACACGGGATGTCCGCCGCTCGTCCCGCCCATGGGATCGGTCCGCAGCGACTGCTAGAACCGCCCTCATGCTCCCGCGCCCCCTCCACCCTGCTGCCTGGTGGGTGTGGGCGCTGTCGCTCGCCATCGCCGCCACCCGCACGACGAACCCCCTGCTCCTCGGCGCGATCCTCGGAGTGCTGGGCGTGGTCGTCGCCTCCCGCCGGCCCGAGGCCTCGTGGGCCAAGGGGTTCCGCACCTACCTGCTGCTCGGACTCCTGATCGTCGCCGTGCGAGTCGGGCTGCGGGCGCTGCTCGGCGCGCAGCACGGCGAGCACGTCCTCTTCACCCTGCCGGAACTGCGCCTCCCCGAGCGCGCAGCGGGCCTCCGGATCGGCGGCCCGGTGTCGGCGGAGGGCGTCGTCGCAGCGCTCTACGAGGGCGTGCGGCTCGCCACGATCATCGTCTGCGTCGGCGCGGCGAACGCGCTCGCCGACGCCCGGCGGCTGCTGAAGCTGGTCCCCGGGGCGCTCCACTCCCTGGGCGCGGCGGTGACGGTGACCCTCAGCGTGGCGCCGCAGCTGGTGGAGAGCGGTCAGCGGATCCGGCGCGCCCGCAAGCTCCGCGGCGCCGACCGCACCGGCCGCCACCTCTTCAAGCAGGTGGCGATCCCCGTGATGGTCGATGCCCTCGACCGCTCCCTGCTCCTGGCCGCGGCGATGGACACCCGGGGCTACGGGCGGCGCGGCGCGGTCGACCCGGCGGCCCGCCGATGGGCCGGCACCGCGATCGTGGCCGGCGTGGTGGGTGCCTGCATCGGCGCGTACGGAGCGCTCGACGGCTCGATCACCGGCGGCTGGGGCCTCCCGATGCTCGTGGTCGGCACCGCGATCGCCGTGGGCGGCATGCTCGTCGGCGGTCGCCACGTGCGCCGCACCGTCTACCGGCCCGATCCGTGGCGCAGCCCCGAGTGGCTGGTGGTGTGCTCGGGCCTCGTGGCCGCCATCGTGGTGATCGTGAGCGTGCAGGCCGACCCCTCCATCCAGCCGTCGTTCAGCCCGATGCAGTGGCCCACCCTGTCGCTCGCTCCCACGGCCGGCGTGCTGGTGGCGATGCTGCCGGCGTGGCTTGCCCCTCCCCAGGAGGCACCGCGGTGATCGAGCTGGACCGCGTCACCGTCGCCTACGGGGCCGGGGCGCCCCCGGTGCTGCGCGACGTGTCGTTCCGCCTCGACGAGGGCGAGCTCTGCCTCGTGGTGGGCGGCACCGGCAGCGGCAAGTCGACGCTCCTCGGGGCGATCTGCGGGCTGGTCCCCCACTTCACCGGGGGCGAGCTGGCCGGGCACGTCCGCATCGACGGCCGCGACACCCGGGACCACCCGCCACGCGACCTCGCCGATGTGGTCGGGGTGGTCGGCCAGGACCCGGTCGCCGGGTTCGTGACCGAGATCGTGGAGGACGAGCTGGCCTACACGATGGAGCAGCTGGCGGTGCCCCACGACGTGATGCGGAAGCGGGTGGAGGAGACCCTCGACCTCCTCGGCATCGCAGATCTCCGTCGCCGCCCGCTCCGCGCCCTCTCCGGCGGCCAGCAGCAGCGCGCCGCCATCGGCGCCGCGCTCACCGCGCACCCCCGCGTGCTCGTGCTCGACGAGCCCACCTCCGCACTCGACCCCACGGCCGCCGAGGAGGTCCTCGCCGCGATCACCCGCCTGGTCCACGACCTGGGCGTCACCGTGGTGGTCGCCGAGCACCGCCTGGAGCGCGTCGCCGCCTACGCCGACCGGGTGCTCTGGGTCCCCGGCGACGGCCGCGTGGTGGTGGGCGAACCCGCCGAGGTGCTGGCCGAGACGCCGATCGCGCCCCCTGTCGTGGAGCTGGCACGCCTTGCCGGTTGGTCGCCACCGCCGCTGTCGATCCGGGACGCACGACGGAAGGCGCCTGCCCTGCGCGAGCGGCTGGAGGGCAGAGAGCCGATCGTCGACCGGCCCGCTCCAGGCGAGGTCTCGCTACGGGCCGAGGGCGTGACCGTGGTGCACGGCTCGGTGGTGGCCGTCCGCGACGTGGACCTCGAGCTGCGGTCGGGTCAGGTGGTCGCGCTGATGGGCCGCAACGGATCGGGCAAGTCATCGCTCCTCTGGGCGGTCCAGGGGTCCGGGCCACGGCGCAGCGGGACGGTCGTGGTCGACGGGACGGATCCGGGCCGGGTGGGGGCCGCCGCGGCCCGTCGCCTGGTCGGGCTGGTGCCCCAGACACCGGCCGACCTCCTGTACCTGCCGTCGGTCGCCGAGGAGTGCGCCCAGGCCGACGCCGAGAGCGGTGCCCCGGCCGGGACGTGCCGGCGCCTGCTCGACGAGATCATCGACGGCATCGCGGATGACCACCACCCGAGCGACCTCTCGGAGGGGCAGAAGCTGGCGCTCGTGCTCGCCGTGCAGCTGACCGCGGCGCCCGACGTCATCCTCCTCGACGAGCCGACCCGCGGCCTCGACTACCACGCCAAGGACCGCTTCGGGGCGCTGGTCCGGCGGCTCGCAGCGGAGGGCGCGACGGTGGTGATCTCCACCCACGACGTGGAGTTCGCCGCCACCGCCACCGACCGGGTGCTGGTGATGGCCGAGGGCGAGGTCGTCGCGGACGGGCCAACGCACGAGGTCATGCTCAGCTCGCCGGCGTTCGCCCCGCAGGTGGCGAAGGTGCTGCGACCCGCGCCGTGGCTGACCGTCGACGAGGTGGCCCTGGCGCTCGCTGCCGAGGCGGAGGGCGACCGTGTCGGTGGCTGAGCGACGCGGTGCGGAGACGGCCAGCCCTCGCCGGCCCGGCACCGCCCACTCGGTCGACGTGCTGGCCCTGCGAGGACGGTCGCGCCTCGTGTTGGCCCTCGTTTCGCTGGTGGGCCTCGCCATGTTCCTGTGGCCGCTGCTCATCCGTCCGGTGCCAGGCGCTGCCCACCAGCGCGACGCCGTCATCGTCTTCGTGCTGATCCTCCCCGCGCTCGTGGTGCTGGCCCTGAGCGAGGTGGCCGACGGGATGCTCGACTCGAAGGCCCTCGCCATGCTGGGCGTGCTGTCGGCGCTCGGCGCCGCGATGCGACCGCTCGGAGCCGGGGTGGCCGGCATCGAGACCGTGTTCGCCCTGCTCGTCCTCGCCGGGAGGGTGTACGGGCCCGGCTTCGGGTTCCTCCTCGGCTCCACCACGATGTTCGCCTCGGCGCTGCTCACCGCCGGGGTGGGCCCGTGGCTGCCGTTCCAGATGCTCGCGGCGTCGTGGATCGGCGCCGGTGCCGGGCTGTTGCCCCGCTGCGGTGGCCGCCGTGAGATCTCGCTGCTCGCGGCGTACGGCGCGTTCGTGGCGCTGGCCTACGGGTTCCTCATGAACATGTGGTTCTGGCCGTTCTCCATCTCGACCGACACCCAGCTCTCCTTCGTGGCGGGTGATGCGGTCCTGTCGAACCTCCGCCGCTTCGTGCTGTTCACGCTCGCCACCTCCACAGCGGGCTGGGACGTCGGCCGGGCGGTCACCAACGTGCTGCTGATCGTGGCCCTCGGCTCCCCCGTCCTCCTCGTGCTGCGGCGAGCGGCGCGGAAGGCGGCCTTCCTCGAGCCGGTGCAGTTCACGGAGGCGGGGTCGACCTCGCCCTGACGCGCCCACCGGCGTTGACAGCTCCCCGCTGCGGGCGACACCATGGTGGTCGTGAGCACAACGGCCGACAGGATTTCGACCACCATGGCCGAGGAGTCGCCCCCGACCCGTCTCCTGGTGCTCGGGATGGCTCACCGCGACGGCTCGATCCTGGCCTCCGAGCTCTACTCGGTGCTCGAGCCGTGCGGGCTCACCGTCGACCAGGTCCGCTCGCAGATGCGCCGGCTGGTGGGCGAGGGCCTGTTCGAGCGCGACGGCGAGGGCCGCGACGCCCGCTACCTCGCCACCCCCGCCGGCAAGGCCGCGCTGTCCGCCACCATGACCCGGCACACGCTGGCCTACGCGCAGGACGCCGCCGGCCGCGGCTGGGACCGCATGTGGCGCCTCGTCGCCTTCAACATCCCCGAGAGCCGCCGGGCCGACCGCGACGCCTTCCGGGACTGGCTGCTCCGCCTCGGCGCCGCCCCGCTGCAGAACGGCATGTACGTGTCGCCGCACCGGTGGGAGAGCGAGGTGCAGGAGGAGATCGACCGGCTCGACATCGGCTCGTACGTGACGCTGGCCAGCACCGAGGACCTGTCGGTGGGCGGCGTCACCGATCCCCGCCAGATCGCCGCCACGCTGTGGCCGCTCGACGACATCGCCGAGCGCTACGAGGCCTTCAACAGCACCTATCGCGACGTCCCGCAGCAGCTGCAGGCCATGCGACGGGAGGGACGGAAGATCTCCGAGGCCGACTGGCTGCCCGGCGCCCTCGTGATCGCCATCGCCTTCAACCAGAGCTTCGACATCGACCCGCTGCTGCCACCCGAGCTGCTCCCCCGCCCGTGGCCCGGCCGCGAGGCTCGCCAGCTGCTCGCCGCCTGCCGGCGCCTCGGCATCCTGACCCGTGAGGACAAGACCGGTCCGGCGATGTTCCGGGTGTTCGACGACGTCATCGCCAACCTGCCCTGATCGACCGATCCGGGTCGTCATGGCGCCGGTCTGATCGCGCCGTGGGGAACCGCTGCGACCGGTGCGCAGGGCGTTAGCTTCGGCTCCTGTGCGGTTCTCGCTCACCCAGCAGCTCCCCGCTCCGCCGGACGCAGTGATCCGGCTCTACGCCGATCCCGACTTCCACACCTCTCTCTCCGGCCTGACCAAGGTGGCGCCTCCCGAGCTGGTGGGCCGTGAGGTCGACGGCCAACGTGTCGTGCTGCGCCTCCGCTACCGGTTCATCGCGCCGCTGCCCTCGGCTGCGACCGCGGTCATCGACCCCGATCGGCTGACGTGGGTGGACGAGACGGTGTACGACCTCGACCGCCTCACGGCCACCACGTCGTTCCACCCCGACCACTACGGCGACCGGCTCACTGCCCAGATCGACACCCGGTTCGAGCCCGGCTCGGGTGGCACCGGAACGGAACGGCGCATCGCCGGCGAGCTGAAGGTTCGCATGCTCCTGGTCGGCAGCCAGGTGGAGAAGGCGATCGTGTCGGGCCTCCAGGAGCACCTCGGGGAGGAGGCCGTCGTGGCCGCCGCCCGCCTCTCCAGCTGATCGCCCGCCCGGCCGCCCCCCGAAGCCACATCCGGACAACTTCAACCTGTCCTCATCCGGGCGCGGGGGTCGCCGGGAAGTGGACAGGTCGAGGCTGTCCGCATGTGGGCGTCACGGGGCTTCGGTACGGTTCGGGCCCATGGGGGTAGCAGGGAACGACACGTACGAGGCCGACATCCGTTGGACGACCCACGGGGTCGCCCACATCCGAGCGGAGAGCTGGGGCGACCTCGGCTTCGGGCAGGGGTGGGCGTGCGCCCGTGACCAGCTGCCCGCCATCGCCGACCAGATCGTGAAGGTGCGCTCCGAGCGGGCGCTGCACTTCGGGCGGGGACCGCTCGACGCCCACGTGGCGAGCGACTTCGGCTACCTCGGGCTGGGCGTGATGGAGATGGGCGAGCGGATCCGCGGCGCGCAGCCACCGCACATCCGTGAGCTGGTGAGCGGCTACGTCGCCGGGTACAACACCCGCCTCCTCGAAGCGCACGAGGAGGGGAGCCTCCCCGGGTGGTGCCGTGACTCGGTGGACCCCTCCCCCATGGCGGGGCGCCCCGACTGCGGCCGCTGGATCCGCCCCATCGACGAGCGCGACTTCTATGCACACCTCGCGGACGTCACGCTGATGGCGAGCGGGCGAAACCTGGCCGGGCTGATCGGACGGGCCGAGGCGCCAGGACCGGACGGGCCGGCCGCTCCCTCTCCGGTGGAGGCGATGGGCGGCTCGGCGCCCGGGGCGAGCAACGGGTGGGCGTTCGGTGGTGACGCCACGGCGTCCGGGCACGGCCTGGTGGTCGCCAACCCGCACTTCCCCTGGTACGGCGAGGCGCGGTTCTGGGAGTGCCACCTCCAGATCCCGGGCCAGCTCGACGTGTACGGGGTGTCGCTCCTCGGGGCGCCCGGCGTGCAGATGGGCTTCAACGAGGGCCTCGCCTGGGCGCACACGTTCAGCTGCGGCCACCGCTTCACCGTGCAGCGCCTCGACCTGGTTCCCGGCGAGCCCACCTCCTACCGCCACGGCGACGAGCAGCGTGCGATGACCCCCACCGACCACCGCATCGAGGTGCGGCAGGACGACGGCAGCGTCGAGACGCTCGACCGCACCCTCTGGCGCAGCCACCACGGCCCCATGATCAACCTGCCGCTGCTCGGATGGGGGCTGGAGCTGGGCTTCACCTACCGCGACGCGAACGTCGACAACACGTCGGTCCTCGCCCAGTTCCTCGGCATGTGCCAGGCAACCGACCTCGACTCGTTCAAGGAGGTCTTCGCGGACGTGCAGGGCCTGCCGTGGGTGAACACGCTGGCCGCCGACCGGAGCGGCCGGTGCTGGTACGTCGACGCGTCCGCCACACCCCGCCTGTCCGAGGAGGCGCAGCAGCGGTTCCGCGAGCGGGTGGAGACCGACCTCGTCGCTGCGCTGCTGCTGCAGAACCGCGTGGCGCTGCTCGACGGGAGCGACCCCGGCGACGACTGGCTCGACGCGCCCGGCGCACGCTCCCCCGGGCTCGAACCCTTCGAGTCGCTGCCGCAGCTCGAACGACGGGACGCGGTGGTGAACGCCAACGACAGCCACTGGCTCACCCACCCCGACGATCGGCTGGAGGGCTATCCGGTGCTGTGCGGGTTCGAGCGCACCGGGCGCAGCCTGCGGACCCGGCAGAACCTGCGGGTGGCGCACGAGCTGGCAGCCACCGGCAAGGTGACGCCGGAGTCCGCCATCGAGGCGATGCTCTCGAACGAGAGCCTCAGCGCGGAGCTGCTCGTCGACCAGGTGGTCGAGCGCTGCCGGGAGGTAGGGACCGTGACGGTCGGCGGCCAGGAGGTGGACCTCGCAGCAGTTGCCGACGTGCTCGAGCAGTGGGACCGCCGGTACGACCTCGACTCGGTCGGCGCGGCGCTCTGGCGCGAGGTCCTCGGCGGCCTGCCGGAGACCGCGCTCCGCGACGCCGGGCCGCTCTTCTCGGTGCCGTTCGATCCCGACGATCCGGTCGCAACGCCCCACACGCTGGCTGCCCCCGCCGAGGCGGGTCCGGCCGCCGACCCGTTCGCTCAGGCAGCAGGCCGGGCAGTGCTCGCGCTGACGGAGGCCGGCGTGCCGCTCGATGCACCCCTCGGCGACGTGCAGTGGGCGCAGCGCGGCGATGCCCGCATCCCGGTGCACGGCGGTGGCGAGGTGGAGGGGCTGCTCAACGTGCTCACCCCGTACGGCGCTCTGCCGTCGGCGTCGCTCGAGCCGGGACCGCCCAAGGCGGCTCCGCTCCCCGAACGCGAACGGACGGGTCTGGCGGCGGGTGGCTACCAGTGCGACTACGGCACCAGCTTCCTGATGGCAGTGGAGCTGACAGATGATGGACCGGAGGGCATCGGCCTGCTCGCCTACGGCCAGTCGGGCGACCCGGCGTCGCCGAACCACCGCGACGGCACGGAGGCCTACGCGGCGAAACAGGTCCGCCCGCTGCTGTTCCGTGAGGAGGACATCGAGGCCGACCCGGGGCTCCGCCGTCGCACCGTCACCGGGCCGGCTGGGCCCCGCAGTTGACGCTGCGGCGGCGAAGGGAACGTGACGTGACCTCGGTCGGGATCGGCGTGGACGTCGGCACCACCAACGTGAAGGTGGCCGCGGTCGACGAGGACGGCCGGGGCCTCGCCGTCGCCAGCCGCCCGCTCACCACGGAGGTCGACGGAGAGGTCGCCGAGCAGGACGCCGAGGCGCTCTGGGCGGCGGTCACCTCGGCGGTCCGCGAGGTGGTGGCCTCGCTGCCCCACGATGCTCCGGCGGTGGTCGGCGTCTGCAGCCAGTACTCGTCGATCGTGCCGGTCGACGAGCGCTGCCACCCGGTGGGGCGACTCGTCACCTACCTCGACACACGCGGCACCGACCTGAGCTGGGGGATCATCGAGCAGCACCCGGACGCGTTCACCACCTGGATCGAGCGACACGGGATCCCACCCGTCGGCGGGGGGCTCTCCCTGGCACACCTGCTGCACCTGCAGCAGGACGCCGACGTCCACGCCCGGACCGCCGCCTACCTCGAGCCGATGGACTACGTGACGTCCCGGCTGACCGGTCGGATCGGCGCCACGCAGGCCACGCAGTTCATGACCCAGCTCTGCGACAACCGCGAGGTGGGCCACCAGCGGTACGACGACGACCTCGTCCGCATGTCAGGGGTGGACGCCTCGAAGTTGCCGCCGCTCCTGCCCCTCGGCGGCCTGGCCGGTGAGCTGACCGCGGAGGTTGCCGGGGAGACCGGCCTCGCCGTCGGGACCCCGGTGCAGGTCGGCATGAACGACAGCCACGCCGGTGCGTTCGCGACGGGGGCGGTCTCGCAGGGCAGCGCCGGCGTGATGATCGGGAGCACGGCGGTGCTGCTGGCGCCGGTGGACGGCCTGGCGACCGACCTCGACCACGAGCTGCTCGCCATGCCGGCACCGCTGCCCGACCGCTACCTGCTCTGGGCCGAGAACGGCATGGCGGGGAAGGTGGTCGAGCACGTGCTCGCCCACGTGCTGCTGTGCGGCGACGAGCTGGCCCCGGGGCGGGCCGGGGACCCCTTCGCCCGCCTCGACGACGCACTGCGGGCATCTCCTGCGGGTGCGGGTGGGCTGCTGTTCCTTCCGTGGCTGGCGGGCTCGCTGTCGCCTCGGGCCGATCGCGGGCAGCGGGGCAGCCTCATCGGCATGTCGCTCGAGACCCGGCGCGTCGACGTGGTCCGCGCCGTGGTGGAGGGCGTGGCCCACAACCTCCGCTGGTTGCTGCCCGCCGCCGAGGCGTTCTGCGGCAGGACCTTCGACGAGGTGGTCCTCGGCGGCGGTGCGGCTCGGTCGACCGAGTGGGCGCGGATCCTCGCGGACGTGCTCGGGCGTCCCGTGTCGGTGCTCGCCGACCCCGACGGTGCTGCCGCGCGGGCTGTGGCGTGGGTCGCGCTGCAGACGCACCGCGGGGAGGACCCGACGGATCACGCTCCGCAGATCGCCGCTCGCTTCGAGCCCAGGCCGGCGGAGGCCGCGCTCCACTCGGCTCGCCACGAGGCCTACGTCGAGGCGTTCGACGCGACCCGCCCTCTCGTGGCGCGCCTCACACAGGCGGACTGAGCCTCACTCACCCACACGGCGATGCGCCCGCGAGCGTTCTCCGACTGGCTCGGGACCACGCTGCGCGGCGGCCTCGCGGGTACGCTCCCGCGCTGTCCACCGGTACCGCCAGTGGGCAGCGGTGGACGACAGCGGCGCGACCAGACGGCCGTGACCGGAGGAGGTCAGGATGAGCGACGAACGGCCGGACGGCGAGGCCTTCGGAGGCGCTGCGTCGCCTCCCGGCTCGTGGGCACCGCCTGAGGTGCACCCGGACGCCGACGACCCGACCGTGCCCTCGTCGGA
>JBIQID010000223.1:0-2017 GCA_044508215.1 Actinomycetota bacterium | reverse complement strand
AGGTAGTCGAAGCCGAACTCGTTGTTCGTGCCGTAGGTGATGTCGCACGCGTACTGGCTGCGCTTGTGCTCCCAGTCGTACTGGTCGGGCACCACGAGGCCCACGTCGAGGCCCAAGAAGCGGTGCACCCGACCCATCCACTCGGCGTCGCGCCGCGCCAGGTAGTCGTTCACCGTGATGAGGTGGACGCCCTTGCCCGTGAGGCCGTTCAGGTACGCGGGGAGGGTGGAGACGAGGGTCTTGCCCTCGCCGGTCTTCATCTCGGCGACCCACCCGAAGTGCAGGGCGGCGCCGCCCATCAGCTGGACGTCGTAGTGGCGCTGGCCGATCACCCGGCGAGCTGCCTCGCGGGTGACCGCGAACGACTCGATCACGAGGTCGTCGAGGGGCTCCCCGTTCTCGAGCCGCTGCCGGAACTCACCGGTCTTCGCCTGGAGCTCGGAGTCGGAGAGCGACTCCATCTCCGGCTCGAGGGCGCCGATGTCGGGAACGAGGTCGGCCAAGGCCTTGACCTTGCGCCCTTCGCCGGCGCGAAGGAACTTGTCGAGAATGCCCATGGGTCGTCCACTCTACCGTTGGCGCCCCTTGGGCGATCGCGGACGGTCAGGGCGTCTCGATCTCGTCGATCAGGCCGATCCCACCGTTGTTCCGGCGGTAGACGACGGCCGGGAGGCCGGTCTCCGCGTTGGTGAAGAAGTAGAAGTCGTGCGACACGAGGTCCATGCGCAGCGCCGCCTCCTGGGGCGTCAACGTGAGCTTCTCCACCTTCTTCGAACGGACGATCTCGTACTCGGGGGACAGCGTCGCCACGGCCCTGCCGTCGAGCGCCTCGGCCGCTTCGTCCGCGGCTGCCCCGTCGGTGGTTGCCCCGTCCAGGACCACCCCGCCGGCCTTCAGCTTGGCCACCATCGCGGCGTCGCGGTGGTTCGGCTTCGAGTTGAGCTTGGCCTTCAGCTTGCCGAGCTTGTTCTCGAGCTTCTCGATCACCCGGTCGGTGGCCGAGAGGTGGTCGGCGGCGTTCGCCTTCGCCCGCACCGTGTGGCCGTGGCCGAAGAGCGTGATCTCGCACAACAGCTTGTCGGGGATCCGTGGGTTCCGCTCCTCCGCGAAGTGGACCTCAGCACGGTCCATCCCGGGAAGGAACTTGGAGAGACGTTCGATCTTCTCTCCGATGAACGAACGATCCTGGTCCGACACGGTGGTGTGACGAGCGCTCATTCGAAGCTCCACGACCGGGCCCCCTTTCCCCCTTGCGGGCGGTGACGTCGATCATCGGCATGGTAGGCGTGTTCCTCCGAAAGGCAACCGGATCGCGTGGGGAGCCCGACCCCTGCAGGACGGTCCCGTCCGATCGGGCATGGCCTCACGGCGTGGCGGCCAGCACCGCGCCTCCCACCTCCCGCGCTCCCGCGCCGCGCAGCGCTGACGCCGCCGCCTCGAGCGACGCGCCGGTGGTGCAGACGTCGTCGACCACCAGCACCCCGGCGGGCGACGGAGCCCGAGCATCGAAGCGCGCGCCACGGAGGCGCTCGGCGCGGGACCGCCCCGTCTGTGCACCCGCGTCCTGGCGCACGAGCAGGGGACGACTGGGCACGCCCAACCGCAGCGCCACCGCCCGGGCGATGAGCTGGGCGTGGTCGAACCCGCGTGATCGCCGGCGCGCCGCCGTGGTCGGCACCCAGGTGACGCAGTCGGGGTCCCATGCCACCAGGCGGCTCAGCGCCGCTGCGAGGGGTTCGAGGGCGTCACGCCGGTTCCCGTACTTGATGGCCGTGACGAGCTTCGCCGCCACGCCCTCGAACCACATGAGCGCGACCACCGCGTCCAGCGAGGCGGCGTCGGGGAGGTCGAGGAGACCCGCCGGCTCCACCTGCTCGAGGCACCGACGGCACGGCGCGGCGCCCGGCGCACCGCAGGCCGGGCACGCCGGCGGGAACAGCACCGAGCCCATCGCCCTCGCCAACCCGCCGACCGCCGCCATGCGCCCGACCCTACGAACGCCCTGCGACAACCGCTC
>JBIQID010000076.1:3607-15006 GCA_044508215.1 Actinomycetota bacterium | reverse complement strand
GCGGCACATCCGGACAACTTCAACCCGTCCACATTCGGACGCGGGGGTCGCCCACGACCGGACAGCCTCAACCTGTCCGCATCCCGCTACCCGAACCTGTCCCGATCCGGGCGCGCAGGTCGCCCACAACCGGACAGCTACAACCTGTCCCGATCGGACGCGGGGTCGCCCACATCAGGACAGCCTCACCCTGTCCACATTCGGAACCGGGGGTCGCCCACATCAGGACAACCTCAACCTGTCCACATCGCGTCACGCGAACCTGTCCCGATCCGGACGCGGGGGTCGCCCCGAAGCGGACAGGTTCCGAGGCGCAGGATCGCTCGCGCTGGGGCCGCGGGGCGCGCACGGCCGTCGAGCGCCCCCGGCAGGACTCGAACCTGCGGCCATCGGATTAGAAGTCCGGTGCTCTATCCATCTGAGCTACGGAGGCGGGTCGGACCACACGGTACCCATTCGTCCGGGCCCGCCCGGGTGGCCTACTATCGCCACCTCTTGGTGGGTGTAGCTCAGTTGGTCAGAGCGCCAGTTTGTGGCACTGGAGGTCGGGGGTTCGAAACCCCTCACTCACCCCAGACGACGCCGACCCGCCCGGACCGACCGGCCCGGGCGGGTTGGACTCGCCACGGTGGGCCTGCGGTACAGTCGCAGCCCGCACGGCGCCTCTAGCTCAATTGGTAGAGCAACGGACTCTTAATCCGCAGGTTCTGGGTTCGAGTCCCAGGGGGCGCACGACGAACGCAGCGGTTCCTGGTCGCTGAGCTTCAGGCTCGCCCGTTCCCGCCGTTCCGCGAAGCGCTCCGAGACTCCTCCAACGCCAGGTAGCGCTCGCCGCAGTAGCGGATGACCGGCTCGGTCCCGGCGACGTCCGCGTGGACTCGACGCTCCTTGAGGTCGTACCAGCCGAGGTCCACCTTCGTCCCGGTCCCCTCCAGGCGGTGCACGTACAGCCGGCTGCGGCCGTAGTTCCTCCACAGGTAGCCGGCGACGAGCGGCTGATCGCTCGCTCGCACGGGCTTCGATCCCAGGATCGAGGCGAGGAACCGCTTGATCGCGCCCATCGCCTCCTCGTCGAGCCCTCCGGGCGCCCTCTCAGCGGCGTAGTGCGTGAGCAACCGGCGCAGAACCGAGTTGGCGGCCTCCGACGTTCCCTGGACCTCACCCGACCGGAGGTCGAGGTAGCCCCCGTCGAGTCCCAGTTCGTCCTTCACGTAGAGGCGTTGCTGACCGTGGCGCCTCCAAGGCGTCAGGAACACGATCGGCTCTGGTGGCGGCTCGGCCCGGCCCGAGTCCCCGGCGTGCTCACGGGTCGAGGTCCGGGGCGCCAAGCCGTCGATGAGGGCGCGCACCACCTGTTCCACCTCGTCCTGCGAGAGCACCAGCTCGAGGGACCGGGCGAAGCCGACCAGCTCTCCACCATCGAGCAGGTGCACCCGGTCGATCGGAGTCCTCGTCCCGATGGTCGCCGAGCCCACGAAGCTCAGCACGGGACGGATCGGAACCGCCGGATCGTTCGGTCGGGCCTCGTCGAGCACCTCTGCCACGGTGGCCGCCTGCACCCGGAGGCGCTCCATCTCCTCCGCCCGGCGGCGCCCGTTCTGGCGAAGCACCCGACCCTCGACGGTGACCTTGCCTGACCAGTTCTTCGCATCGATGACGAGGACGCCACCCGGGCCCACGAGGACGCAGTCGATGTTCGACTCCTTCCCCGGGATGCACCGATCAGGCAGCTGGAACCAGCCGTCGGCAGCCAGCGGTGCCAGGTGCTGGGCCAGGAGTCGCTCTCCCTCGTCGCCCTTGGCGTAGGCGTCGGCCATCCGGGCGAGCCGGTCCGCCCGCTCCCGCAGCCGCTGCTCTGCCTCGGTGAGGGACTGCGCCTTCCCCGCGGCCGATCCACCTGCTGACATCTCCACCCCTCGCTCACCCCGGCGCGAAGGGAAGCACCTTACCTGGCCGTGCAGCGATCGGCCCGAGCCGGAACCCCGCGACCGGTTCTCGGGGTCGCGTCGGTACCCTGACGGCGTGTCGATGCCCGGACCATGGGAGCCGCCGCGTCTCTCCGTCGACGTGGACCACGACTCGATCCCCGTCGTCGTGAAGGTGGCCGGCGAGATCGACGTCCAGACAGCGGGCCGGCTGCGCGAGACGCTCGAGGAGCTGAGCCGCGGCCGCCACGACGTGGTCCTCGACATGGCGGAGGTCGAGTTCATGGACTCCACCGGCCTCGGCCTGCTGCTCTCCGCCCGCAAGCGGGGGCGGCTCTCCCTGCGCGGCCTCTCCGATCGTGCACTGCAGCTGATGCAGATGACCGGGCTGTACGAGACGTTCGAGATCGCACCCGACGGCTCGACGGAACCCAGCTCCGACGCCGACAAGGGCTGACGCCCGACCAGGCCCGCCGCCGGGCAGGCCAACTCCCGAACCGGCTGCACGCTCCCCGGCGGCGGGGGTACGGAGTCACCCATGCAGAGGCGGGACCCGTCTCCCGGGGACGAGCCATGGGAGCACCACGACGATCCGTGGGACCACGTGGTGCTCGACGAGGCCTTCATCCGCGCCTCCCCCGTCATCGAGCTGTCCGCGGAGGAGCGAGCCAGGCTGCGGCAGGCCCACCTCGAACGCGTCTGGGACGTCGAAGGCAGGCCGCCGCCACCTGACGTCCGTCCACGTCGGCGAGCAGGTCGCATCGCCCGCGCCTGGATCGGAGGGCTGGTGGTGCTGGCGATGCTCGCCGGCCTCGCCCGGTGGACCGGCGCGGCGCGGACCGGACCCGACGCGGACCACCTCGATGAAGAGCAGGCGACGTCGGACCGGGTCGCGGTCGACGTCGCCGGAACCGGCCGCACGCCGAGCCCGTCGTCGGAGGCCTCGGACCAGCCACTCGGGATGGCGCCCCTGGTGGCCGACGCCGGGCACCACGAGTTCCTGCTCACCACCGGCAACGGCTCTCCCGTCGCCTACGACCCGTGCCGCCCCGTGCACTACGTGGTGAACAACCGCACGGCACCCCCCGAGGCCAAGGTGCTGCTCGAGGGTGCGCTCGACCGGCTGAGCGCGGCGACCGGCCTGGTGTTCGTCGACGACGGCGCCACCACGGAGCGGCCCAGCGAGCTCCGTGCGCCCTACCAACCCGAGCGCTACGGCGACCGCTGGGCGCCCGTCCTCATCGCGTGGAGCGACCCCGACGAGGTGGCGGGCCTGGCCGGCGATGTCGCTGGGCGCGCCGGCAGCATCCCGGTGAGCAAGGACGGCAGCGACGGCCCGACGGTGTACGTCACCGGCACCGTGACGCTCGACGGACCGCAGGTGACCCAGCAGCTGCTCCCCCACTCGCCGGAGCTCGCCCGGGCGGTGATCCAACACGAACTGGGCCACCTCGTGGGCCTCGACCACGTGGGGCACGAGACCGAGCTGATGCACCCGGCCACCTCCGACCTGACCGACTGGGGGCCGGGCGACCGCGCCGGCCTGGCGCAGCTCGGGCGGGGCGAGTGCCACCCCGACCTCTGACGACGCCCGACTGACACCGCTCCTCGGCCGACGGAGCAGGTCAGGCCGGCTGGAACCGCATCGGGGCCGACTCGATCCCGGCGATGATCGTCGACGGGCTGCGCACCACCCGTCCCGCCGGCTCCCAGCAACGGAAGCGCTGCGCCAGCTCGTCGAGCACCACCGCCACCTCGAGGCGAGCCAGGGCCGCGCCCAGGCAGAAGTGCGCGCCGAACCCGAACGCCACGTGGTGGTTGGGCGTCCGCCCCACGTCCAAGCGGTCGGCGGTCGGACCGAACTCCAGCGGGTCCCGGTTGGCCGACGAGTAGAGGAGCAGCACCGGGTCGCCTTCGGAGACCTCCACGCCGCCCACCACGGCGTCACGGGTGGCCGTCCGCAGGAACGAGATCACCGGCGTGGTCCAACGCACCAGCTCCTCGACCGCAGCAGACCGAAGGTCGGGATCGTCCAACAGGCGAACCCACTCACCCGGCGCATCCGCCAGCGCGACAAGGCCGCCCGAGATCACGTTCCGTGTCGTGTCGTTCCCCGCCACGAGCAGCTGCACCAGGAACATGCCGAGCTCCTCGTCGGAGAGCTGGTGCCCGTCGATCTCCGCGGCCGCGAGGTCGCTGATGAAGTCGTCCCGAGGCTCCTCCCGTCGAGCCCTGGCCGTGGCGACGAGGTGACCGAGCATCTCGCCCAGCCGCTCCATCCGTTCCTCGTCGGTGAGGCCGACGGTGTCGGGGATCGCCGCCTCGGTCCACTCGAGGACGCGCTGGGTGCCCACCTCCAGTCCGAGCAGGTCCGAGATGACCTCGATCGGCAGCGGCACGGCGAGGCTCGGCACCACGTCGACGGTCCCGCCGTCGCCGAACCGGTCGAGCAGCGCCCGCACGCGCTCCCGGATGGCCGGCTCCAAGAGGCGCATCCGGCGGCGAGAGAAGGCCGGCTGCACCAGCGCCCGGTACCGGGTGTGGTCCGGCGGGTCGGTGTGCATCATCGTGGGCGGCGAGTCGTACCGGGTGCCGATCTCGCTCACGAGGATGCCCTTCGACGAGCAGAACGTGGCCGGGTCGGTGGCCACCGACATCACGTCGGCGTGGCGGCTGATCGCCCAGAACCCGGCGGTCTCGTTCCAGGCCACCGGATGTTGCTCCCGCAGGGCGGCGTAGAGCGGGTGGGGGTCGTCGAAGGGGAACGAGCCTGCGAGCAGCTGATCGGTGAGCTCGACGTGGTCCCCGGGCACCCGCCGAACCTACCGCCGAAGAGGCTTCGGTCGCCGAGGAGCGTCCCCGCGCCGAGGAGCGCCCGCGCGCCGAAGAGGCTCCGGTCGCCGCGGCCCCAGCAGCCTCAGCCGAAGACCGCGTCGCTCTAGCGCACGTCGGCGATCGCAGCGGCGAGGCGGTCCAGCTCGGCCGGGTCCGACGTGGTCGGCACCAGCTGGATCTCGTCGACACCCGCCTCGCGGCAGGCCGCCACCGCGCGGCGCAGGGCATCGGCGCCCGCCACCGTGCAGGCGTCGGCCATCGCCCCCGCCAGCTCCTCCCCGAACACCCCCAGGTAGTGGCGGGCGTACGACCGCAGCTGCGCCTCCGGGTCGTCGCCGAGGGCGAACCAGAAGCTGGTCATCCGGTACGGCGACCGGTCCCGGCCGGCCTCCTCCCAGGCTCCGTCGACACCGGCGCGCCAACGCGCGAGCGACTTCGGGTTCGGGTCCAGCTCGAACCCGGCGATCCCGTCCGCCCACCTCGCGGACCGCCGCAGCGACCGCGGGCCGAGGGCGCCCGAGAGGATCGGGATCGCGTCCTGGACCGGGCGCGGGCCCACCTCGTCGAGGCCCTCGCCGGGCGGCTCACCCGCCCACAGCTCACGGAGCCGGGCGACCTGCGCGTCGAGGCGGTCGAACCGACGCTGGAACGAGCGGCCGAGCGCCCGGTAGTCCTCCTCGCGGCCGCCGACCCCGACCCCGAGCGTGAGCCGTCCACCCGACAGCACGTCGAGCGTCGCCGCCTGCTTCGCCACCCACACCTCGGAGTGCATCGGCAGCACCACCAGCGTCGCGGCGATCCGAACCCGCTCCGTGACCGCGGCGGCGGCCGACAGCGTGGTGAACATCTCGTGGTTCCGGTAGGCGATGCGCTCACCCATGCCCAGCGTGTCCCAGCCGTCGCCCTCGATCCGGTGGCACCACTGGAGGAACCGCTCCCGGTCGTAGTCCCCCAGCATCCCGGGAAGCGACAGCCCGATGCGCATCAGCCGACCGTACCGCTGGGCGCGTCGGGCTGAGCGAACCGCCCTTCCTGGTCCTCGGGCAGGCTCACCAGGCACTCGACCGCCCGGTCACCGTCGTCCCAGCCGTCCTCGGTGGGGCCGATCGTGAGCACCATCACGCCGTCGGGCAGCGTGAGCGGGTCGTGGCCCGTTCCCCGCTCGAAGCGGTCGTAGCAGAGCTCCCGCGCTGCGGTGTCGACCTCGTCGGTGCCCGGCCAGGCGCCCGAGAGCCCCAGCTGTTCGACGGCGTAGACCTCGTAGCGGTGCGCCGACCCGCACGGGACACGGGGCGGGTCCGGCTCACGACGACCCACCACCTCGGCGCTCGCGGGCAGGCACTCCCCCACCTCCATCGCCCGGTAGGGCGTCTTGCCGCACCCACCGAGCACCGCCACGCCGACGACGCCCAGCGCGGCCACCGCTGCCACGCGACGCCGACGGCCGGCCTTCACGACCGAGGCACCTCGATCACGGCTCGGGCCACCTCGATCACGGCTCCACCACGTCGATCACGAACATCTCGGGCCAGTTCTTGCCGGTGACCCACAGCCGGTCGGCCGGGTCGCCGGGACGGTGGGCGATCCCGTTCAGCACCGCGTTCGGATCGCCGAGACCGGGGTCGATCGGCGACAGGTCGACCACGCCGGTCACGTCGCCGGTCTGCGGGTCGATGCGGAGCAGCTCGCTCGTCTCCCACACGTTCGCCCACAGCACGCCGTCGACCCACTCCAGCTCGTTCAGCTTCGACACCGGCCGGCCGTCGCGGCGCACGGTGACCACCGAGGCGACCTCGAACGTGTCGGGAAGCCGCCGGGAGATCCGCTCCGACCCGTCCGTCGACAAGAGCACCTCGGCCTCCGGGTCCCACGCGAGGCCCCACCCCTCGCCCTCGTACGACGTCTCGCCGGCGGGTCGGAGGTCCTCGGGGTCCCACCGCAGGGCGACCCCCTCCTTCCACGTCAGCTGCACCAGCTCGCCGTCGGGAAGCATGGTCAGGCCCTCGCCGAACAGGTCGGACCGCAGGGCCCGGCGAAGGCGCACCTCGCCGGTGACGGGGTCCACCAGGCGGACCTCCGACTGCCCGTAGAGGCCGGTGCTCTCGGCGATCGTGTCGGCGTCGACGAACAGCAGGCCCTGGGTGAACGCCGATCGGTCGTGGGGATGCCGGTCGACCACCTCGAAGTCGAGTCGGACCACCTCGGCCGGCGGCCCTGCCGGTGCAGGCGATCCCGTGTCGTCACCCGAGCACCCGCCGCCGACCAGTGCCGCGGCCACCACGAGCAGCGTGAGGAGGCGCCTCGCCGGAACCGGTCGGAAGGTCAGGCCCGGCGCCATCAACGGACCAGCACCGTGACCACCTCGACGTGGTGGGTCTGGGGGAAGAGGTCGACGAGGGCCACCGACTCGACCGCGTAGCCGTGCCCGACCAGCGCGGCGACGTCCCGGGCGCCGGCCGCGGCGTCGCAGCTCACGAGCACCGCCACCGCGGCACCGGTGCCGGCGACCGCAGCGCAGCCCTCGGCGCCCAGGCCGGCACGGGACGGGTCAGCCACCACCGCGTCGGCGGGCGTCGGCGCCCACGCCTCGATGCGCTCCTCGACCACCTCGCTGCGATCGGCATCGAGGTTGACCCGTGCGTCGGCCACCGCCCACGGGTTCCTCTCGACGGCGGTGACCCGCTCCGCCGGCGCGAGCGCGGAGAAGAGGCCGACCCCGGCACCGAGGTCGACGAGGTGCCCGGCGCCGCCGGGCAGGTGACGGGACAGGGCGGCCCCCACCTCGGAGACCAGCGCCTCAGCGCCATCAGGGCGGACCTGGAAGAACGACCCGGCGGAGACCCGGAAGCGATGGCCCGCCACCTCCTCGTGGATCCACGCGGTGCGACCGAAGGTCAGCTCGTCGGCACCCACCAGCACCACGTCGTCGGGCAGGCGAACCCCCTCGACGCGCGGTGAGACGAACGCCAGCCGCTCGCCCGTCCGTGCCCCCACCCGGAGCGTGGCCTCGTCCGCCGACCCGAACCGACCGGTGCGGAGCAGCTCCTCGAGGAGCGGGTGTGCCACCTGGCAGCCCTCCAGCTCCACCAGCTCGTCGGAGCGCCGCGCCCGGAACCCGGCGCGACCACCTCGGACGCCGAGGCGGGCGGTGGTCCGGTAGGCCTCGGCGGGCAGTGCGACCGTCCGCACCTCTGGACGGTCGAGGCGCCCGACGCGCTCGAACGCGTCGGCCACCGCATGCTCCTTCATCTGGCGCTGCAGCTCCACCGAGGCGTGACCCAGGTCGCAGCCTCCACACCCGCGGCCCGCCTCCGGGCAAGGGTGCTCCACCCGGCCGGGCGCCGCCTCGAGCACCGTCAGGACCTTGGCCCGTGCGTGCCTGCGGGCTTGCGACACCAGCTCGGCGCGGACCCGTTCGCCGGGCAGGGCCCCGTCGACGAAGACCACCCGCCCGTCATCGAGCGTCGCCACCCCGGCCCCCTCGGTGGACGAGCGGAGCACGTCGACCTCGATCCGGGGGCCCATCGCCGCCACGGTATCGTCGGCACGTGCCGACCACCGCAGCCGACGACGAGCCACGCCGGTCCGTCCTCCTGCGGGTCAGCGGACCCGACTCCCCTGGCATCACCTCGTCGTTGATGGAGCAGCTCGAGCGGATCGGGGCCGTCATCGACGACATCGAGCAGGTGGTGATCCGCCGCCACCTGACCCTCGGCCTGGCGCTCAGGGTGCCGGAGGGCACGAGCTTCGCCGGCGTCCACGACCTCGGCGCAGCCCTCGGCCTCACGGTGGAGATCGAGCCCGTCGACGCCACCCCCACCGAGCGGGCCCTCGGCACCGTGGTCACGATCCTCGCCCCGCAGCTGGCCCCCACCCAGATCGGCGCGGTCGCCAACGCCGTCGTCCGGTCGGGCGGCAACATCGACCGCATCAACCGGCTGTCCCGGTACCCGGTGACGAGCTACGAGCTGACGGTCCTCGGAGCCCCCACCGACCGCCTCCGCCCGGAGCTCGTCGCCGTGGCCCGCGAGCACTCGATCGACCTCGCCATCCAGCCCGACGGCCTGGGCCGCCGCAGCCAGCGCCTCGTGGTGCTCGACGTCGACTCCACCGTGATCCAGAACGAGGTGATCGACCTGATGGCCGAGGAGGCCGGCTGCGGAGAGCAGGTCGCGGCGATCACCGCATCCGCGATGGCCGGCGAGATCGACTTCGAGGAGTCGCTCCGCCGGCGCGTCGCCCTGATGGAAGGCCTGGACCTCGCCGCGCTCGACCGCGTGCGGGACCGTGTGGAGCTGACCCCGGGCGCCCGGACGTTCGTCCGCACCCTGCGGCGCATCGGGTTCAAGGTGGCGATCGTCTCCGGCGGGTTCACCTTCGTGACGAACCCCCTCGCCGGCGACCTGGGAGTGGACCACGCCGAGGCGAACGAGTTGGAGGTGGTCGACGGCACCCTCACCGGACGCGTCGTGGGCCGCGTGGTCGACCGGGCCCGCAAGGCCGAGCTGCTGAGGTCCTTCGCTGCAGCGGAGGGCATCCCCCTCGACCAGACCGTGGCCATCGGCGACGGAGCGAACGACCTCGACATGCTGGCGGCCGCGGGGCTCGGCATCGCCTTCAACGCCAAGCCGATCGTCCGGGACGCCGCGGACGCCACCGTAAACGTGCCGTACCTCGACGCAGTGCTGTTCCTCCTGGGTGTGCGGCGCAGCGAGGTCGAGGCGGCCGACCACGCCGACGGCGCCGGGCCACAGGGCATCCGCGTCCCGATCGACGACTCCTGACGCCCGGGCCCGACGGGGTCCCCCGCGAGCGCTGCCGGTAGATTCGGGGCCCATGGCAGAGCAGCCCGGCACCGACCGTCCGATCCTCATCGCACCCTCGGTGCTGCCCGCAGACTTCGCCCGGCTGGGCGAGGAGTGCCAGGCCCTCGAGAAGGCCGGCGTCGACCGCATCCAGTGGGACGTGATGGACGGCCGCTTCGTCCCGAACCTCACCTTCGGGCCCGACGTGATCGCCTCCACCCGCGACCTGGTGTCGGTGCCCTTCGAAGCCCACCTCATGGTGGAGGAGCCCGACGAGCTCGCCGCCCGCTACGTCGAGGCGGGCTGCCAGATCCTCATCGTCCACGCCGAGGCGTGCCGCCACCTGCACCGCACGCTCGGCAACCTCCGCGAGCTGGGCGCCTCGCCCGCCGTGGCGCTCAACCCGGCCACCCCGGCCGAGATGGTGCGCGACGTGCTCGACCTCGTCGACCTGGTGCTCGTGATGACCGTGAACCCCGGCTTCGGCGGCCAGGCCTACATCTCGACGATGGAGCCCAAGATCGCCACCATCCGCCGCTGGATCACCGAGCGCGGCCTCGACGTCGACCTGGAGGTCGACGGCGGGATCGGCCCGTCCACCGCTGCCGGAGCCGCTGCCGCCGGGGCGAACGTGCTCGTGGCCGGATCGGCGCTGTTCCGCGACCCGGAGGGCCTCGCCCACGCGACCGCAGAGATCCGGTCGGTGGGCGCTGCCGCTGCGACCAACAGCTGATCCAGCGTGCTGGGAGGGTTCGCGGGCCTCGCCTCCAGGAGGCGCGCCACGGCACTGCTGGGCGCGCTGATCCTCGTGACGTTGCCCGCCTGCTCGAACGCCCAGGACGAGTTCTGCGACGCGCTCGAGTCGAGGATGGACCTGACGGAGCTGCGCCGGGCGCTCGACAGCGGCGACGAGGACGCGGTGACCGCAGCGCTGGAAGACCTCCAGGAGGTCCGTGACCTGGCGCCTCCCGACATCGCGCCTGCGGCCGAGCGCGTCATCGACACGGCGATCGAGACCGTTCGGCGGGTGACGCGCGTCACGGGACCCAACGGCGAGACCATGCCGGTCGACGCCGCCGAGCTGAACCGGGCCCTCGCCGAGATCCCTGCCAGTGCTCAGGAACTGCGGACCTACGCCGACGAGAAGTGTGGGTTCGCGTTGCGCTGACGTCCCGCTCGTCACCCCCTACGTGACGAACATGACAAAGCGGTGCGCGATCTGTAACGCAATCGCAACTATTCTGCAGACGCCGCCCGAACCCGGGACGACGAATCGGAGAGAGAAACATGCCTCGCCCCCGTGCAGCTCGACGCATCCTCGCGATCCTCATGGCATCCTGCCTCGCCGCCGTGGCGATGGTCGGCTGCACACCCGAGCAGGACCGCACCGCCGCGGTCATCTTCGTGAACAAGGAGCGACAGGCTCGAGGTCTCCGTGGCCTCGCCTGGAGCGACGACCTGGGCAACAAGGCGCAGCGTTGGGCTGCGGTGCTCGCCGACCGGGGCACCCTCTCCCACTCGGTGCTCAGCGACGGCGTGGCGCCGGGCTGGCGAGCGATCGGTGAGAACGTGGGCTACGGGCCCAACGTCGCCGCCGTCCACGACCAGTTCATGAACTCGCGGGTGCACCGCGACGCCATCCTGAACGGCACGTACCGGGCCATCGGCACCGGCGTGGCCGAGCGCGGCGGCCGCCTCTACGTCGTCCAGGTCTTCAAGGCCTGAGCTCCTTCACCGAGGCCGGGCCAGCTCCGGCGGACGGCCCTCGAAAACTGGATGAGCCCCGGCCGTGAGGCCGGGGCTCATCGCGTTCAGCGGGCGGCGCAGCGTCAGC
>JBIQID010000076.1:2096-3507 GCA_044508215.1 Actinomycetota bacterium | reverse complement strand
CGCCCCGGCGGACGAGGGGCAGCACCTCCACCAGCGCGACGGCCGCCACGAACACAGCGAGGACGAGCGCCCACGCCCCAACCGTCGCTCCCCCGGCGTCAGAGCAGTCCATCCGGGTGCCGTCGAGGAAGGGATAGGTGCGGCACGCGGGACGGAAGATCGCGAAGTAGCCGATGAGCCCGGCGACGGCCACGGGGCCGGCGACGAGGCCCAGGTCGATGGCAGCGGACCGGACACGACGCCCGATCGGAGCAGGAGCGATGCGAGACGGCGCGCCGGTGGTCAGGGCGCCGGCGGGCACCGCGCCCGCCGCCGCCACGGCCGGGACGTGGCCGGTCGGCGGCGGCGCCGCGAAGCCGGCTGCGTACGGGCGAGCGATCGCCGTCGGGGACACGCCGGGCCGGCCACGGGGGCGCTCGGGGTCGTCGAGGGGGATCGCCACGGGCGCGAAGGTACCGGTTTGGCCGCCTCGCGACGCCACGGGTCAGACTCACGGCGTGCCGGAGGGAAACGTCGTCCACCGCCTCGCCCGAGGCCTCAGGACCACCCTCAGGGGCGGCCCGGTGGAGGCGTCGTCACCGCAGGGGCGCTTCGCCGCCGGCGCGGCGCTCATCGACGGTGAACAGCTCGTGCGGAGCGACGCGTGGGGCAAGTACCTCTTCGTCGACTGGACGGGCGGCCACTGCCTCCACGTGCACCTCGGCCTGATCGGCAAGTTCCGCCTGGGCGAACCGGACGTCCCCCAGCGCGACACCATCCGGCTCCGGCTCCGGAACGACACCGTCTCCTGGGACCTCACCGGTCCCACCCGCTGCGAGCTGATCACTCCGGACGAGCGGGCCGAGATCGTGTCGAAGCTGGGCGCCGATCCGCTCCGCCGCAACCCGGACGTGGAAGGCGCACGTGCACGTTTCGCGGCCACGAACCAGCCGGTGGGCGCCGTGCTGCTCGACCAGCGGATCATCGCCGGCCTCGGCAACATCTATCGGGCGGAGATCCTGTTCCTCTGCGGCATCCACCCCGAACGCCCCGCGAGCAAGATCGACGACGCCGAGTTCGAGGCGATCTGGTCCGAGTCCGTGCGGCTCCTGCGCATCGGCGTGCGCACCGGCCGGATCATCACGACGGACCCCGAGGAGATCGGCCGTCCCCGCGCACGCATGCGGCCCGAGGACACGCTCTACGTGTACCACCGCGAGCACTGCCGCCGGTGCGGCACCTCGATCCAGACGAGCGTCCTCGCCGGCCGCCCGATCCAGCACTGCCCCACCTGCCAGCGCTGACCCGCTCCAGGCATCGAAGCCGCCCGCGACGAACGCGACAGTCCGGATCTTCGACCCCATCTGCCCAAGAACGTGACAGTCGCGATGTTCGCGGGCCGCGACGAACGCGACAGTCCGGATCTTCGACC
>JBIQID010000076.1:0-1996 GCA_044508215.1 Actinomycetota bacterium | reverse complement strand
AGAACGTGACAGTCGCGATGTTCGTCCGGTGTCAGACCGAGCGCAGCAGCGCGGCGGCGTCCTCGGGGACCACGGGGTTGGAGTAGGTGCCCGAGCCCACCTCGCCGGCGGCGACGAACCTCATCACCCCCGGGGCACGCTGCGGCGGAGCGAGGTGCACGTGGAGGTGGTCGACCTCCTCCCGCTCCCGGGGCGCCTGGTGGAACCACATCAGGTAGGGGAAGATCGGCGAGGCGGCGGGATCACCGCTCCACAGGCGGTCGTAGCGACCCAGGACGTCGCCGAGCGCGGCAGCGAGCCCGTCCCGAGCCGCCTCCCCCAGGTCGTCGAGCCGGGCGATGCGGGTCCTCGGCGCGATGCGGACGCCGAACGGGTGGGAGGACGCGAACGGCACCCAGGCCACCCACTCGCCGTCGTCGAAGAGGACGCGCCGACCGTCGGCCACCTCGGCGCGGATCTCCTCCAGCACGACGTCGCCACGACGGCGGGCGTGTGCCCGCTCGGCAGCCGCAGCCGGCGGCACGAACGGATAGCCGTAGATCTGCCCGTGCGGATGGTGGATCGTGGCGCCCACCTCGGCGCCCCGGCTCTCGAAGACCAGCACGTACTCCACGTCGCCCCGCTCGTAGAGCGCCTGGGTCCGCTCGGCCCAGAGGTCGACGACCTTGCGGATCTGCGGCACCCCCAGCTGGCCGAGCGACGCGTCGTGCACCGGCGAGTAGAGGATCACCTCGGCGGCGCCCCGAGCCGGCAGCACGTCGGTGCCGGCGGCCTCGGCGGCGGCCACGTCGACCGGCTCCCCCGGCTCCATCGCCGGCCAGCGGTTGGGGAACCACCTCGTGTCGTAGGGCTCGGGGGCTTCGAGGCCACCCACGCAGAACGGGCAGCCCTCGGTGGGCAGGTTCGGGCGGTTCTGGCGATGACCCGCGATGTTCACCCACTCGCCGGTGAGGGGATCGAGCCGCAGCTCTCCGCTCACCCCCGGGCGCTCCGTGCTCGCATCGCCTCGGCGGCGGCCCGCACGGCTCGGCCTCGGTGGCTGATCGCGTGCTTCTCGTCGGCCGTCATCTCGGCGAAGGTGCGTCCGTCGCCCTCATCGGGGACGAAGACCGGGTCGTAGCCGAACCCCGCCGCGCCACGAGGTGCGGCAGCGATCGTCCCGCGGCATTCGCCCTCGTAGACCTCGTGGCCGTCGGGGGCGGCGAGGACCACGACGGTGACGAAGCGGGCCGACCGGTCCTGCCGGTCCCCCATCTCGCGGAGCAGCAGCGCCACGTTGTCGGCGTCGTCGGCATCCTCACCGGCGTAGCGGGCCGACCGGACGCCGGGCGCGCCGTCGAGCGCCGCCACCTCCAGGCCGGTGTCGTCGGCGAGCGCGGGCAGACCCGTCGCTGCGGCGATGGCGTCGGCCTTCAACCGTGCGTTCCCCTCGAGGGTCGGCGCATCCTCGAGCACGTCAGGGACGTCGTCCGGGCGGGGCAGCAGCTCCACCGAGTCGCCCAGGATCTGGCGCATCTCCTCCAGCTTGTGGGGGTTGGCCGTGGCCGAGACGACCGTGAGCCGCCCGCTCACCGTCCCAGCGGGCGAGCCGGCGGCGGCTCCGCGACCATCTCCTCCTGGAGGGCGATGATCTCGGTGATCCCCATGCCGGCGAGGTCGAGGAGCTCGTCGAGCTCGGCCCTCGTGAAGGCCTGGCCCTCAGCGGTGCCCTGCACCTCCACGAGCTTGCCCGCCCCGGTCATCACCACGTTCATGTCGACCTCGGCCGCGACGTCCTCGACGTACGGCAGGTCGAGCCGGGGCTCGCCGTCGACGATGCCCACCGAGATGGCGGCGAGGTTGTCGGTGATCGGGTGCGCGGCGAGGGCGCCGGCCGCCACGTGGCGGCTGAGCGCATCGTGCAGCGCTACCCATGCCCCGCAGATCGACGCCGTCCGCGTGCCGCCGTCGGCCTGGAGCACGTCGCAGTCGACCACCACCTGGCGCTCGCCGAGCA
>JBIQID010000075.1:4579-15084 GCA_044508215.1 Actinomycetota bacterium | reverse complement strand
TCGATCGCGATCCACTCGGTCGGCAACCTCACCATGAGCTGGGACCACAGGGCGTTCGACGGTGCCTACGCCGCGGCGTTCCTCCGGCGGGTGAAGGAGATCCTCGAGACCCGCGACTGGCAAGCGGAGCTCTGATCGTGGAGGGCGACGCGCGGCCGCTCCGCGTCCGCTGGCTCGGCCGCGTCGCCTACCGCGAGGCCCTCGACCTCCAGCACCGCCTGTTCGAGGCGTCGCCCGACGACCACCTGCTGCTCCTCGAGCACCCCGACACCCTGACCCTGGGCGTCCGCGCGGATGCCGCACACGTGCTCGTCGACCCCGGCGAGTTCGGCGGTGACGTGGTGGAGGTGGACCGCGGCGGCGACGTGACGTACCACGGACCCGGCCAGCTCGTCGGCTACCCGATCCTGACCATCGCCGACCACGCCCGTGGCGAGGTCGTGCGGACCCGCGACTACATCGAGGCGCTCGAATCGGTGCTCATCGCGGCGCTCGCTGATGTGGGGCTGCCCGGCGCCGGGATCCTCGACGGCTACCCCGGGGTGTGGCTCGACGTCGACGGGCCTCGTCCCCGGAAGATCGCAGCCATCGGCGTGCGGATCTCGCGGGGGAGGACCATGCACGGCTTCGCCCTGAACGTCGACTGCGACCTGGCCCGGTTCGACACGATCGTCCCCTGCGGCCTGACGCTCCCGGTCACGTCGGTGCGGGCCGAGGGCCTGTCGGCGTCGATGGAGGAGGTGACCGACGCGGTCGTCGCCCGCTTCGTCGAGCGGTTCGGCGCGTCCGGTGACGGAGCCCGCGACCTCGGTGGCCCTCGGGAGATCGACCGGGCGGACGTCGTCTGGCGCACCCCCGCCGACGGTCGGGACCTCACGCCCTTCAGCCGCGGCGCCGGCCCCGGTGAGGCCACGAAGTACGCCCGGCCCGGCTCGGGCCCGTCACGCGGGCGAGCCGACGCGCCCCCCGCGCCGGCGGCCGCGCCCTCGACCGGCACCTCCGTCCGCCTGCTCGGGCGACTCGCCGAGGCCGGTGTCTCCGGCGGCGTCGCCCTCGCCGAGCCGAAGCCCGACTGGATGCGGGCGAAGCTGCGGCTGGGCCCGGAGGTGGCCCGCCTGGGTGCCACCTTGCGCGACCTCCACCTCGTGACCGTCTGCGAGGAGGCGGGCTGCCCGAACCTGTCCGAGTGCTGGGCGGAGGGCACCGCCACGTTCATGGTCTGCGGCGAGCGCTGCACGCGTGCCTGCGGCTTCTGCCTGGTCGACACCCGCAAGCCCGGAGCCCTCGACCCGGACGAGCCGGCCCGAGTCGCCGAGGCCGTGCGGCGGATGGGGCTCGACTTCGTGGTCGTGACCATGGTCGCCCGCGACGACCTGGCGGACGGGGGAGCAGCGCACGTCGCTGCCACCGTGGAAGCGGTCCGCTCCGTGCGTCCGGAAGCACGGATCGAGGTGCTGATCTCCGACCTCGGCGGCGACCCCGCGGCGCTCGACGTCGTGCTGGCCTCCCGCCCCGACGTGGTGAACCACAACATCGAGACCGTGCCGAGGCTGCAGCGTGCCGCCCGTCCGTCCGCGTCCTACGCCCGCAGCCTCACCCTCCTCGCCCGGTCGGCTGCGGCGGGGATGACGACCAAGTCGGGGATCGTTGCCGGCATGGGCGAGACCGACGACGAGGTGCGCTCGACGATGGCCGACCTGGCGGCGGTGGGGGTCGACATCGTGACCATCGGCCAGTACCTGCGCCCCACCTCGCACCACCTGCCGGTGGCCTGCTGGTGGCCGCCCGAGCAGTTCGACGAGTGGAAGCGCCACGGCGAGCAGGTGCTGGGCCTGGCTCACGTGGAGTCCTCGCCGTTCACGCGTTCGAGCCACCACGCCGGCGCCGCCGCCGACGCTGCTGCGGCTCGACGGGCATGACGGCCGACGCCACGCCGGCGGCCAGCCCCTTCCCGGCCCGCATGTCGGCGCTGCGAGCGTCGATGGCGCGCCGGGGGGTCGATGCGGTGCTCCTCAGCGTGGGCGCCGACCTGCCGTGGCTCTGCGGCTACGAGGCGATGCCGCTCGAACGGCTGACGATGCTGGTCGTGCCGGTCGACGGCGACGCCACGCTGTTCGTGCCGCGGCTCGAGGCGCCGCGGGTGGCGGAGCAGGGCGACCTGTTCCGGCTGCGGCCCTGGGAGGAGACCGAGGACCCGCTCCGGTTGGTGGCCGACGAGGTGGGCCTGGCCCGCACCGTTGCGATCGGTGACCGCACGTGGTCACGGTTCACGGTCGGGCTCACCTCGTCGCTCGACGGGGTGCGCTTCAGCAACGCGTCCGAGCTGTGCGGACCGCTGCGGGCGGTGAAGGACCCGCACGAGGTGGCCATGCTGCACCGGGCCGGCGCCGCGGTGGACCGGATCGCCGCAGCCCTGCAGGCAGGCGAGATCCCTCTGGTGGGACGGACCGAGGCACAGGTGTCGGCCGAGCTCGGGCAGCGGATCGTCGCGGAGGGGCACCAGCGCGTGAACTTCGCGATCGTCGCCGCCGGGGAGAACGCAGCCAGCCCCCACCACGAGCCCGGTGACCGCGTGATCCGTGAGCACGAGGTGGTGCTCTGCGACTTCGGCGGCACGATGGCCGACGAGTGGGGTGTGGGCTACTGCTCCGACATCACACGCTGCGTGTGGACCGGCGACGTCCCGATGGAGGCGGTCTCGGTGTACGCCGTCGTGCGCTCCGCCCACCAGGCCGCGATGGACGCTGCTCGGCCGGGGGCGACCGGCGAGGAGGTCGACCTCGCGGCTCGTCGGGTGATCGTGGCGGCCGGGCTGGGTGACCACTTCGTGCACCGGACCGGCCACGGCATCGGCGTGGAGGAGCACGAGGACCCCTACGTGGTCTCGGGCAACGACGAGCCGCTCGTGGAGGGCAACTGCTTCTCCATCGAGCCGGGCGTCTACCTCGACGGGCGGTACGGGTTCCGCCTCGAGGACTGCGTGGCCGCGACCGCCTCCGGAGTGGCGCCGTTCACCGAGGTCGACCACGATCTCGTGTCCGTCGACGCCTGAGGTCCCCCGTGCTCCAACTCGACGCCGCAACGGTGATGCTGCAGTGGGCCGTCGGCGGCCTGGCGTTCCTGTGGGTCACCAGCCGTCGCCGCGAGGTGGGCATCGGCTACGGGTGGCTGCTCCGCGGCACCTACGGGCTGTTCGCGCTCGGTGCGGCGATCGCGGGGTTCCGCTACGGCACCGTGTGGGTCCGGGAGATCGCCGCCCTCGGCGTGGTGGCGGCGTGCGCCGTGGCCGGGGTGGTCTCGTGGAACCGGCGTGCGGCAGGGGTGCTGCACCAGCGTGAGCAGGTCCAGCGCCGTTCCGCCCGGGTCGCGCAGATGACCGGGATCGACCGGGAGGAGCAGCGATTCGACGAGAGCGTCCCCGAGTTCCCCCCGAACCTCGACCTGATCGCTCCTGCGATCGGCCTGGTCGGGCTCATCGCGGCGGGGCTCGACGCCGGATCCCCCGCCTGGCTGCAGCTGGCGCGGGTGCTGATCGGCGCGGCGTTCCTCGGGTGCGTGAGCGACGCGATGCTGCTGGGCCACTGGTACCTGACCCAACCGGGTCTCCCCAGGGCGCCGCTCCTCGAGCTGGTCCGCTGGCTGGGCTGGATCTGGCCGTTCGAGGTGGTGGCACTGCTGCTCCCCACCGGGATGCTGTCGGTGCTGTCGGGCACGATCGACGACGGGTACAACGGGATGCTCGGCTGGTTCTGGGTGGCGTGCGCCGTGACCACCATCGGGCTCGTGGTCGTCACCCGCCTGGCCCTGCGCGAGCGCCAGTACTCGGCGGTGATGGCTGCCACCGGGCTGCTCTACCTGGCGATCCTCACCGCGTTCGGCACCGACCTCGTCGGCAGGGCGTTGCTCCGGGGCTGATCCCACGATCCGGCTGGGACCAGCCCTCTGACGGGTACGCTCCGTTTCGGGCCGCGACCCTGGAGGTGCCATGCCCCGCGCCATCTGGAGTGGATCGATCAGCTTCGGTCTGGTGAACATCCCGGTGAAGCTGTACTCGGCGATCTCCGAGAAGAGCGTGCGGTTCAACCAGATCGACCGGCGGAACGGCGCCCGCGTGCGGCAGCAGCGGATCAACGCCGAGACGGGCGAAGAGGTCCCCTACGAGGAGATCGTCAAGGGCTACGAGGTGTCCAAGGGCAACTACGTGCTCGTCACCGACGACGACCTCGCCACGTTCGCCCCGGACGCCACCCACACGCTCGACCTCGACAGCTTCGTCGACCTCGACGCGATCGACCCGATCTTCTTCGACGGCGCCTACCACGTCGCCCCGTCGGGGGCAGCGAAGCCGTACGCCCTCCTGGTGCAGGCCATGGAGGAGGCGGGCAAGGTCGCCATCGCCCGCTTCGTCATGCGCTCGAAGCAGCACGTTGCCGTGCTCCGCCCGAAGGACGGGACGCTGCTCCTGTCGATGATGGTGTACGCGGACGAGGTCAACCCGGCGGAGGGCATCGGCGAGTTCGAGGCCCTCGAAGGGGTGGAGGTCGACCCCCGGGAGCTCGCCATGGCCGAGTCGCTCATCGACTCGCTGAGCGCCGAGTGGGATCCCGAGGACTACCACGACACCTACCGCGAGCAGGTGCTCGACCTGATCGACAAGCTCGCCGACGGCCAGGTCGTGGCGGCCGACACCACCCCGCCGCCGAGCGCCGACAAGGTGGTCGACCTCATGGCCGCCCTCGAGGCGTCGGTCCGGGAGGCGAAGGCGTCGCGCAGCCGCCACCCCACCGCATTGGAGGCGGACGCGGCTGCGGATCCCGAGGAGGCCGGGGAGACCGCCGACGCCGACGAGGTGGACGAGGCGGCGGTGGCAGGGGAGCGGCCCGCCCGCCGGTCCCCGGCCAAGCGCTCGCCCGCCAAGGGCTCCTCCGCGAAGTCCGGGAAGCGGACCTCCACGAAGGCTGCCGGCTCGGACGCGGACGCAGCCGACGGTGCCCGCACCGCGGGGAAGCGGACGGCCAAGAAGGCCCCGGCGGCGCGCAAGTCGGCCTGAGCGGGTGGCGAAGCAGGTCCTCACCGAGGTCGACGGCCGTCAGCTGAAGCTGACCAACCTCGACAAGGTCCTCTACCCCGAGACCGGCACCACCAAGGCCGACGTCATCGCGTACTACCACCGGATCGCCCCGGTGCTCGTCGCCCACGCGGGCGGGCGCTGCGTGACGTTCCGCCGGTTCCCCGACGGGGTGGACGGCGAGTCGTTCTTCGAGAAGCGGTGCCCGTCGCACCGGCCCGAGTGGGTGGAGACGGCGGTGGGTCCCGGCGACCGGCGGGGCGAGGTGCACTACTGCCGCCTCGAGGAGCCGGCGGCCGTGGTGTGGGCGGCGAACCTGGCTGCGCTGGAGCTGCACACCCCGATGGCGAAGGCCGACGACCTCGACAACCCGCTGATGGCGGTGTTCGACCTCGACCCGGGGCCCGGCACCGGGATCCCGGAGTGCGCCGAGCTGGCGATCGAGCTGCGCGACCTGTGCGCTGCGGTCGACCTGGAGATGTTCGCCAAGACCTCCGGCTCGAAGGGCATGCAGGTCTACGTGCCGCTCAACTCGCAGCACACCCACGAGCATGCGTCGGACTTCGCGAAGGCGGCCGGGTCGCTGCTGGAGCAGCGCCATCCGAAGGGCGTCACCGTGACCATGGCCCGGGACCAGCGGCCGGGGAAGGTCTTCGTCGACTGGAGCCAGAACTCGCGCCACAAGACGACGATCTGTCCGTACTCCCTGCGGGCGCGTCCGGAGCCGACGGTGTCCACGCCGGTCAGCTGGGACGAGGTCGAGGCCGCGGCCGACGGTGCCGACCTGCGGTTCGCCGCCGAGGAGGTGATCCACCGGGTCGAGGAGTTGGGCGACCTGTTCGCCCCCACCCTCACCCTCGTGCAGGACCTCCCCGGAGGCTGAACCCCGGGATCAGCCCTGGCGGGAGGCGAGCTTGTCGACCATCGAGTTCAGCTTCGCCCCGCGCGGCCAACCCGCGTAGTGGGTGAGGAACAGCTGGATCTCCCGCAGGTCGTCCACGGTCAGGTCGCCCACGCGCAGCGCGGCGTCCATCTGCAGCTCGACCACGTCGTCGAGCCCTCCGCCCACCAGCAGGCCGATGAGGAGCAGCCGTCGGTCGCGCAGCGACAGCCCCGGGCGGTCCCACACCTCGGCGAAGAGGTGGTCGACGGTCATGCCGAAGAAGTCGCCGTCGCCGTCGGAGACGTCCCACCCGTAGACCTCGGCCATCTTGGCGAGCCCCCGGGCGCGCCGCTCGGAACGCCCCTCATCCGCGGTGCCCTCGCCTGACCGATCGCTCATCGTGCTGCTCCCTGTCCGTCGTCGAACCCGAGTCCGGGCCCGAACCGCTCCCGTGCCACCTTCCCGAGCGGGAGGTCGACGCCCAGCTCACCGGCGAGCTCGAGCGCCAGGTCCAGGTCCTTCTCACCCAGGCGGCGGACGTGGGAGAGCGTGCCCCACCAGTCGTCGTCGGGCGTCATCGGCGCCGTGGTGTCGCGCAGCATGATCGAACCGGCGCCCCCGGTGATGGCGTCGGTGTGGCGGACCACCTTGGCCAGCTTCCGCAGGTCCACCCCAGCGGCTTCGGCCAGGCGCTGCGCCTCGCTGGCCGCCGTGAACGAGATGAAGTGCAGCAGGTTCCGGGCGATCTTCGCCCTCGTGCCCGCGCCGACCGGGCCGAGGTGCACGATCAGCTGGGCCCACGCCTCCAGGCTGGGGCGTGCGAGGGCGACGGCCTCGTCGGTGCCGCCCACCATCGTGGCGAGCGTTCCGGCGTGAGCGCCCATGAAGCCGCCCGAGACCGGCGCGTCGATGAGGTGCACCCCCCGCTGGGCGGCGACCTCGGCGACCTCGACGGCGGTGGCGGCGCTGATCGTGGAGTGGACGGCCACGACGGTGCCGGGACGGGCCGTCGACAGGATGCCCGCATCGCCCGAGACCACGGTGCGGACCTGGGCATCGTCGAGGACCATCACCGACACGACGTCGGCGTCCGCCGCAGCGTCCGCGGGCGTGGCGGCCCGCGACGCCCCCTTCTCGAGCAGCGGCTCGACGGCGGCGTCGGACGGGTCGCACACCGCGAGGCCCCCGGGACGGTCGACCAGGTGGCCGGCCATCGCGCCGCCCATCTGGCCGACGCCGATGAACGCGGTGCGCACGTGGACAGGAGCGTCGGACACGCCGGCAGGCTAGGCAGGTGTCCAGTCTGGCGTCCAGGTTCTGTCCGCGCCGGCCCGGGAGGAGACCGGTCGGTACGCTGCGGGCGTGACCGCACGCCGCGCCGCACCTCGCGCCGGGCTGGTCGTCCTCCTCCTCGTGACGACCGTCGGGTGCGTACCGCAGCCTCGCTGCCCGGGCTGCCCACCGCTCACCGCCGCGGAGCGGACGGCCGTGTTCAGCGGCCTCGGGGCGTGGTGGGACGTCTTCGACTGGTCGCCGTCGTACTCGCCCGGTCCCAAGCTGGGCCTCACCGACGTGGACCGGCTGGCGAACGCCGGCGTCCAGGTGCTCTTCATCCAGTCGTCCCGCGCCAACCGGCCGGAGGTCGTCATCGACCGTGACCTCTTCGAGCAGATCGTCGACCGCGCCCACGCCCGCGGGATGCGCGTGGTGTCGTGGTACCTGCCCACCTTCATCGACGCGAAGGTCGACGTGGCGCGCCTGGTCGAACCCTTGAAGCTCGGCGTCGACGGCATCGCGATGGACATCGAGAGCCGCGACAACCTCGACGTCGAACAGCGGAACGAGCTGCTGGTGTTCGAGACGTGGTTCACCCGCTTCGTCCTCGTGGACGTGCCGATGGCGGCGATCGTGCTGCCGCCGGTGGCGACCGAGGTGATCAACCCCGCCTACTGGCCGGACTTCCCGTGGACGAAGATCGCCAAGGCGTACGACGCGTGGATGCCGATGTCGTACTGGACGAACCGCAGCGAGGCGTCGGGGTGGCGTGACGGGGGCCGGTACACGGGCCACAACATCGACCGTCTGAGGGTTCGCCTCGGCGACATGGGGGCTCCGGTCCACCCGATCGGCGGCATCGCCGACACCGCCACCGCCTACGAGGTCGACTCGTTCGTGCGGGTCTCGCAGAGCCGGGGTGTCATCGGCGGGTCGCTCTACGACGACCGCACGTCCAGCCCTGCCCAGTACCAGGCGCTGCAACCCTTCCGCCGGTAGGCGGACCCGCCGGTCAGCCGCGCAGCGAGCGGTGCCACTCCACCTGGCGGGCGATGCCCTCCTCGAGGGAGGTCGTCGCCTTCCAGCCGAGGACCGCTTCGATCCGCTCGGTGGAGCCGCCCGTCTTCGTGGCGTCGCCGGCCTGCGACGGTCGCTGCTCCACGGGTACGGGTGTGCCGACCGCCTCGCCGACCATCTCGATCAGGCGGGCGAGCGTGCAGGAGAACTGCCCGGACACGTTGAGCACCGTGCCCGCTGCGACGTCGGGGGTGGTGCCGGCCCGGTAGGTGGCGTCGACGACGTCGCCCACGAAGGTGAAGGCCCGTTCCTGCGAGCCGTCACCGAACATCGGGAAACTCGTCTGCTCGATCGCCGCCTCGACCAGCCGGTGGTGCGCCATGTCGGGCCGCTGCCGCGGGCCGTAGACGGTGAAGTACCGGAGCGAGACGGCGGGGACGCCCCAGTTGGAGGCGTAGAGGCCACAGAGGTGCTCGGCCGCCAGCTTGGTGACCCCGTAGGGGCTGTAGGGCTCGGGCCGGTCGGTCTCGAGCGTGGGGTAGCGCTCGGCGTTGCCGTACACCGACGAGCTGGACGCGTACACGAGGCGAGGGGTCTCGGCGGCCTTCGCCGCCTCCAGCAGGTGCTGCGTGGCCGTGATGTTCCGCTCGACGTAGGCGCCGAACCCGTCGGACCAGCTGAGCCGCACACCGGGCTGCCCGGCGAGGTGCCAGACCACCTCCACCCCGTCGAGGAGCTTCGTGAGGTCGAGGGTGCAGAGGTCCCCGTCGACCACCTCGACCCGGTCGTTCCCGGCGAGGCCTTCGAGGTTCGCCCGCTTCGCTGCGGGGTCGTAGTAGTCGGTGAACGAGTCGACGACCACGACGTCGATGCCTTCGGCGACGAGCCGATCCACCAGGGTCGAGCCGATGAACCCGGCGCCGCCGGTCACGAGTGCGCGCATCAGTTCCCCGTGGGTCCTTCCGTGGTGCGCCGACGCGGAGCGTGGCGGCTGTGGTCCCCGGGATCAGACATCCCGGCGAATGTACTCATCGGCCGGGGACGGTGAGCGACTGGAGTATCCGGTGGACCTCGTCGAGGTTCTTCGCCGCATCGTGCTCCCGCTCCACGAGCGAACGGCCCTTCGCCACCATCGCGTCGACCAGCGGGCGGTCCTTCACGATCCGCACGAGCTGGTCGGCGATGCCCCGGTGGTCGCCCGGCGCGGCGAGCAGCCCCGTCTCCTCGTGGCGCACCAGCTCCATGATCCCGGGGAGCGACGACGCCACCACCGGCCGGCCCATCGCCATCGCCTCGACGCACACGTTCGGGATGCCGTCCATCTGCCCGTTCTCCACCTGCACGCTCGCGATGGCGAACACGTCGGTGGCCGCGAGCTCCTCCCGTACCTCGGCGGAGGGGCGGCGTCCCAGGAAGCGGACGTCGATGCCCAACCGGGCCGCCTGCGCCTCGAGCTCGGCGCGCTGGTCGCCCTCGCCGAGCAGCGTCAGCTGGTTCGGCACCCCACGACGGTCGAGCTCGGCGCACGCGTCGAGCAGGTGGCGGTGGCCCTTGTAGTCGGCCAGCGCCGCCACGCACAGGATGCGGAGCGGCTCGTCGGGCGTGCGGACCCGCAGCGGCAGCTGTTCGAACACCTCGAGGCGGACGCCGTGGTGGACCAGGTGGACGCGGTCGCCGACCGAGCCCTCGCCCCCCGCCAGGTCCACGAGGATCGACCGTCCGTGGTCGGTGCAGGTCAGCACGGCGTCGGCAGCGCGGACCTTGGCCCCCAAGCCCACCTGGTCGGCGAAGATGTCGTGCGCGTGCCCCGTGAACGAGAACGGGATGCCCGAGAGGTGCTGGATGCACAGCGCGCACATGGTGGGATAGGTCGCCCAGTGGGCGTGGACCCGTTCGACGCCCTGTTCCTCCATCCGCCGCGCCATCGTGGCGGCGAGCAGCACGAGCACCGGGACCCGCACCAGGGCGTGGCGCGACGGGAACGACGTGCGCAGCGCCGTCCACCAGGTGCTGAGGTAGCGGCCGGGCGAGCGGCGCAACCAGTACCACTGGGCCCGCGCCGCCTCGGGGCTGTGCCAGGTCAGGTAGTTGGCCCGGCGGTCCAGCTCGACCGCGTCCGGCTGCATCTGCTCGGGCGTCTCGTGGATGATCGAGTACAGCTCGAAGTCGAGGCCCCTCGCCTCGAGGCCCCGGAGCTCTTGCAGGATGAACGTCTCGGTGAACTTCGGGAAGCGCGAGACGACGACGGCGTAGCGAGGCACT
>JBIQID010000075.1:0-4479 GCA_044508215.1 Actinomycetota bacterium | reverse complement strand
AGCGTGATGGTGGGCTCGACGACGCCGGGCTTCGCCGTGAACCGCACCTTGGGTTGCGGCACGTTCACCGCGAGGGTCGGGTCGAGCTGGCGGAACGTCACGTTCATCTCGTCGGGGGTGCACTCGACCATGCCCCATCCGTTGAGGCGCACCTCGCTGTAGTCGAACGCCGGGTACGTCGGGAACGACTGGGCGCCACCCGAGAGCGCGCCCTCGATCAGCCCCGCCGGCGACGTGATCGAGCCGGTCGTGTACTCGTAGGCCACGACGGGGGACGAGGGGTCGTCGTAGTCGATCCGGAGCGGTGCCGCCCAGAACGAGTGCACGTCGCCGGTGAGGAACGCCACGTCCGAGATCGCCGCGTCGTGCAGGTGTCCCAGCAGCAGGTCGCGCTCCCACGTGAACCCGTCCCACGTGTCGCTGAAGAGGTAGAGGCCGGCGTGCTTCGGGATCGACGGGTCGAGGGCGCGCAGCTCCGGGGTGTCGAGGTCGGCGAGGCGGATCGGGGCGATCATCACCTGGTTGCCGATGAGCTTCCAGCGCACGCCGTCGGACTGGGAGGCCTCGAGGCCGTCGAAGAGCCATCGGCGCTGGGCCTCGCCGAGGATCGTCCGTCCGGGGGCTGCCAGCTCGGGCGTCAGCAGGTTGAAGCCCAGGGGACCGAGCAGGCTGCCGGCGGGGTTCGGGTCGCGGTACTGGCGGGTGTCGAGGCAGAAGATCTCGCCGAGGTCGCCCCAGCGCAGCGTTCGGTGGATGCGGCTGCCCTGGATCGGCCAGACGGGCATGTACTCGAACCACGCCTGGAACGCCGCGGCCACGCGTCGGGGGTCGAGGTCCAGCATCGTGCGGTCCCAGTCGTTCGCCACCTCGTGGTCGTCCCACACGGGCAGCAGCGGGTGGGCGGCGTGGCCGGCCTGCAGGTCGGGGTCGGACCGGTAGAGGCGGTAGCGCTGCCGGTAGCCCTCGATCGTCTCGGCGGTCTCGAGCGTCTCGTCGCGGACACGGCGCTGCAGCTGGATGAGCAGCGTCTCGTAGATGTAGTCGCCGAGGAACAGGACGGCGTCGAGGTCCTGTGCTGCGATGTCGCGCCACGCTCCGTAGAAGCCGGAGGCGTACGACTGGCAGCTGGCCACCCCGAGGGCCAGCCGCGTGGGGGAGGAGCCCGGCGCGGGCAGCGTGCGAGCGCGCCCGACGGGAGAGATCTCGGTGCCGGTCCGGAACCGGTACCACCAGCTGCGGTCGGCGGCGAGGCCGCCCACCAGCACCTTCACGCAGTTGTCGCTCGCCGGCGAGACCGCAGCGGTGCCGCTCGCGACCACGTCGGCGAAGGAGTCGTCGGAGGCGACCTCCCACTCGACGCTCGTGGCGCCGGGGGCGAGCAGCGGCTCCACCCTGGTCCACAGCACGACCTCGCTCGCGCTGTGGAGCCCCGATGCGACGCCGGCTGACCACACGCCCGACGGCGAACCGCCCGTCGGCGTGCACGCCGCGGAGAGCCCACCGAGGGCTGCCAACCCGAACGTGCCCGCGCCCGCCCGAAGGAAGTCCCGTCGATCCATCTCCCGCGCCTCCCAGCCACTTCCACCGGCTCGATGCCGGACACCCGAACGCAGGGTAAACGGTGGGTGGCCGATGCGGGAAGGGCGGGACTGCGGCGACCGTGGAGCGGGTACGGGTCCCCCGACCCTGCGCCCGGAGGCCGCGCCGCGATGCCGACCGGCGACGACCAGAGGAGACGACGCACATGGGATTGGTGAGGAAGACGCTCTCGATCGGAACGCTGGGCCTGGTCCGCTTCCGCAGCAAGAAGGAGCGCCTCGAGCGGGCGCTCGCCGAGGCGGAGGAGGTCGCCGGCGAGGAGCACCTGGCGCGTGCGACGGCGGAGGAGCGCCTGGCGGAGGCCGAGAAGACGGCGAAGCTGGCGCAACTGGATGCCGCGCTCGCCCGCAAGGAGGCTCGCAAGGCACGTCGGGGGGCCAAGGGCGCCGACGGCGCGAAGCGTTCGCGGAAGGCCCGCCGCGCCGCCAAGGCGGCGGAGGCCGTGGCCCTCGCCGAGACGGCGGCCAAGACCTCGCGCCGGAAGGCGCGGAAGGCGGCGAAGGCGGCCGCCGCGGAGGCCGAGGTCAAGGGACGGCGCGCTCGCAAGAAGGCGATGAAGGCCTCGAAGAAGGCCAAGAAGCACGCATCGAAGCGTGGTAGCGAGATGGCGAAGACGGCACGGAAGGCCACCGAGCGTGCCGGCGAGCGGGTCGCGCACGTCATCGAGGAGGTCGAGCCTCGCGTGGAGCAGGTGGCCGAGAAGGTCGGCCACGCCGCCTCCGAGGTCGGAGGTCAGCTCACCGAGCGGCTGGACGACGCGAAGGAGAAGCTCGCCTCCCGCTGACGGACCCGGACGGTCAGCCGGGAGGTTCGAAGTGCACCACGCCCTCGAACCTTCCGAAGTCCCTGTCGTAGGTGCAGATGGGCGCACCCCGTTCGAGTGCGATCGCCGCGAGGTGCGCGTCGCTCGTGAGGTTTCCTGCCGAGCCAGTCGAGTGCAGCAGCCTGCGCATCACGCTGAGGTGCCGTGACGACGGTTCGAGCACGACGGCGCCGGGAGAGCTCAGCCACGCCTCGACCGTCTCGATGGCGGTGTCCGAGTCCAACGGTGAGGTGACCACGCGCGGGTTCGTCGAGATCCTCACGAACGCGGTGATCGCCAACCACGTGAAGGCGGCGGTCTCGTCTCTCAGCACACGGGTGAGCCAGGCATGGGACCTGTCGTGCCACGGCGACGAGCGGTCGGTCGCGTAGAGCAGGACGTTGGTGTCGACGAGGGTCGTCACTTGCGGAGCTCCAACCGGCGGCGGAGCTCCTCGTCCTCCATCTCGCCGGCGATCGTGGTCGCCTTGTGGAGGTCGACTCCGGGGACCGGGCCGCCGAGGTCGTGGACGGGAACGTCGACGTCCGGCTGCGGACGCCCGCAGTCCAGGCCGCGGCGCAGGACCTCGTTCACCACCGCCTTGAACGAGACACCCTCGTCACGCATGACCCGGCGCAGTCGCCGGACCACGTCGTCGTCCAGCGTCAGGGTGGTACGCATGCGAGCATCATAGCATCATGTTTTTGATGTTCTGATGCTCGCAGTGGCGCGCGGGGTCGGGGCTCGGCCCGGGAGGGCCCTCAGCGGGCCACGAAGTACTTGGCGCGCGGGTGGTGGCACACGAGTGCCGAGGTGGTCTGCTCGGGGTGGTACATCCACCCCGTCTCCTCCCCGCACGCGATGCCGAGGCGGTCGGCGCCCAGCAGGTCGGCGATGACGGCGTTGTCCTCGAGGTCGGGGCACGCCGGGTAGCCGGCCGAGTAGCGGCCGCCGCGGTACTTCTGGCGGAAGAGCCCGATGAGCGTCGGGCCGTCCTCGTCGATGAAGCCCCACTCCTCGCGGATGCGGCGGTGCCACATCTCGGCGAGCGCCTCGGCCATCTCCACACCCAGGCCGTGGAGCAGCAGGTAGTCCTGGTACTTGTCCGCTGCGAACAGCTCGGCGCACCGCTCCGACACCGCGGACCCCATCGTGGCGATCTGGAACGCGGCGTAGTCCACCGCTCCGTCGCCGCCCTGGGCGGGGTCGATCGGCCGGAAGAAGTCGGCGATGCACAGCCACGGCTCGACGGTCTGGCGCGGGTAGTGGAACCGGGCCAGCTCCGAGGTGCGCGTCTCGTCGGACCAGATCACCAGGTCGTCCCCGTCGGAGTTCGCGGCGAAGTAGCCGTAGGCCACCTGCGGCACGAGGAGGTCGGTGGCCTTCGCCTCGGCGAGCTGAGCGCGCAGGGTGGGACGGATGCGGGCCTTGAACTGCTCGTCGGTCTCCGGCGTGCCGTCCGCGCCCTTCTCGGGGCGGAACTGCCACTGGTTCCGGAAGATCGCCGTCTCGTTGAGGTAGGTGGCGATCTCGTCGATGCTCAGCCCCTTCACCACGCGCACACCGAGGAACGGCGGCGTGAACACGGGGTTGTCGGTGGCCACCTCGGGGCTGCGGGCCGGGATGGTCGACGGGTCGACCACCCGCTCCTTGCGAGGGGGCAGGTCTCGCCCGCCGGGAGCGCGGCCGAAGTCCGGATCGTCGACGCCGGTGCGGCGGATCTCGCCGAGGCGGTCCATCACCGACAGGCCCTCGAACGCGTCCTTCCCGTAGAAGACACGGCCCTGGTAGACCTCGCGGAGGTCGCGCTCGACGTAGGTGCGGGTGAGCGCAGCGCCGCCCAGCATCACCGGGATCTCCGCCAGGCCCCGCTGGTTCAGCTCCTCGAGGTTCTCCCGCATGATGAGCGTGCTCTTCACGAGCAGGCCGGACATGCCGATGGCGTCGGCTCCGACCTCCTGCGCCTTCTCGATCATCTCGGCGATCGACACCTTGATGCCGAGGTTGTGCACCTCGTAGCCGTTGTTGGTGAGGATGATGTCGACGAGGTTCTTGCCGATGTCGTGGACGTCGCCCTT
>JBIQID010000074.1:7761-15135 GCA_044508215.1 Actinomycetota bacterium | reverse complement strand
AGTCGGCCACCGCCTCCCACATCGTGGCGAGGTTCCAGCTCTCCGACCGCGGCTCGTCACCCACCGTCGCTCCCTCCGTCACGCCCATCACACCCATCGCACCGATGTCGTCCCCGTTGCCCGTCGGCACCGCCTCAACTGATCCGCCCCAATCTGATCAGAGCGCCGCCAGCGTCCACGACCACCGGTGCGTGCCAGTGGCCACACGGAACTGCGGGAGCACGTCGGGCCCGCACGACGCGGTGCCCAGCCCCCGGTGCGCGGCGTCGAGGTGCACGAAGACCTCGCCCCGATCGGGGAGGTCGGGCGTGTGGTGCGCCGCCTCGAGGTCCTCGACCGAGTGGTGCAGGGCACTGAAGCCCATCGGCCTCGACGGGCGGACCCGGATCAGCGGCACCCCAGCACCGCCCACCTCGAACCAGCGTGCGTCGTGGTGCCACCCGTGGTGCTGCGGCACGACGTACGGCACGTACTGGTCGGCGACCGTCGACTCCCAGCGCCCGATCGGGGCGAGGCAGCGGTCGGGGTACGTTTCGTGCGGCCCGGGCCCCAGCCACCGCAGCTCCTCGTAGCCGGCGGGCAGCACGAACGTGATGCCCACGCGGGCGACGTCGTCGTACTCGTCGGGGACCGTGACCTCCTCGTCGAAGCGGACCGCCCCGTCCACCCGACGAGCGCGCTGGCGGTGCTCCCACGCCGGCCCGCCGCCCGACGGCGACCAGCGCACCGTGCGCTCGGCTGCCCCGTCGACCAGGTCGAGCGACACCAGCTCGGCGGTCATCTCGTGGAGGCCCCACTGGCGCCAGCGCCCGCGCACGCCGATCCCGTCGAGCCACCCGGTCTTCAGCCCGTCGTTGTCGGTGGCGGCACGGATCCCGCACAGCTCGGGCCACCCGATCCGCACGTTCCCCACGACGAGGCCCTGCTGCCCCAGTTCGACCTCCGCCTCGACCTCGGCGGCCTTGGCTGCCTTCCGACCCCGGCGGTTCTGCTGCGTAGGAGCCGCCAAGACCGCCCGATCCCGCACAGCAGAACGGGGCCTCGGCAGGACGACCTGCGACCACCCGGCCTCCCAGCCGGCGGGCGCCCAGAAGGGGCGGCGCCTCGGGGTGAACCGGAAGGTGAGGGTCACGTCGTGCTCGGCGTCGGGTCGGGCGTCGGTGGGCGCGTCGATGACCACTGCGTCCCGCGGCCCCACCTCGGGCAGCTGCAGCTCGCCACGCTCGACGACCACTCCGTCGGCTGCCAGCTCCCACCGGCAGCGGAGGTCGTCGAGGCCGCTGAACCACCGCCGGTTCTCGACACGCAGCCGACCATCCCGCCGCCGCGTGACCCTCACCGGTTGGGCGAGCGCCTTCAGCTCCTCCATCGCCGGGTGCGGGGTGCGGTCGGGGCCGACCAGTCCGTCGCAGCAGAAGTTGGCGTCGTGCCGGCCGAGGTAGCGCTCGTCCTCACCGTGGTCGCCGCCATAGGTCCAGTACGGCGTGCCATCGGGAGCGGTGCGGCGGATGCCGTGGTCGACCCACTCCCAGATGAACCCGCCCTGCAGCCCGTGGTGTCGGTCGAACGCCTCGAAGTAGTCGGCGAGCGACCCGTTCGAGTTGCCCATCGCGTGCGAGAACTCGCACATGATCAGCGGACGGCGGGTGTCCCGACCCGACTCGGCCCACGCCACGATCGCGTCGATCTCGGGGTACATCGGGCAGACGATGTCGGTGACCGGCGCCTCGGCGTACAGGTCGTGCATCAGCGGGCCCTCGTAGTGGAGGGGCCGGCTGGGGTCGAGCCGACGGATCGCCGCCGCCATGGCATCGTGCGCGGCGCCGTACCCGGCTTCGTTGCCGAGCGACCACGCGATGACGCTCGGATGGTTGCGCGACCTCCGCACCATCCGGACGCCCCGTTCGACGATCGCGCCGAAGTAGCGGGGGTCGTGGCAGAGGGACGCCTGCCGGCCGTGGCTCTCCACGTTCGCCTCGTCGATGACGTACAGACCCAGCTCGTCGCAGAGGTCGTAGAACAGCTCGTCGTGGGGGTAGTGCGCGGCCCGCACGGCGTTCACGTGGTGCCGCTTCATCAGCTCCAGGTCGGTCCGCAGCACCTCGGGAGGCACCACCCGGCCGTGGACGTCGTGGTGCTCGTGGTGGTTGACGCCCACGATCGTGACGGGCTGCCCGTTGATCCGCAGCTCGTTGCCGCCCACCTCGATCGACCGGAACCCCACCCGCACGGCACGCACGTCGACCACCTTGCCGGACGGGTCCCGGAGGGTGACGATCAGGCGGTGGAGCGCCGGCGACTCGTGGCTCCACGGCGCCACGTCGGGCACCTCGAGGTGCTCGTGCACGGTCGAGCCGGCGAAGAACATCCCCGAGAGCAGCTCGGTCAGCTCCTCGCCGTGCTCGAAGCGCGGGACCTCGCTGGGGCCGGTGGTGGCGAGGGCCCGGCTGGCCCGGCCGCGCCCGCCCTCGAGCCGCGCCTCGACGGTCCAGCCGCCGGGTTGTCCGTCGCCCAGGTCCACGTCGACGGCGAGGTCGAGCGTGCCGGTCCCGTCCGACCGCAGCCCCGTGGTGGCGGCCACGTCGGCGATGGCGATCTGCGGCAGCGCGGTCAGCGTCACGCTGCGGTGGATCCCCGGCATCCACCACTGGTCCTGGTCCTCGATCCACGTGGCGTCGCTCCACTGCACCACCGCGAGCACCACCGTGTTCACGCCGCGGCGCAGGTGTGGGGTCACGTCGAACGACGCGGGAAGGCGCGAGTCCTTGCTCCAACCCACCTCGGCGCCGTTGACCCACACGTGGACCACGCTCTCGGCCGCACCGATGGTGAGCACCACCCGGCGGCCCCTCCATGCGGCGGGCACGCGGAACGTGCGGCGGTAGAGGCCCGTCGGGTTGTCGTCGGGGACGGCGGGCGGCTCGCCGCCGAACGGCATGACGACGTTGGTGTAGATCGGGGCCGCCTCGGGCCGGTCGAGGCCGTAGTTCGCCCAGTTGCCGGGCACCGGAACCTTGCGCCAGTCCGAGTCGTCGAAGTCCGGCGCCTCGAAGTCGTCGGGTGCCTCCCCCGGGCGGTCGAGGAGGGTGAAGCGCCACTGCCCGTCGAGCGACACCCGGAACGGTGAGGGGTCGCCGCCGCGGGCGGACCGCACGTCGGGAAACGGCACGGTCCCTGTCGTGATCGGGAGCCGGCCGACGTTCGTGACCTCCGGCAGCGTCCAGCTGGGACGCTGCCCGCGGAAGTTCGTCACGGTGACCGTTCCGCCGCGGCGCGCAGCACCTCGAGCGCGCGATCGGCGTGGACGTCCATGCTGAGCTCGGAGGAGATCCGCTCGAGCACCGTCCCGTCGCGGTCGATCACGAACGTGACCCGCTTGTTGAGCAGTGGCCCGGGACGCTTCACGCCGAAGAGCTGCGCGATCGACCGGTCGGGGTCCGACAGGAGCGGGTAGCCGAGGCCGTGCTTGTCGTCGAAGGCGGCCTGCCGTTCGACGCTGTCCGCCGAGATGCCGACCCGCTGCGCACCGAGCTCGGCGAACTCACCGGCCAGGTCACGGAAGTGGCACGACTCCTTCGTGCAACCCGTGGTCATCGCCTTCGGGTAGAAGAACAGCACCACGGGCCCCGAGGCCAGCAGCTCGGAGAAGCGGACGGTCTGTCCGTGCTGGTCCTCAGCGTTGAAGTCTGGAGCTCGATCGCCGGTCTTCATGGCCCTCCCCCGTCGGCTGGGCCAACACTCTCGCAGAACGAGGCGCTTCGGTCAGAAGCTGGCCTCGACGAGCACGGCGACACCCGAGCGGTCGACCTCGAGGTCGGTGACGGCGAGGGTCACCTCACGGTCCGACTCGGGTCGCACCGGCACCGTGATCCGAGCGGGCAGCCGCACCGCCAGCTGCGCCCTCGACACGGCGCCGCCAACGAACCGGTTGAAGCGGTTGACCACATCGGGCACCACGGGAACCACGTGCGGCACCTCCACCCACGCCTCGCGCAGCGACACCTCGATGCGGTCGCCCACCAGGCGCGGACGCAACGTGGTGCGGAGCGCCGAGCGGAGGTCGGGCAGGAGCGGCGAGCCGACGAGGCGGGTGGAGCGGACACGGGTGCCCACCCGCCGGGCGGAGGTCTCCAGGTCGACCTCGAGGGGCACGACGCCCGGCAGCTGCGAGCTGGCCGCTGCGACGGTGAGGACCTCGAGGGCGGTGGCGGAGAGGCCCACCCCGACGGTGTTCCCGCGGGCTCTGACCTCCTCGGCCGACCCGACCACACCGTCGGCCGCGGGCAGCCCCAGGACGAGGCGGCCGTCGTGCACGGTGAGGTCGGCCGGGCCGGGCTGCACCCCCATGCGACGGACCAGGTCGGCTTCCTCGGGGTCGAGGTCGATGCCGACCTGCCCGAGGTTGGCGGCCAGGCCCTCGAACAGCTCACCTCCCACCGCGGCGAAGAGCATCTGGCTGAGCTGCGCCTGCGCGTCGGCGTCGGCCTCCAGGCCGTCGATGCCCTCCAGCTCCATGGCGACCAGCTCGCCGGCGGGGAGGTCGAGGACGGCCACGAACCCTCCGTCGTCGCTCAGCCCGACGATCGGCCGGACCAGCACGTCGCCACGGACCCGCGCCACCCCGGGGAGCACCGGCATGGGCGAGTCGCCCAGCACCTCGACGCGGCCGGTGGCGCGGACGGTGGCCAGGAGGGCGTCGGGGTGCTCGGCCTTCATGGCGAAGCTCACGCCGGTGATGGTCATCGACACGGCCAGCTCGAGCGGCCCCATCATCGGCAGCTGGAAGACGTTGCGGAACTCCGCCACCTCGATCCCGTCACCGACCGCAGCGCGAGCGAACTCGTCGAGGAGGGTCTCCGGCACGGTCAGGGACAGGGCCCACGTGGGCTCCGTTGCAGGGGCGGCGGCCATGGCGACAGCGTGGTGCAGCACCGAGACGCCGCGCCAGCGGCACGGCGCGCTGCGGCGCCAGCGGCACGGCGCGCTGCGGCGCTGGGGCCGCCCTCAGGAGCGGCGTGCACGAAGCGTGTCCGGCGATGCCACACTGTCGGTCATGCTCGAAGATCACCAACGCCGAGGCGACGGGGATCTCCGGGAGGGGGCCGACCTCGACGGGGACGAGTTCTCGTTCGGAGAGCGCCTCCGTGCTGCCGCGAGAGAAGCGGAGGTCCTCACCGGTCACCACGAGGAGACCGCGGAGGAGATCACCCAGTCGCTGTTCCAGCGGTTCTTCCGCACGGTGGCGGGCTTCGTGCTGGTGATCGTGGGCATCATCGCCCTCCCACTGCCCGGCCCCGGCTGGCTGATCATCATCGCCGGGCTGTCGCTGCTCCCCTACGCCTGGGCGACGCGCACCGTGCGGATCATCCGGCGTCGCATCCCCGGCATCCCCGAGGAGGGCCGCATCGGCGCCCGTCAGTGGGCGGCCATGGGTGCGGTCGTCGCCGCAGCGATGACGGTGAGCATGGTGTGGGGTGACGACGTCACCGAGTGGGCAGGCCAGACCTGGACCTCGGTCACCCGCTGAGCGACTCCTGGGCTGCCGCCCCGTACGGGCAGCGCCGCCGGTGCGGTTGAGGAAGAATCACGGGCGATGACGATTCCCGAGCCCACCACCATCACGCTTCCCGACCAGGGCGACGGCCCCATCACGCTGTCGGTGCTCGACCAGGGTGAAGGCCCCGCCGTCGTGTTCTGCCACGGGTTCCCCGAGCTGGCGTACTCCTGGCGGCACCAGATCCCCGCGGTGGCGGCTGCCGGCTTCCGTGCGGTGGCCCCCGACCAGCGGGGCTACGGCGGGTCCAGCGCGCCCGAGCGGATCGAGGCCTACGACATCGACGCGCTCTGCGGCGACATCGACCGCATGTGCGAGTCGCTCGGCATCGAGAAGGCCGTGTTCGTTGGCCACGACTGGGGCGGCGCGGTGATCTGGGCGATGCCCACGCTGTACCCGGAGCGGGTGGCGGGCCTCGTGGGGATCTGCACGCCGATGGTGGCGTTCCCCAGCACCGCCGCGCTCGAGGGCCTCGTCGACGGTGACCGCGACCGCATGTACATGCTCTGGTTCCAGGAGCCCGGCGTCGCCGAGTCGTTCCTCGATGAACGGGTCCGCCTCGTGTTCGAGCGCCTGATGGTGGGCGGCGTCGATCCGTCCGGCGCGGTCGAGGGGATGATGAAGGGCGGGCGGCTCGACATGAACCCGTTCCTCCGCATCGAGGACCTGAAGATCGCGGGCGAGCCGGTCGCCACCCAGGAGGAGCTCGACGTCTACGTCGACACGTTCTCCCGGACGGGCTTCCGGGGCGGCATCAACTGGTACCGCAACCTCGACCGCAACCGCGAGCTGCACCCCGACCTCTGCTCCGAGGATCCGGGGGTGCCGTGCCTGATGATCACCGCCGAGTGGGATCCCGCGCTGCCGCCGTGGATGGCGCAGGGCATGCCCAAGATGATCGAGGACCTCGAGATGCACATGGTGGCGGGCGCCGGCCACTGGGTGCAGCAGGAGCACCCCGACGAGGTCAACGGCGTCCTGGTCGACTGGCTCTCCCGCCGCTTCGGCAGCTGAGGCGCGGCGTGGCCCGCCCCCAAAGGGTTGAGCCGGAGCCGACCCAGGCCTCAGAAGCGATGAGGTCGCGTGACGCAGGCGGGCCGGGTAGCGGAGCTCGAAGCAGCGAGCGCAGCGAGTGGAACTGAGGCGGAGCTGGCCCGGCCTTAAGAGGAAGCTAGAACCAGCCCTTACGGCCGGCGACGTAGGTCCAGTAGAACTCCTGGTCCGACTTCGTGAGGTAGATGATCCCCTCGACCAGCGCGAGGAGCGACGCGATGCCGCACGTGAGCACGGTCGCCACGATCTGGATGATCCCCTCGTTCGTGTAACCGAGCACGAACTTGTGGACCCCGAAGCCGCCCAGGAAGATCCCGAGCAGGCCGGCGACGAGCTTCTTGTTCTGCTCGTACGGCGGCAGCGAGGCCACGTCGATCGGCGAGCCGTCGGCCCACGTCCACGTGCCCCACGGCGGGGCGGGCGGCGCCATCGACGGAGCCATCGGGGTTGCCGCCGGCGCGGCCTCGCCCCACTGGGTGCCGTCCCACCAGCGCTGGCCACCCTGGCCGTCGGGGTACCAGCCGGGGGGCGTTGACGGGGAGGAAGACGGCTCGTCGCTCATGCCGCCATCTTTGCACCCGCCACCCCGCCGGATGCGGACAGCTTGAACCAGTCCCGATCCGGACGCGGGGATCGCCCACAACCGGACAACTCCAACCTGTCCCGATCCCGCCACCGCCACGGCCGGATGCGGACAACTTGAACCAGTCCCGATCCGGACGCAGGGATCGCCCCAATCCGGACAACTTCAACCTGTCCCGATCCGG
>JBIQID010000074.1:6201-7661 GCA_044508215.1 Actinomycetota bacterium | reverse complement strand
TCGGTAGCCTCTCGGCCATGCGTGCCGTCGTCTGCGCCCAGCTCGCCCCTCCCGAGGACCTGATCGTCGAGGAGCGCCCGACGCCGACGTGCGGACCCGACCAGGTCCGCGTCCGAGTCGCCGCCGCGGGCCTGAACTACGTGGACGGGCTCTTCGTGCAAGGCCTCTACCAGATCAAGCCCGAGCCCCCGTTCGTGCCGGGCTCCGAGCTGGCGGGGACGATCGTGGAGGTCGGCTCCGACGTGAACGGCTGGTCGCTCGCCGACCGGGTGATCGCCAGCACGGGCCTGGGCGCGTTCGCCGAGGAGGTCGTGGTGCGGCCGTCGCAGCTCGCCCGGGTGCCCGACGGTGTGGACCTCCGCACGGCCGCCGCGCTCGGCCAGAGCTACTGCACGGCCTGGTTCGCCCTGCAGCGCCGCGCCTCCATCCAGGAGGGCGAGTGGCTGCTCGTGCTGGGAGGGGCCGGCGGGGTGGGGCTCGCGTCGATCGACGTGGGCCGTGCCCTCGGGGCCAACGTCATCGCCGTGGCATCCACTCCCGAGAAGCGAGCGCTCTGCGAGGAACGTGGCGCCACCGCCACCATCGATCCAGCCGGCGGACCCGTGAAGGACTCGGCACGGGCGCTGTCCGGCGGCGGCATCGACGTGGCGATCGACCCGGTGGGCGGGCCGCTCACCGAACAGGCCCTGCGGTCGCTCCGTGAGGACGGCCGCCTGCTCGTGGTGGGGTTCGCGTCGGGCACCATCCCGTCGCTGCCGGCCAACCAGATCCTGCTCCGGAACCGTCGTGTGATCGGCGTGGACTGGGGTGCGTGGGCGCTCGGCGATCCGGCCGCGAACGCACGTCTCCTCAACGACGTCCTGCGCCTGGTCGCCGAAGGCGCCCTCTCCCCGATCGAGCCCACCGAGTACCGGCTCGAGGACGCCGGCACGGCGATCCGGGACCTGCTCGAGCGGCGGGTGATCGGCAAGGCCGTCCTCGTCCCCTGACGCGGCCCTCCGACGGTCGCCGCCTCGTCCCGATAGGTTGCCTGCCATGGCGATCTACGAACACACGATCAAGGCCCTCGACGGATCCGACGACGCGCTCGCCGCGGCACGCGGCAAGGTGGCGCTGTTCGTCAACGTCGCCTCCAAGTGCGGGCTCACCCCGCAGTACGAGCAGCTGGAGCAGCTCCAGGAGCGCTACGGGTCGGAGCGGTTCACCGTGATCGGCTTCCCGTGCAACCAGTTCCTGGGCCAGGAGCCCGGCACCGCCGAGGAGATCGCCGAGTTCTGCTCGACCACCTACGGCGTCACGTTCCCGCTCACCGAGAAGATCGAGGTGAACGGCGACGATCAGCACCCCATCTACTCCGAGCTCACCTCGGCGCCCGACTCCGAGGGCTACACCGGCGAGATCCGGTGGAACTTCGAGAAGTTCCTCGTGGACGGCAACGGCGAGGTGATCGCCCGCTTCGC
>JBIQID010000074.1:3650-6101 GCA_044508215.1 Actinomycetota bacterium | reverse complement strand
GCCGGCCGGGGGCCAGCTCCGGCTCAGCCCTTCGTGAAGCCGATCGACACGTCGACGAGGCCCGAGTCGCCGATCTTGGCGAAGCTGTTGGACGGGTTCTGGATCCCGAAGTCGGTGTAGGTCACCGGCACCAGCGCCTTCACGTCGATGCGGGAGCCGCCCCGGATCGCCGTGGCGTCGAACGTGACGGGCTGGGTCACGCCGTGCATCGTCAGCTCGCCGGTGACGCCCGGGATGGAGATCTCGGTGTCCTCGGCGGGGAACGCGTCCAGCTCGACCGGCTGGGTGAGGGTGAACGTCGCGGTCGGGAACCGGTCGGTCTCCATCACCCGGCGGAAGGCGTTGTCGCGCTGGCCGAAGCCCTCCGAGACGATCGAGGCCACGTCGATCGTGAAGGTGGCCGCGTCGATGCGGGTGCCCTCCTCGGCGAGGGTCATCGAGCCCGTGACGTCCTCGGTGTACCCGGTGGCGGTGACGGTGGCGCCCCGCAGCACCTCGTCCTCCACCCGGTAGCCGGCCCGCGACCCCGAGGCCGACTGCCACTCCCCGTCGGGTGAGCCCTCCAGCTGGGGTGCGGCGGCGCGCTCCTCGGCGGTGTCCTCGAGGCTGGTCTCCTCCTGCTCGTTCGACCGCTCGTACCAGATGAACCCGCCGTAGGCAGCGCCCGCGAGGGCCACGAGGACGAGCAGGGAGATCACGACCTTCTTCATGAACGCGCAGTCTGCACGACGAAAGGCCGTGAACGGAGATCGCGGCGAGGCCCGTCCGTCGCCGGCGGGGTCGCTCAGTCGCCGGCGGGGTCGCTCAGTCGCCGGCGAGGCGGCGGTGGACCCGCTTGTTCGCCTTGTAGAGCGAGCGGAAGTGGTCGAACCGCTCGTCGTGCAGCGCACGGGTGGACTGATCCGGCTGGTACGTGTGCTTCACGCGCACCTTCCTCCCGATCTCGTCGGCGCGCACGTGACCCAGCGCGACGGCCGCCAACAGGGCCGCGCCACGGGCGTTCGCCACGATCGGGTCCTCCACCTGGCGGACCTCACGGTTCAGCACGTCGGCGTGGATCTGGCACCAGAGGTCCGAGTTCGCGCCACCGCCGATGAAGTTCAGCCACGGGAACGGTCGACGGACGAACTTCTCCACGGCGTCCATCAGCCAGCGGCTGTTGTACGCCACGCCCTCGAGCACGGCACGGACCTGGTCGGCTCGGGTCGTTCCGAGCGACAGGTGGTGCCAGCCGGCCCGGATCGTGTGGTCGTCGACGGGGGTCCGCTCGCCGTTCAGCCACGGGGTGAACAGCACGCCGTTCGAGCCGCTGGGAGACGTCGCGGCGAGCCGGTCCATCCGCACGAGCGCGTCGTCGGGGGCGGGCCCGCCACCCAGCTCGTCGTCCGGCCAGAGCACCTGGTCACGCAGCCAGGTGAGGCACTTGCCCGCCGTCTCCTGCTCGTTCGCCACGAAGTACTTGCCGGGGATCGGCGACGGCAGCGACGCCACGCCGTTCATCAGGTTCGTGCGCTTGAACGGCACGTGGCAGGTGAGCCACGAGCTGGTCCCCACGTAGAGGTGGCCCTCGAAGTCGCCGACCGCACCCGATCCGATCGTGGCCGACTGCACGTCGGGCGTCCCGCCGATGACGGGCGTCCCCTCGGGCACGCCCAGCTCTGCGGCCACCTCGGGGAGCACCCCGCCGATGACGTCCGTGGCGGCGACGAGCTCGGGCAGCTTGGACCGGTCGAGGCCCGACGCCTCGATCAGCGCGTCGACGTAGCGGATCGCCGCGGGGTCACGGTTGTCGGTGACCCAGTGGAGGACGATCGAGTCGTAGGTGGCGACCGCCCGGCCGGTGAGGCGCAGGTTCAGGTAGTCCTTCGGCTCGAGGTACAGGTGCGTGGCCCTGGCGACGTCGGGCAGCGCCTCCTCGATCCAGAGGATGTGTCCCATCGGATCCTTGCCGGAGTGCGAGGGCGCGCCGCCGGTGATGTTGATCCACTGGCGCAGCTTGCGGGGCTCGTAGCCGGCGACGTTGACCCGCCCTGTCACGGCCCGACGGGTGGCGTCCGCGCCGCGGGAGTCCATCCAGATGACGGCGTCGTGGAGGGCCTTGCCGTCGCGGTCGACGGGCACGGTGCCCGACCACTGGCTGGTGACCGACACGGCGGCGACCTGCGACGGGTCGACGTCCACCTCGTCCCACAAGCGCTGCGCCGCGGAGACGATGCCGGCCCACCAGTCGTCGGGCCGCTGCTCCACGCCGTCGTCGCCGATCAGCACCAGGTCGACCGGGGTGAACTGGGCGCCGAGGTGGTCGCCGTCGAGGGTGAACAGCGAGACCTTCGGGCCCGAGGTCCCCAGGTCGATCGTCAGCACGTAGCGCGTGGTCACGCCCGAGGACGTTACGCGGCCGGTTCGCTCACCCTCCCACTGTCACGAAGTTCGGCTCGTTCCACCCAGGAA
>JBIQID010000074.1:0-3550 GCA_044508215.1 Actinomycetota bacterium | reverse complement strand
AGGAACCTGACAGTCACGAACTTCGCGGTCGACGTCGCGCCGAGGTCGCGTCAGGCCAGGTCGCGCAGGCGGAGCGTGATCGTGGTGGCGACCACGCCGGCCACCGTCACGAGCGTCAGCACGATCCCCGAGGTGGTCGGCGAGAACCAGGCGGTCGGCATCTCCACGTCGGTCCGGCCGCCGAGGATCGACAAGGCGTGCGACCGCACCGACAGCGCCCCGAGCCCGGCCCCTCCCCTGGCGGCGAACTGCTCGACGATGAGCAGGTACCCGATGCCCCACACCAGCGCCCGCCGGCTGATCAAGCCCAGCCACACGAAGAGCGAGCTGTACGCGCTCACCGCGGCGAACGTGGCGAGCACGGCGGCGGCGGTCAGCCGGTCGGGGGTCCCCAGCACGGCGCACCCCACCAGCACCGGGACCATCGCAGCCGGCACCGCCAGCGTCCACGACGCGAACGCCGCCGACACGGCGAGCCGCCACCGAGCCACCGGCCGCAGCCACAGGTAGACGAGGGTTCCGTCGTCGACCAGGTCGCCCAACACCCCCACCCCGAACACCAGCGCGGCGACCGGCGCGGCGAACGACACCCCGACCGCGTCCACGAACGCCACGGCGTCGACGAGCAGCATCACCCCGCTCCCCGACCGTGCGGCCACCACCACCACGAGCACGGCGACCGCGGCGAACCCGGCGAGGCGCGCCTTCGACGCCACGGCGCGGACCAAGGTCGACCAGAGCGCGTAGGCCGCCGTCACGCCCGCTCCTCCCGGCCACCGGGGCGGGCGTCCTGGGTGAGGTAGCGGAACACGCTCTCGAGGTCGTCGTCGAGCGGCCGGACCTCGGTCAGCTCGGCACCGAGGCGCACGGCGAGCGGCGCCAGCGATCGGGCGAACCCGGCGACATCCGAGCACGCCACCTCCACCCCGCCGTGCACGAGGCTGGCCTCGGTCACCCAGCCACCCTCCAGCAGCGCGGCGGCCAGGTGCGCCGGCTCGTCGGTGCCCACCCGGATGTGGTGGGGGCGGTCGTCCATCAGCTCGCGGATGGCCGACACCCCGCCCTCCGCGACGAGGCGCCCCTGGTTCATCACCACCACCCGGGACCCGAACCGCTCCACCTCGTCGAGCACGTGCGAGGAGATCACGACGCACCGGCCCTGCCGTCCCAGCTCGACGAACGTGTCGATCATCCGCTCGCGCTGGCGGGGGTCGAGGCCGTTGAGCGGCTCGTCGATGACCAGGATCGATGGGCCGGTCACCAGCGCCTGGGCGATCTTCACCCGCTGTCGCATGCCGTTCGAGTACTGCTCGGTGATCCGCTTGTCGTCGGGGTCCAGCTCCACCGCCTCGAGCGACGACCGGGCCGCGGTGGTCGCGTCCTCGACCCCGGCCAGCACGCCGGCCAACTCGACGAACCGCAGCGCCGTGGTCCGTGGCAGCAGGCGGTGGTGCTGCGGCACGACGCCCACGAAGCGGGACACCTCGGGGCGCTCCCTCGGGTCGTGGCCGTGGATCCGCACCACGCCGTCGGTCGGCCGGGTGAGGCCGCAGGCGAGGCGCAGCACCGTGGACTTGCCGGCACCGTTCGGGCCCAGCACCGCGGTGACGCCGGCCTCGAAGCGGCACGTCACCTCGGACACGGCGACGATGCCCCGGTAGCGCTTGGTCACGCCGTCGAGCGCCACCATCGGGGCGTCCGGCACGGCCCGCAGCGGGGCGCTCACCTCGCTCCCTCGATGCGCCGGTAGGCGAAGCCGACCACCGCCAGCGCCACGACGATCCAGGCTCCCGTGGCGATCGCGACCTCGACGGCGGGCAGCTCCTCGTGCGGCCCCATCACCACCTGGCTGGGCTCCCCGAAGATCCGGAACGTCGCCTCGTACGGCAGCGTCGCGAGGTTGGCGAGCCCCCACCGGGGTGACGCGCCGCCCGACACGATCGCGAACGAGATCACGCCCGACACGCCCACGAGGAGCGCGAGGAACGCGGCCGACGCCGCGGCGGTGCGGCTGGTGATCGACGACACCGCCAACGACACCGTCGTGTAGACCGCTGCGATCACGAGGCCTGCGGCGACGATCCGCCCGATCGTGGTGAGCCAGCCGTCGAGACCGATCGGGCCGTAGCCCTGCGAGGAGTAGCCGGCCAGGAGCAGCAGCGGAGGGCCGAGGGTGACGACCGAGATCATCGCGGCGACCGCCGCCCCCTTCGCGAGCAGGTAGGTCAGGCGGTCGAGCGGAGCCGCGAGGTAGAGGCCGAGCATCCCGGTGCGTCGATCCGGGCAGAGCACCTCGGGCGCCACGAACGCGGCCAGGACGATGATCGCCAGCACGATCTGCAGGTAGTTCCCGGCGTACGACGGGATGAAGTAGCCGGTCATCATCCGGCCCGGCACGCCCTCTCGCTCGAGCCGGTTCCCGAGGACCGCCACACCGATGAACACGAGGGTCGGCACGTACGCGATCACGATCGCCAGGACCGGGAAGACCTTGGCCCGGGCAGGGCGGCCGATCCCGAGCGCGTGCCGCAGGGTGGTCGCTGCCACCGAGCGCATCGCGCCGAGGACACCGGAGCGCGGCCCGTCGTAGGGGCGGTAGCCGGTTGCATGGACGACGGCGTCGGTCATCGGCGGCCGGCCACCACCTCTGCGAGACCGGCGCGGCGTGCCCGCAGCACCCGCAGCCCCAGACCGTGCCGGGCGACGGCGTCACGCACCACGCGGTGCACGTCCTCGACGCCGCCCACCACCAGACGCTGTCCCGTGACGTCCACCCGGGCACCCGCCGCCTCCAGCTCGGCCACCAGCGGTGCCGGGTCGCCGTCGACCACCACCTCGAGGCCGCGGTCGGGCCCCCGCATCTCGTCGAGCGTCCCCTCCGCCACGATGCGGCCGCCGTCGAGGACCACGACCCGGTCGCACGTCCGCTCGACCTCGTCGAGGAGGTGCGACGACAGGATCACGTCGATCCCGAACTCGTGGCCCACCCGCCGGATCAGCGCCAGCATCGCCTCGCGCTGGGCGGGGTCGAGGCCGTCGGTCGGCTCGTCGAGCAGGAGGAGGTGGGGATCACCGGCCAGGGCAGCGGCGAGCTTCACCCGCTGGCGCTGGCCCGTCGACAGCGAACCGAGCGCCCGGAACCGCTCCTCCCCCAGCTGCACCCACCACAGCGCATCGGAGGCGCGGGTCGAGGCGATGCGTCGGGGGATGCCGTGGACCTCGGCGAGGTGGCGGACGTACGCGTGCGCCGGCAGATCGGGCGGCAGCAGGTGGTGCTCGGGGGCGTAGCCGATGCGGGCGCGCAGGCTCGGCCCGGCCTCGGAGGGATCGACGCCGAGGACCCGCAGGTCGCCGCTGTCGGGGCGGCGGAGCCCGAGGACCATGCTCATGAGGGTCGTCTTCCCGGCGCCGTTCGGCCCGAGCAGGCCCGTCACACCCGGTTGGATCGCGAACGTGGCCCCGTCGAGCACCACCGTCTCGCCGAACCGATGCCGGAGGTCCTGCGCCGACACCACGGGGACAGGTGCCTGGTCGCTGACGCTCGACACGC
>JBIQID010000073.1:0-15138 GCA_044508215.1 Actinomycetota bacterium | reverse complement strand
CCACGAGCGCGAAGGCCCGGCTGCGGTCGCTGGCCGGGAAGGTGCTGCGCCGGTTGGCGCCGGGCCTGATGACGCTGCGCAACCGTGGCCTGGCCGTCGACCACCACGACCGCGCGATCCATGACATCGTGCCGGCGTTGCAGGGCACGCAGGCGAACGTGGCCGAGCTGTCGGTGCGCCTCGCTGCGATCGAGGCGCACATGCCCAAGTTCCTCAACACGATCTCCTCCACGGCCGGCACGCTCCGCACGCTGCAGCGGGAGCGGAAGGCGCTCGACGACCGGCTCACCTGGCTGGAGGAGTTCCGCACCGAGGTCCACCCGCAGCAGCTCGAGAACCTGGCCGCCGGCATCCGCGAGAGCTGGGAGCGCATCGAGCTGATCCGCACCGAGACCCTCCTCGAGCTGCGGTACGGAAAGCACGGCACCGCGTTCCACCAGGAGTCGGAGGAGCCCCGGGTCGTCGACGAGGAGAAGGTGTCGAAGGCCCTCGCTGCCGGCGAGGTCCGGCTGAACCTGGGGTGCGGCCACCTCCCGATGGACGGCTACATCAACGTCGACGCACGGGGGCTTCCCGGGGTGGACGTCGTGGCCCCGGTCGACTCGCTTCCGTTCGAGCCAGGTCAGGTGCGCGAGATCTTCAGCGCCCACCTGCTCGAGCACTTCCCCCGCGAGCTCCTGATCCGCCGCCTGCTCCCGTACTGGGTGGATCTGCTGCAGCCGGGCGGCGAGCTGCGCGCGGTGGTCCCCGACGGGAAGTCGCTCATCGCCCAGTACTCAGAAGGCTCGGTCCCGGAGGAGACCTTCCAGAGCATCGTGTACGGCGGCCAGGAGTACGAGGGCGACTTCCACCACAGCCTCTTCAACGCCGAGTCCCTCGGACGGATCCTCACCGAGGCCGGCCTCGTCGACGTCACCGTCGAGGCGGAAGGCCGGATGAACGACGTGTGCCCGGAGCTGCAGATCTCGGCCCGCCGGCCGGCGTAGCAGGATGAGGGACCCACTGCCTCCCGCCGGGTCCGAGCGTCCGCCGGTCTCCGTCGTCATCAACACCCTGGACCGGGCGGACAGCCTCCGGGCGACCCTGCGCAGCCTGCGGCACATCCGCTACCCGACGTTCGAGGTGATCGTGGTGGACGGGCCGTCCACCGACCACACCCCGGAGGTCCTCGCCGAGTTCGAGGGCGCCATCAAGGTGCGGCACTGCCCCGAGGCGAACCTCTCCAGGTCGCGGAACATCGGCATCGCCAGCGCGGCCACCGACCTCGTGGCGTTCATCGACGACGACGCGATCCCCGAACCGCAGTGGCTCGACGACCTCGTGTCGCTCCACGACCTCTCCACCGTCGCTGCGTCGGGTGGCCTCGTGATCGGGCACACGGGCTACGCGCTGCAGTGCCACTTCAACTCGGCGGACCGCCTGGGCAACGCCCGCTACGACCACACCGTCCCCATGGACGACATGTGCTTCCCCGGCGCCGAGCGCTTCCCCTACGTGCCGGGCGGAAACGCGCTGTGGTGGCGGACGCCGCTCATCGAGGTGGGCGGGTTCGACGAGGAGTACGAGTACTACCTCGACGAGGTGGACGTCTGCGCCCGTCTGGTGGAGGAGGGGTGGCGCCTCCGCCAGCACCCGCGCGGGGCGATCCACCACAAGTTCCTCGCCAGCTCGCTGCGCGGCAAGGACCGGATCCTCCTGAACCGGTATCCGGTCATCAAGAACAAGATCTACTTCTCGATGGTCAACGGCGGCCGGTACGAGAGCGCGGCGACGATCTTCGCCGACAACGCCGCGTTCAGCGAGATGCACACCGACGACCTCCGCCACTGGGACGACCTGGGTCGGATCGAACCCGACGACCTCGCCGAGGCGCTGGCGACGATCGAGCGCGGCTGGACCGACGGCATCGCGGCGGGGGAGCGAGGTCGCGTCGCCCTCTACGACGCCGAAGCGCTCGCCCACCACGCCGAGCCCTTCCTGCAGTTCCCGGTGATCCCCGCGCCCGATCGCCGGTTCCGGGTGGCCTTCCTCACCCAGACGCTCCCGCCGGATCCGATCGGCGGCATCGGCCGCTACATGCTCGACCTCGGACGTGAGCTGGGCCGGCGCGGCCACGAGGTGCGCATCATCACCACCGGCACCTCCCACGACACGATGGACTTCGAGGACGGGGTCTGGGTCCACCGCCTGGTGAAGGACGGCGTCGACGCGCCGCCACCGGAGCTGCCACCGGTGCCGCCCGGCATCTGGGCGAACGCGTCGCGTGTGGCGAAGGACGTGGAGGACACCGCCCGCTTCGACCGGCTCGACGCGGTCTACAGCGCGATGTGGGACGTGGAGTCGGCCGGGGTGCCCGCCCGCACCGCCACGCCGAACCTCGTCGCCCTCGTGACGACGCTGGCCATCACCCTGCGCACCCGCCCCGAGTGGCTGGGCGACCCCGACTTCATGGAGCGGCTCGGTGGTCCCCTCGTGGACCTCGAAGCGCACTCCCTCCGGACCGCCACCGGCATCCATGCCATCAGCCGGGCGATCCTCGACGAGGTGCAAGAGACCAGCGGTGTGGCGATCCCCGCACCCCGCCGGTTCGTGGGCCACCTGGGCACGGAGGACCGTTTCCCCGACGCCGCGCCGAAGCCCCCGGGCGACGGCTGCCACGTGCTGTTCGTGGGCCGCTACGAGAAGCGCAAGGGCATCGACGCCCTGCTGGGCGCTGTCCCGCGGCTGATGGAGTCGTCACCCAACCTGACGATGGAGCTCATCGGGAAGGACGACCTGCCCGGCGAGCACGGCGTGCCCTACCTGCAGGAGTTCCTCGAGCAGCACCGTGGCGCTCCGTGGCTGGACCGCATCCAGTTCCGCGGCGAGGTCGACGACGACGAGCTGGTCGCCGCGTACGAGCGGTGCGACGTGTTCGTGGCGCCCTCGCGGTTCGAGTCGTTCGGCCTCATCTACCTGGAGGCGATGGCAGCGGCACGCCCCGTCGTGGCAGCGCGAGCAGGCGCGGCCGTCGAGGTGCTCGAGGACGGCGGCGGCGTGCTGGTGGCGCCCGGCGACGCGGACGCCCTCGCCGAGGCGATCCTCACGCTCGCTCTGGACGCCGACCTCAGGCACCGGCTGGCGGTGGAGGGACGCAAGCGGTTCCTCGAGCGCTTCACCGTGGCTGCGATGGCGGACAGGTTCCTCGAGCTGCTGTCGCTGGTCGAGCACGTCCGCGCCGACGACCAGCGGGTCCGCCTCACGCCGGCGGGGAGCGAAGCGATCGGCCCCGACGGCAGCCCGCTGGCCGTCGTGGCGCCAGGGAGCAGCGCCACGCTCGAGTGGCAGGGCGGCGAGCTGGGCGCCGGCCGCCCCGTGCTGCACCTCCACCTGCAGCCCCGCTTCGGCGAGCGGGCCGTGCTCACGGTGAGGGCCGGTAGCTGGTCGGAGGTCGTGGAGGTGTCGGACCGAGCGCAGTTCCGTCAGGTCGCGCTGCCGCCGGGGAGCCGCTCGGCCGTGCTGGAAGCTGGTCCGCAGGGACGAGTCGCCCTCGCCGCCTGGACCAACTTCGCAGGAGAGGTGCCGTGAGCCCGTCCTCGTCGTCCATCGGCGTCGCAGAGGTCGTCGCCGCCGAGCACGACATGGGCGGCCGGCGGGCGTCGATCGTCACGGGCATCTGCGCCCACCACGACGCCGTCTCGGACTCGGTGCTGATCGAGCGCCAGATCCTCGCCGAGGAGGGATGGGACGTCCGGGTCTTCACCCAGTACACCGACGTGCTCGAACCGCCCGACGTGGTGGTCACGGACCATCCCTGGGCGATGCACCAGGAGGCGCACTTCTCGCAGAGCGAGCTGGTGATCTTCCACTTCGCCACGGCGTTCGACCTGTTCGACGCGATCGTGGTCCCGCACCCTCACGCCCGGTACGTCGTGAGGTTCCACAACGTGACCCCACCGGAGCTGCTCCGTGGGAAGGCCCGGCACTCGGCGCTCCGAGCGCTCGACCAGGTGGGCGGCTCCCTCTTCGCCGACGCGGTCTGGTGCGACTCCGAGTTCAACTGCCGCTGCCTCGACTGGTTGCAGCTCGACCCGGCGCGGACCTCGGTGCAGCCGCTGTGCGTGCCCGGCCTGGACCAGGAGCGGCTCGACAGGATCCGTCCCCGGCCGACCGAGGGCCCCGTCCGGCTGATGTACATCGGACGGTTCGTGGGAGCGAAGGGTGTGGGGGACCTGCTCGAGGCGCTCGCGCAGCTCGACGTGGACGTCGAGTGGACCGTGGGCCTCTACGGCAGCTCCACCAGTACCGACCCGCTCTACCTCGACGAGCTGCGGCAGCTGTCGTCGGCCCGAGGGCTCGACGACCGGGTGGAGATCTGCCTCGACGTGGACGACGCCCAGCTGTGGCACTGCCTGGAGCAGTCCGACGTGCTGGTCGTCCCGTCGCACCACGAGGGGTTCTGCCTCCCCGTGATCGAGGCGCTCGCAGCCGGGTGCCGGGTGGTCTCCACCGACGCGGGCGCCCTCCCCGACACCCTCGGGGGCTGCGGGCGGCTGGTCCCGGTGGGGGACGTCGCAGCCATGTCGCAGGCGATCGCGGAGACCCTGCGGGAGGTGCAGCAGGAACGGCAGAGCGTGGAGGCCGGCGGGATGCCCGACCCAGAGCGCCGCGACGCCGTGCGCCGGCACCTCGAGTCGTTCACGGTCGACAGCTTCCGCGAGCGGTTCCTGGCTGCGGTCGCCGACGTGATGTCCCGGCCGCCCTCCGGTGGGCTCCGCGACGCCTCCTAGGCTGTCCGACCGTGAAGCTCTTCGTCACCGGCGGCGCCGGGTTCATCGGCTCGAACTTCGTCCACCACGTCATCGCCAGCTCCGACGACGAGGTCACCGTCTTCGACGCGCTCACCTACGCGGGCAACCTGGCGAACCTCTCGGACCTCGAGGCCGACCCGCGGTTCACGTTCGTGAAGGGCGACATCTGCGACCGCGAGGCCGTCCGCGCGGCCATGGAGGGCCACGACGCGGTCGTCCACTTCGCAGCGGAGAGCCACGTGGACCGCTCGCTGCTGGACCCCGACGTGTTCGTCCGCACCAACTGCTCCGGCACCAACGTGCTCTGCGACGTGGCGGTGCAGGCCGGCGTCGAGCGGTTCCTCCACATCTCCACCGACGAGGTGTACGGCTCGATCGAGGACGGCTCGTTCACCGAGACCGACCTGCTCATGCCGCGCTCGCCCTACTCGGCGTCGAAGGCGGGATCCGACCTCATCGCGCTCGCCTACCAGGAGACCTACGAGCTGCCGGTGATCGTGACCCGTTCGTCGAACCAGTTCGGCCCGTACCAGTTCCCCGAGAAGCTCATCCCGTTCTTCGTGACCACGCTGATGGACGGCGGACAGGTGCCCCTCTACGGCGACGGGCTGAACATCCGCGACTGGATGTTCGTGACCGACAACTGCCGCGGCGTCGACCTCGTGCTGCGGCAGGGGCAGGTCGGCGAGATCTACAACATCGGCGCCGGCAACGAGAAGACCAACCGCGAGATCACCGACGTGATCCTCGCCGCGCTGGGCAAGGACGAGTCGTCGGTCCGCTACGTCGAGGACCGCCTCGGCCACGACCGCCGCTACTCGATCACCACCGACAAGATCGGGGCGCTGGGCTGGCGACCGGAGCTGGCGTTCGAGGACGCCATCGACGCCACGATCAAGTGGTACGTCGACAACGAGGACTGGTGGCGTCCGCTCACCACCCGCGTGAAGAACCGCTGATGCGCATCCTCGTCACAGGCGCCCGCGGGCAGCTGGGCACCGAGCTGCTCGCCCTCCTCGAAGGGACGCACCACGAGGTCGTCGGTGTGGACCTCGACTGGGGCGAGCGCACCCTCGACATCACCGACCGGGCGATGGTGCTCGGGGCGGTCACGTCGCTGCGGCCCGACGCCATCGTGCACGGCGCCGCGTTCACGGCGGTCGACCGGTGCGAGACGGAGCCCGAGCTGGCGTACACGGTGAACGCTCTGGCCACCCGGCACCTCGCCGACGCGGCCCGGCAGGTGGGCGCGCACCTCACGTACGTGAGCACGGACTACGTCTTCGACGGCACGAAGGGCTCGCCGTACCTCGAGTGGGACGACCCGAACCCGCAGTCCGTGTACGGGCGGTCGAAGCTCGGAGGCGAGCACGAGGCCGGGCCCGCAGCGACCATCGCACGCACGTCGTGGGTGTGCAGCGCCCACGGCAACAACATCGTGAAGACCGTGCTGCGGCTGGCGGGGGAGGGGCAGCAGCTCTCCTTCGTCGACGACCAGATCGGCCACCCCACGTTCGCCGGCGACCTCGCCCGGATGATCCTCCGGCTGACCGTCGAGCGGCGGCCCGGCGTCTTCCACGTGACCAACCAGGGACCGGTCAGCTGGTACGAGTTCGTGGGGGAGATCCTGCGCGCCGGCGGGTTCGACCCCGGCCTCGTCCGCCCGATCTCGACGGCCGAGCTCGACCCGCCCCGTCCCGCGCCGCGCCCGGCGAACTCGGTGCTCGACAACTTCGCGCTGCGTGCGTCGGGCATCGAGCTGCTGCCGGACTTCCGCGAGACGCTGCCCTCGGTCGTCGCTGCCCTCCAAGCCTGACGTCCTTCATGGGCCCGGCCAGCTCCGGCTCGGGCTCGCTCGCTGGCGCTCGCTTCCTCGTCCTCCGCTACCGGGCCTGACGTCATGCCCGTTCTGTCGTGCGGGGTGCGACAGATCCGTCGTGCGCTGCATGACAGAACCGGGGTGGGGTTGGCCTAGCCTCGACGCCATGGCCTCCGCCGACGCGCCCACCGACGAGGGAGCCGCACCCACCGGTGAGCCGCGCGACGCGCGCGACGCTCGCATCGCCGAGCTGGAGGCCGAGGTGGGCCGCCTCGAGGCCGAGGTCGCGTCGCTGAAGATCGACCTGTGGGGCGCTCGGGACGCGGCGATCGGCGCCACGGCCGAGGTGGGAACCCAGCGGGTCCGGCAGAAGGAGCTGGAGGCGCTGATCCACCAGCTCCGGCTGCAGGTGGCGTCGTTCCCCGGCGGAGGCCGCAAGACACCCGGCTGGTACGTCGACCGGGTGGCACGCGCCGTCGCCCGCCGCCTCCGGTAGCGCCCGCCCACCACCCCGCGAGCGTCGCCTGGACGTCTGCTCGTCGATCCGAGGCGGCCACGCGAGCTGCCGGTAGCGTGCAGCGCATGGCCCTGCGATTCGTGATCATCGGTGGCGGACCCGCCGGCACGCAGGCAGCCGCGCACGCCGCCCGCTTCGGTGCAGAGGTGACGCTGATCGAGCGCGACATCGTGGGCGGCGCGGCGCACCTGTGGGACTGCGTCCCTTCCAAGGCGATGATCGCCACCGGCGCGGCGTTCGGCAGCTTCCGCGACGCCACCCGCATGGGCCTCGCCACCGACACGCCCCACCTGCAGCTCGACGCGATCGCAGAGCGCATCGGGTCCATCACCGGCAAGCTCGCGTCGTCGACCCGCACGCAGCTGGAGAGCCAGGGCGTGAACATCGTGGAGGGGGTGGGACGGCTGCTCGACTCGCACACGGTCGAGGTGTCCACAGCGACCGGCACCGAGGTGTTCGAGGCCGACGCCATCATGGTGTCCACCGGCAGCCGGCCGCGGATCCCCGAATGGGCCGAGCCCGACGGCGACCGCGTGCTCGTGACCCGCGACGCCTACCCGCCCAAGGTCCTGCCGGAGCACCTCGTGGTGATCGGGTCGGGCGTCACCGGCGTGGAGTTCGTGCACATGTTCACCTCGCTCGGCTCCGAGGTCACGCTCATCGTGAGCCGTCAGCAGGTGCTCCCCCAGAAGGACCCCGAGGTGGCTGCCGTCCTCGAGGAGGACTTCCTGGCCCGCGGGGTGCGGCTCTTCAAGGGTGCCCGTGCCGTGGGCATCGACCGCACCGACGACGGCATCGTGGTCCGCTGCGACGACGGGCGCGCCGCCCAGGGCAGCCACGCCCTCCTGGCCATCGGCTCGATCCCGAACAGCGACGGGCTCGGCCTCGAAGCCGCCGGCGTCGAGATGGACGGCCAGTGGATCGCCGAGCTCGACCACCACCTGCGCACGAACGTCCCCCACATCTACGCCGCAGGTGACCTCTCCGGGAAGCTGCCGCTCAGCTCCGTGGCGAGCATGCAGGGCCGGAAGATCGCCGAGCACGTGATGGGGATGCACATCCACGACCACCGGCACCTCGACTACGACAAGGCCGCGTCGGCGATCTTCACCGACCCCGAGATCGCGGATGTGGGCCTCGCCGAGGCCGACGCGTTCGCCGAGGGTCGCAAGGTGCGGGTCACGAAGGTCCCGTTCGCCACCACCGCGAAGGCGCTCATCAACGGTGATCCCCGCGGCTTCGTGAAGATCGTGTCGGACCCCTACACGGGCGTGGTGCTGGGCGGGTCGATCGTCGGCCGCCACGCGGCCGAGCTGATCTCGGTGATCGCCCTCGCCGTGACCGCCGGGCTGAAGGTCTCCGACATCGCCGAGAGCCTCCTCGTCCACCCGGCGCTCTCCGAAGCCCTCACCGAAGCCGCCGAATAGGCGCGAACTTCGCGACAGTCGCGTTCTTGGGCTGATGCGGCCGAACTTCGCGACAGTCGCGATCTTCGAGCGCGTGAACTTCGCGACTGTCGCGTTCTTGGGCTGGGTGAGTCGGTTTTCGCGACAGTCGCGATCTTCGAGCGCGCGAACTTCGCGACTGTCGCGTTCTTGAGCTGATGCTGCCGAACTTCGCGACTGTCGCGATCTTCGAGGGCGGCCCGCGGTCGTAGCCTCGGCGCGTGCCAGCGCCTCGCCGCCGCCTCACGGTCCACACCGAACCGCTCGTGTCGGCGCTCGCACAGCTGCGGGTCGACCTCGACGTGCCGCAAGGGTTCCCCGCCGAGGCCGTCGCCGCCGCAGAGGCGTCCCGCGACCGGCACCTCGACGAACGGGAGGACGCCCGTCACCTGCCCCTCGTGGCGATCGACCCGATCGGCGCCCGCGACCTCGACCAGGCGTTCCACATCGAGCGCGACGGGTCGGGCTGGTTGCTGCACTACGCCATCGCGGATGTGGGAGCCGTGGTGGAGCCCGGCGGTCCCGTGGACGTCGAGTCGTGGAAGCGGGGCACCACGCTCTACCTGCCGGACGGAGCTGCGCCGCTGCACCCGACCGTGCTCTCCGAGGGGTCGGCCAGCCTCCTCCCCGGCGAGGAGCGTGCGGCGGTGCTGTGGCGGATCCGCTTCGACCAGCGTGGCGAGCGGACCGGCACCGACGTGCGGCGTGCCCGGGTGGTGGTGAAGGTCGCCACGTCCTACGAGGTCATCGACGACCTCGCCGGTGGACCGCACGCGGAGGCGAGGGCACTGGCGCACGAGCTGGCACCCGACCTGCCCTCCGGCATCGACCTGCAGGAGCCCCGATCCGACGTGCGCGAGCAGGCCCTCGCCCGTGGGGTGGACCTGGTCGAGGTCACCGAACTGCTCCGGGAGCTGGGCACGCTGCGCCTGGCACGAGAGGTCGAGCGGGGCGGCGTGAGCCTCCAGATGCCCGAGCAGGACGTGGTCGTCGGCCGCTCGGGGGAGGTGCGCCTGGTCTCGCTGCCGCCGCTCGCGGTCGAGGACTGGAACGCCCAGCTCTCGCTGTCCACCGGCATGGCGGCGGCCGACCTGATGCTCGACGCGGGCGTCGGCCTCCTGCGCACCCTCCCACCGCCCGACGAAGGGGTGCTCGCCGACCTCAGGCTCCGCTCGGAGTCGCTCGGCCACCCGTGGCCCGCCGACCGCAGCTATCCGGCATGGGTGCGATCGCTCGACGTGGGCACCCCGGTCGGCCTCGCCCTGTCGAGCATCGCCGGCCAGGGGTTGCGGGGATCGGGCTACGCATCGTTCGACGGGACGGCCCCGCAGGGAGCCGACGCCCGTCACGCAGCCGTGGCCGCGCCGTACGCACACGTGACGGCGCCGCTGCGGCGCCTCGGGGACCGCTACGCGGCGGAGATCGCCCTGGCGGCGTCTGCGGGGCGGGAGGTGCCCACGTGGGTGAAGGAGCGGCTGGAGGCGCTGCCGAAGGTGCTCGGCTCGGCCGGCCAACGCGCCGGAACCGTCGACAGAGCCGTGGTCGACCTCCTCGAGGCAGCGGTGCTGGCGCCGCGGGTCGGCGAGGAGCTGGACGCGGTGGTCCTGTCGCTCCGCAACGGCGGCGCCAGGGTGCAGGTGGTCGATCCGCCCGTGGTCGCCGACGCAGAGGCCGCCGAGGGCGACGACGCAGAGGCCGGGGCAGAGGCCGCCCAGGACGACGGGAGGGATCGCCTGTCGGAGGGGACGTCGGTCCGCGTCCGCGTCATCGAGGCGGACCCGATCACCAGGACCACCCGCTTCGGCCTCGCCTGAGACGACCGTGCTCGTCGAGCGCCGCGGGTGCGGCGACCGCGGCGGCGGGGGCCGCTACTCGATGACGGCGATGAGGTCGCCGGAGGACACCGACTGACCGGCCTCGACCTCGAGGCGGGCCACCTTGCCGGCCTTGTCGGCCGTGACGTTGTTCTCCATCTTCATCGCTTCGAGGACGCAGAGCGTCTGCCCTGCCTCGACCTCGTCGCCCACCGCGACCAGCACCTTCACGATCGTGCCCTGCATGGGGACCGTGATGGAGCCGGAACCCGCGGCTGCAGCGGACGAACCAGCGGAGGAACGGCGCGGCTTGGCCTTCGGCGCAGCACCCCCACCCGCACCGGCGACCGGAGCGAGCTGCGACTCGGGCACCCACATGGCGACCGAGAAGCGCTTGCCGTTGACCTCGACGTCGACGTCGCGGCGCACCTTGGTCTCGCCGTCGGCGGTGACCGCCTCGCCCTTGTCGGCCTTCACGCCGGTGAGGTCGAGGGTGTCCTCGACCCACTTGGTGGAGTGGGTGAGCGCAGCGAAGTCGGGGTGCCGCAGGATGGCGAGGTCAGCGGGGATCGTCGTGGCGACGCCCTTGATCTCGGTCTCCTCGAGCGCACGGATCATGCGGGCGATCGCCGTGGGGCGGTCCTTGCCCCACACGCACAGCTTCCCGACGAGGTTGTCGTAGTACTGGCTGATCTCGTCGCCGGCCTCGTAGCCGCCGTCCCAGCGGACACCGAAGCCCGCCGCCACCTTCAGCACCTCGAGCGGGCCGGGCGACGGGAGGAACCTGCCCTCGGCGGGGTCCTCGGCGTTGATCCGGACCTCGATCGCGTGGCCGTCGAGGCGCACGTCGTCCTGGGTGAAGCCGAGCGTCTCGCCGGCTGCCACGCGGAGCTGCCACTCGACGAGGTCGATGCCGCTGACCAGCTCGGTCACGCAGTGCTCCACCTGGAGCCGCGTGTTCATCTCGAGGTAGTAGAAGCCGCCGTCCTGGTAGAGGAACTCGACGGTGCCGGCGTTGAAGTAGCCGCAGCCCTCGGCCACCTTCACCGCGGCCTCGCCCATCTGGCGGAGGACGTCCGGATCGATGCCGGCCGCAGGGGCCTCCTCGATCAGCTTCTGGTGGCGACGCTGGGCCGAGCAGTCGCGGGTGCCGACGTAGGCGTAGTTGCCCTGCTTGTCGCCGATCAGCTGCACCTCGACGTGGCGCGGGCCCGTGAGGTAGCGCTCCATGTAGCACTCGTCGCGCCCGAAGTAGGCCTTCGCCTCGCGCTGGGCGGAGTCGAGCTGCGAGGCCGCCTCGTCGGCGGACGTCACGACCTTCATGCCGCGACCACCGCCGCCGTACGCGGCCTTGATCGCCACCGGCCAGCCGTGCTCGGCGCCGAAGTCGATGATCTGCTGCGGGTCGGTGATGAGGTCGGTGGTGCCGGGCACCCCGGACACGCCGACCTTCTCGGCGGCGAGCCGCGCCGAGATCTTGTCGCCCATCACCTCGATGGCCTCGGGCGGCGGACCGATGAAGGTCACGCCGATCTCGCCGATGGCACGGGCGAAGTCGGCGTTCTCGGAGAAGAAGCCGTAGCCGGGGTGCACCGCCTCGGCGCCGGAGCGCTGGATGACGTCGAGGATCGCCTCGGTGTTCAGGTAGCTCTCGGCGGCCGTCTGACCACCGAGCGCGTACGACTCGTCGGCGAGGCGCACATGGAGCGCATCACGGTCGAGCTCCGAGTAGACGGCAACGGTCGAGATCCCCATCTCCCGACACGCACGGATGACCCGGACCGCGATCTCGCCCCGGTTTGCGATCAGCACCTTGGAAAACACGTCTTATGGTGACCCGATGGACACCGGTCGCGCCAAGTCCGCCCTGGAAGGGCACCGGTTCGCAACGGTCGAATGGCTCGACAGCACGGGCTCGACCAACTCGGACCTGCTCGAACGGGCACGGCAGGGAGCCCCCGAGCAAGTGCTCGGCGCCCGTCACCAGGCAGCGGGTCGGGGTCGCATGGGACGCACCTGGGAGGCACCTCCCGACGCCTCCCTCCTGTGCTCGGTCCTGGTGCGCCCTGCGCTCGCGCCGACCGACGTGGGCGCCGTCACGATGGCCCTCGGCCTCGCCGCGGCGGAGGCGTGCGAGGAGGTGGCCGGCGTCGAGGTGGGCCTCAAGTGGCCGAACGACCTCGTGGTGGTCGGCGTCGGTCCGGAGGGGAGGGACCTCAAGCTGTCGGGGATCCTCGCCGAGTCCGTGGTGCTGGGCGGGCGGGTCGACGCGGTGGTCGCCGGGATCGGCATCAACGTCGACTGGCCCGAGCCCCTGCCCGAAGACCTGGCGCCGATCGCCACCTCGCTCCGACCCCACAGCGGGGGGCCGGTGGACGCGACGGACCTGCTGGTTGCGATGCTCCGCGGGTTCGAGGAGCGCCTCGCCGTCGTCGAACGACAGGAGGGGGGCGGGGGGCCGGCTGCGCTGCTCGCCGAGTACCGGCGCCGGTCGGCGACGCTCGGCCGCAGCGTCAGGGTGGAGCTGCCCGGTCGCGAGATCCTGGGCACCGCCGCGGACGTGACGGCCTCAGGGTCGCTGGTGGTCGAGGACGAGTCCGGGGTGCGCCACGACGTCGCAGCCGGTGACGTGATCCACCTGCGACCCACCGCCCCTGGCACGGAGCGGTGAGGACGCCGACCGAGGGACCCGTCGGCCGGCCGCCCCGCGTCAGCCGTACCTCGTCAGCCGTAACGCGTCAGCCGTACTGCTCGACCCAGGCGGCGCGGGCTGCGGTGGTCAGCGGTCCCGGACACGCCGGCAGCGCACGGCCGTCGACGTGCGAGATGGGCTGCACCTCCCGCGCCGTCGACACGAGGAACGCCTCGGTCGCCTCGGTGAGCGCAGAGAGGGGGACGTCGGCCTCGACGGCGTCGGGCAGCAGGTCGAGGAGCAGCGCCCTCGTCACGCCGGCCAGGCACCCCGACCCCAGGGTCGGCGTGACCAGGAGACCGTCGACCTCCACGAACACGTTGCTGCCGGTTCCCTCGCACAGCTGCCCGGCGGTGTTCCCGAAGATCGCCTCCGTGGCGCCGGCCTCGACCGCCATGTCGAGCGCGACCACGTTCTCGGCGTACGACGTCGACTTCACGCCTGCCAGCGCCCCGTGCTCGTTCCGGGTGAACGGCACCGTGATGACCGCCGTCGGGTCCACCCGGAGTGTGCCGGGGCGGATCGCCAGGATGACCGTCGCCGGCACCACGTCGCGGGGCGAGCCGAGCGGACCCCGCCCAGCCGTCACCGTGATCCGTAGGAACCCGTCGCCACCGAACGATCGGCACACCTCGGCGGCGGCGTCGACGAGCGTCGACCGGGGCACCTCGGGGAGGCGCAGCGCCGCGAGCGAGCGCGCCAGCCGGTCCAGGTGCAGGTCGAGGGCGAACGGCTGGCCGCCCGCCACCTTCACCGTCTCGAAGGCGCCGTCGCCGACCGTGACGCCGTGGTCGTCGTAGGCCACCCGCGCCTCGTCGGGCTCGACCAGCCGCCCGTCGATCCACACCTTGCCCAGGTCGCTCACGTCCGTCCCACCTCCACCTCTCGAGCCGGCTGGCCTGCGACGCTCAGCAGGCGATCGGCCTTCAGCTCCGTCTCCGCCCACTCTCCGTCGGGCGTCGAGTCGATGGTGATCCCGCCTCCCGTCCCGAACCACAGGTGGTCGTCGGCCATCCAGAACGTGCGGATGGCCACGTTCAGCTCGCCCACCCGACGGTCGGCGTCGACCCAGCCGATCGCACCGCAGTAAGGCCCGCGCTCGTCGGACTCCAGCTCGGCGATGACCCGACACGCAGCGATCTTCGGCGCCCCGGTCACGGAGCCAGGAGGGAACGTGGCTGCGATCAGCTCGGCCCAGCCGGCGCCGGGGGAGAGGTGGCCCTCGACGGTGCTCACCAGGTGCACGAGGCCCGGGTGCTCCTCGGCCACGCACAGGCCGGGGACGCTCACCGACCCATAGCGGCAGACCCGCCCGAGGTCGTTGCGCACGAGGTCGACGATCATCACGTTCTCGGCCCGGTCCTTGGCGAGGAAGCCGTCTCGGGTGGCCGCGGTCCCCTTGATCGGGGAGGAGCGGACCACGTGGCCGTCGCGTCGGAGGAACAGCTCGGGAGAGGCAGAGGCCACCGCCACGCCGGCTTCGGGGATCCGGACCACCGCGCTGAACGGGGCTGGGTTCCCCTCGGCGAGGGCAGCGCCGAGGGCGGCCACGTCCGATCCCGGACGGTCCAGGTCGATGGGCGCGTGCAGCCGGCGGGTCAGGTTCACCTGGTAGACGCCGCCCGCGCGGATCCGCTCCTTGATCTCGTCGACGCCCCGCCGGAACCCGGTCTCGTCGAGCGTTGATCGCCAGGAGCTGCGATCGCAGCCCGGCCACGGCCGGCCGGTCCACGGGGTGGCCGGTCGAACGTCGGCGAAGCGGGCGCACACCGGGGCGCCCTCGTAGGGGAGCACCACCGCCCAGAAGCCCTCGCCGTCGAGCACCGACAGGTCGTCGGTCAGCTCCACGAGGTCGCTGCACAGCATCCCGCCCACCACGGCCAGCGCCCGACCCCGCAGGCCGCGTTGGAGCGCCCCGGGCGACGGAGCGGCCGCCGACGAGGCGGGAGGCGATGGCGGGGCCACGGACACGCGGCGAGCTTACGAGCGGACCCCTGATGGGACCGCCCGGGCGGCACCGACCGGCAGGAGGCGGGCGGCTACCTTCGGGGGGTGGCCGCC
>JBIQID010000072.1:12127-15298 GCA_044508215.1 Actinomycetota bacterium | reverse complement strand
CTTCGAAGCCGAGCGCTACACCGAGGCTCGCCGGATCCTGCGGCCGATCGCAGCGGAGGCACCGGGCGCGACGAGCGTGAGGGAGCTGCTCGGGCTCGTCCACTACCGGCTGGGCAAGTGGAAGGAAGCCATCTCGGAGCTCGAGGCGTTCCGGGAGCTCACGGGTTCGGCCGAGCAGAACCCCGTGCTCGCCGACTGCTACCGGGCGCTTCGCCGCTGGAGCGAGGTCGACGAGCTGTGGCGCGAGCTGGGGGAGGCGTCGCCGTCGGCCGAGCTGGTGGTCGAGGGTCGCATCGTGGCTGCCGGCGCCCTGGCCGACCAGGGCCGGCTCCGTGACGCCATCCGCCTCCTCGAGAAGGGCTGGCGGACCCCCAAGCGACCGGGCACGCACCACCTCCGGCGTGCGTACGCCCTGGCCGACCTCTACGAGCGGGCGAGCGACGTGCCCAGGGCTCGTGGCCTGTTCGGCTGGATCGCGAACGTCGCCCCCGACTTCGCGGACGTCGAGGAACGCATCGACCACCTGGGCTGACGCCTGCTGCCAGCCGGAGCGGAGCGGATCAGTCCATGAACATCTGGACGATCGCGATCGTCGAGATGAACACCACCGTGACGGCGAGGGCCAGGTAGTACCACTTGAAGCGGTGGCCGCTCCGCCAGAAGCGTCGGACGCCGTAGCCGACCGAGATGATCGCCACGACGTGGAGCACCAGCTCGACGGGACGCATCACGCTGGTGACCGTGCTGAGCGGGGCCCACAGCGGCAGCAGCAGGTACGTGATCGTGCAGCGGACCGCCGAGACGATCAGCGAGAACTTCACCGCACCCCGGCCCGCCTGCTCGTCGGCCTTCCGCTCGGAGCGCTCGGTGCGCGCCGTGCGATCGGCCGCCGGCGGAGCGGCGGTGGTGGCGATCGCTGAGGTCTGGAGCGCGGGGTCGGTCATCTGCGTCCTCTGGTGATCCGGCCCCACAGCATTGCCCAGCGCAAGGCGCAGGGGCCAGACGGGCCGATCCGTGAGGGGGGTGGTTTCCGGCACAGGGGACCGGTCCCGTACGATCGGACCACGCGGCGCAGCGCCGCTCGCCCAGACGGAGCCGCTCCGAGGGCGTGAGACCTGGAGGAGACCAACGTGGACGTCCACGCTCTGCTCGGCGACGACGCCGACACCCTGCTGTCGTACCAGTCGAAGGCGATCCCCCAGGAGCAGCTGCAGCTCCCCGGGCCCGACTCGATCGACCGCGTGTTCGGCGGCTCTGACCGCTCCCCGCAGGTGCTCCGCAACCTCGCCGCCCTCCACGGCACCGGCCGCCTCGCCGGCAGCGGGTACGTGTCGATCCTCCCGGTGGACCAGGGCATCGAGCACAGCGCCGCGGCGTCCTTCGCTCCGAACCCGGCCTACTTCGATCCGCTGAACATCGTCGAGCTGGCGATCGAGGGTGGCTGCAACGCCGTCGCCACCACGTTCGGCGTGCTGGGGCTCGCGTCGCGCCGCTACGCGCACCGCATCCCCTTCATCGTGAAGATCAACCACAACGAGCTGCTCACCTACCCGAACACCTACGACCAGGTCCCGTTCGGCTCCGTGCAGCAGGCGTTCGACCTCGGCGCCGCCGGCATCGGCGCCACGATCTACTTCGGGTCCGACCAGTCGCGCCGCCAGCTCCAGGAGATCACGGCAGCGTTCGAGGAGGCCCACCAGCTCGGCATGTTCACTGTGCTGTGGTGCTACCTCCGCAACGACGCCTTCAAGAAGGACGGCGTCGACTACCACGACGCGGCCGACGTCACCGGCCAGGCCAACCACATCGGTGTGACCATCCAGGCCGACATCATCAAGCAGAAGCTGCCCACCCGGAACGGCGGGTTCAACGAGATCGCCTTCGGCAAGACCAACAAGTTGGTCTACGAGGAGCTGACGACGGACAACCCGATCGACCTCGCCCGCTGGCAGGTGGCGAACTGCTACATGGGCCGCATCGGCCTCATCAACTCCGGTGGCGAGTCGAAGGGCCAGTCCGACCTCGCCGAGGCCGTCCGCACCGCGATCATCAACAAGCGGGCCGGCGGCATGGGCCTGATCTCGGGTCGCAAGGCGTTCCAGCGGCCCATGGCCGAGGGCGTGGAGCTGCTCAACGCGATCCAGGACGTGTACCTGGACAGCTCGATCACGATCGCCTGACCGGAGCAGCTCCGCCATCGGCTCGTCACCCGCGCCGGCCTCCGGGCCGGTGCCGCAGGCAGCCACCACGTGGCTGCACGACCTCGACGGGGTCGTGTGGCGGGGCCGCACCCCGATAGCCGGATCTGCCGACGCGGTGGCCGCCCTGCGAAGGGCCGGCCACCGCGTCGCGTTCTGCACGAACAACTCGGCGGGCACGGTCGACGGCTACGTCCAGCGGCTCGCCGAGGCGGGGATCGACGCCCGTGCGGAGGAGGTGGTCACCTCCGCGATGGCCGTGGCGCTCCTGCTCGAACCGGGTGAGCGCGCGATGGTCGTCGCCGACGCCGGGGTGGTCGAGGCGCTGAGGTCCCGAGGCGTCGAGGTCCATCCGCCCACCGACGGGGCGATCGTCGACGCCGTCGTGGTCGGGCTCTGGCGCTCGTTCGACTACGCCGCGATGGACGCCGCCACGGCTGCGATCGCGGGCGGCGCCCGCTTCCTCGCCACGAACACCGACCCCCGCTACCCGCGGGAGGACGGCTTCGGCCCCGGGTGCGGGGCCCTCGTGGCGTCCATCGCCACCGCCACGGGCGCCACGCCCGAGGTGGCGGGAAAGCCCCATCCTGCGATGGTGCGGCTGGTCCGCGAGCGGTTCGGCGGCGGGGGCGTGGTGGTCGGCGACACGCCGGCCACCGACGGAGCGCTCGCGAGCGCCCTCGGCTGGCGCTTCGGCCTCGTCCTCACCGGGAACACCGCGCCGGGGACCGAGCCCGAGGACGTGCCGCCGGAGTGGGTCGGCCGCGACCTCGCCGAGCTCGTCGCCCGCCACGGCGGGAGCCCGTCCCCGCTCGCTGCCGACGCCGGTCGACCATGAGCCGCCGCCCGCTCGACGCCGAGCTGGTCCGCCGCAACCTGGCCAGCGACCGGGACGAGGCCCGGCGCCTGATCTCAGATGGGCTGGTGCTGGTGTCCGGCACGGTCGCCGAGACCCCGTCGCGCCAGGTCGGTC
>JBIQID010000072.1:9727-12027 GCA_044508215.1 Actinomycetota bacterium | reverse complement strand
GGGCTGGTGCTGGTGTCCGGCACGGTCGCCGAGACCCCGTCGCGCCAGGTCGGTCCCGGCGAGCCGCTCGTCCTTCGGGAGGTGCCCCGGTTCGTCGGGCGCGGCGGGTTCAAGCTGGAGGCGGCCCTCGACCGGTTCGGCGTGGACGTCACCGGGCTGCGGGTGGTCGACGCAGGGGCATCGACCGGAGGGTTCACCGACTGCCTCCTCCAGCGCGGCGCCGAGCACGTGTGGGCCGTCGACGTGGGACGGAACCAGCTCCACGAGCGGCTCGTCGTCGACCCGAGGGTGACCTCCCTGGAACGGACCGACATCCGTGACGTGCGGCCGGCCGACGTGGGAGGCCCGGTGCCGCTCCTCGTGGGCGACCTCTCGTTCATCTCGCTCCGCACGCTCGCCCCGGCGCTGGTCGGGCTCCTCGAGGCGGGCGGCCGGATGGTCCTGCTGTTGAAGCCGCAGTTCGAGGCGACCCGAGCGGAGGCGTCCCGCGGCCGCGGGGTGATCGCCGACCCCGAGATCTGGCGCCGGACGATCCTCGACGCCGATGCCGCGTTCGACGCGGCCGGAGCCTCCATGATGGAGCTCATGTGCTCACCTGTCCGCGGCGCCGAGGGGAACGTCGAGTTCCTCCTCCTGGGGGAGGTCCCCGTCGCCGGCGGTCCCACCGCACGCCTCACCCCCGAGGCGGTCGACGCTGCGATCGCCGAGGTCGGCGCCGAGGTCCCCGGAGCGTCCGGGTGAGCGCGTTCGGCATCCTCGTCCACCACGAGCGCGCCGCCGCCTGGGCGGTGGGTGCCGACCTGGTCGACTGGCTCACCCAGCGCGGCCACGAGGTGCGGATCCCTGCCGTCGACGCCGAGCGGATCGGGCGGAGCGAGGTGGCGGTGCCCGACGACGAGCTGGTCGAAGGCCTCGACCTCATGGTCGGCATCGGCGGCGACGGGACGATCCTGCGAGCCGTCGACGCTGCGGCGGACTCCGACGTCCCGGTCCTGGGCGTGAACGCCGGGCAGCTCGGCTACCTCTCGGTGGTCGAATCCGACGGCGTGAGGGTGGCCGTGAAGCGGTTCCTGTCCGGCGACGCCAAGGTGCAGGAGCGGATGCGCCTCTGCGTGACCCGGGCCGGGCCCGAAGGCCCGATCACGGCCACGGCGCTCAACGAGGTGGTCCTCGAACGGTTCGACGTGGGCCACACCGTGCGGATCGAGGTGGCGCTCGACGGGGAGCGCTTCACCCCCTACGTCGGCGACGGCCTGATCGTGTCCACGCCCACCGGCTCCACCGCCTACGCGTTCAGCGTGCGGGGGCCGATCATCGCCCCCGGCCACAAGGCGATCCTGATCGCTCCGGTCGCGCCCCACATGTTGTTCGACCGGCCGCTCGTGCTCGAGCCCACGAGCGAGGTCCGCCTCACCGTCAGGGGCCACCGTCCGGCGATGCTGAGCGTCGACGGCCGCGTCGGCGAGGAGGTCGCCGACGGAGAGGTGGTGGTGTGCACCGCATCGCCCAAGCCGGCGCGCCTCATCCACTTCGGGCGGCAGCACTTCCTCTCCGTCCTGCGGGCCAAGTTCGGGCTGCCGGAACGTTGAGGGAGCCCGCCTCGGCGCTGCCGCACGGCGCATGCGGAGCCGGGATGCCCGGCGCTTGCCGGAGGCAGCACGGCACTAGCCTCGGCGCGTCATGTTGGTAGAGCTGGCCGTCCGCGACCTCGGGGTGGTCTCGTCGCTGCGAGTCGACCTGGGGCCGGGGATGTGCGCCGTCACCGGCGAGACCGGAGCGGGCAAGACCCTCATCGTCGAGGCGATCGGCCTGCTGCTCGGCGGGCGAGCCGACGCGGCCCGCGTCCGCCCGGGTGCGACCGAGGCGGTCGTCGAGGGCCGCTTCGTGGTGGGCGACGACGAGACGGTGCTGCGCCGGGTCGTGCCAGCGAAGGGGCGGTCCCGCTGCTACGTCGACGGCAACCTGGCCACCCTCGCCGAGCTGGGCGAGGCGGGCCACGGCCTGGTCGAGATCCACGGGCAGCACGCCCAGCAGGTCCTGCTCCGCCCCAAGGCGCAGCGGGACGCGCTCGACCGCTTCGGCCGGATCGACGTGGATCCCTACCGCGCCGCACGCGCCGCGGTCCGAGACCTCGCGGCCGAGCTCGAGGCGCTGGGCGGCGACGAGCGCGAACGCGCCCGTGAGCTGGACCTCGTGCGCTTCCAGGTGGCCGAGATCGACGCGGCCGGGCTGTCGGACCCCGACGAGCTGGACGCCCTCGAACAGCGGGAGGAGCTGCTGGCCGGCGCCACCGAGGCGCG
>JBIQID010000072.1:0-9627 GCA_044508215.1 Actinomycetota bacterium | reverse complement strand
CGGAAGTACGGGGACACCATCGACGAGATCATCCGCTTCGCCGACGAGGGCCGGGCCCGGGTGGAGGAGCTGGAGGGGCGCGACGCCCGCGCCGCTGCGCTCGAGGGCCAGCTCGCCGCCGCCCGCGAGCGGCTCGCCAAGGAGGCCGAGGCACTCGCCGTGGCCCGCCGCGACGCCGCCCCCGGGCTGGCCGCGGCGGTGCTCGCCTGCCTCGAGGAGGTCGGGCTCGCCCACGCCCGCTTCGAGGTGCAGGTGGACGGACCCGACGGGGGCGACGTGCAGTTCCTCCTCGCCGCCAACAAGGGCATGGAGCCGGCACCGCTCAACAAGGTGGCGTCCGGTGGTGAGCTGTCGAGGGTGATGCTCGCAGTGCACCGGGTCCTGTCCGCCGGGCCGCCCACCATGATCTTCGACGAGGTCGACGCCGGCATCGGCGGCGTGACGGCAGCGGCGGTCGGTGCCTCCCTCGCACGCCTCGCCACCGAGCGACAGGTGCTGGTGGTCACGCACCTCGCGCAGGTCGCAGCGTGCGCCGACGTGCAGCTGTCCGTGCGGAAGGACAGCGACGACACCATGACGACCTCGACCGCCACGGTCCTCGACGAGGAGGAGCGCGTCGTGGAGCTGGCACGGATGCTCTCCGGCCAGCCCGACAGCGAGGCCGCCCACCGCCACGCCCGCGACCTGCTCGTGTCGTCGAGGGGAGCGGCCTGATGGCTCGCCGTCCCACCCGCAACCGCCGCCAGAGGGTCAGCGCTACCGGGTCACCGCCGCTCGTCGTGCGGGGCCCCGGCCACGCCGACCCGCGCACGAAGGACCTCGTGAGCCGGCTGTCGCCGGGCGACGTGGCGATCATCGACCACGAGGACATCGACCGGATCGCCGGCGAGTCGCTCGCGGCGTCGGGTGTCGTGGCGGTCGTGAACGCCGCCGACTCGACCACCGGCCGGTACCCCAACGAAGGCCCGCTCGTGGTGCTGGACTCCGGCATCGTGCTCGTGGACGGGTGCGGCCCGGCGGTGATGTCGATCCCCGACGGGGCGGACGTGCTGATCGACGTGGACCGGATCCTCGTGGACGGCGAGGTCGTGGCGAGCGGGCACCGCCAGAGCCGGGGTACCGTCGAGCGGCGGCACGCAGAGTCGGAGGAGCAGCTGGAGGCGGAGTTCCTCCGGTTCATCGACAACACGGTCACCTACGTCGACGACAACCTCGACCTGCTGTCGGACGACTTCGAGGTGCCCGACGTCGGGGTCGACTTCCGCGGGCGCCACGTGCTCCTCGTGGTCCGTGGCCACGACTACCGCGAGGACCTCGCGCTGATCCGCAGCACGGGCTACGTGGCCGAGATGAAGCCGATCCTGGTGGCGGTGGACGGCGGCGCCGATGCGCTGATGGAGCACGGCCTGGTCCCCGACGTGATCGTGGGCGACTTCGACTCGGTCAGCGAGCGTGCGCTCCGCTCCGGTGCGGCGCTGGTGGTGCACGCGTACCGCGACGGCCGCGCCCCGGGCGCGAAGCGCCTGGAGGACATGGGGCTGCCCCACACGCTGTTCCCGGCGTCGGGCACCAGCGAGGACATCGCCATGCTGATGGCGTACGAGCACGGGGCCGAGCTGATCGTGGCGGTCGGCACCCACACGTCGATGGTGGACTTCCTCGACAAGGGGCGGCGCGGGATGGCGTCCACGATGATCACCCGCATGAAGGTCGGGCCGATCCTCGTGGACGCGAAGGGTGTCAGCCGCCTCTACCGGAACCGGGTGCGCAAGCGGGACCTGCTCCTGATGGTGGTGGCCGCGCTGGTGGCGCTCGCCGTCCTGACGATGGTCTCGGAACCGATCCGCCTCATCATCCGGGCCTACTGGGCCGACTTCACGAACTGAGCCCCTCGATGGTCAACATCCGGTTCCACATCGTCTCGATCACCGCGGTCTTCCTGTCGCTCGCGATCGGGATCTTCATGGGGTCGAGCCTCCTCGATCGGGCCACCGTCGGGTCGCTCACGAACACCCAGCGCAGCCTCGAGGAGAAGATCGCCGAACGTGGCGCGGAGAACGACGCCCTGCGCGCCCACGCCGAACGCATGGACGAGGTCACCGCCGAGTTCGCCGGCGGTCCGATGCGCGCCCTGCTCGACGGGACCGTCGCCGACCAGGTGCTCGTGATCGCCGCGCGTGGCGTGTCGCCCGAGGGTGTGGACACCGTGCAGAGCGACCTCGGGGCCGCCGGTGCCACCCTCGCCGGAGTGGTGTGGTGGGAGCCACGCGCCGAGCTGGTCGACCTCGGCGTCCGCACTGCAGTGGCAGAAGCCGTGGGCGCCGACGCCGACGCCGCGGCCGAGGTGGTCCTCGATCTGGCCACCGAGCAGCTGGGGGAGACCCTCGGGACGGTCGGCGGAGCACCCGACCCGGGCCCGGACGCACCCGGACCGGACTCCGACGAGGCGCCGCCGGAGCAGGGCGAGCAGCCGCCCGACGGCGCCCCGGTGACCACCACGACCACCCTCCCAGAACCGGGCGCGCAGGCGGCGACGCTGCTCGAGCGGCTGACCTCGGCGGGCATGCTGACCTGGTCGGTGCAGGGGAGCGTCGCTCCCGGGCCGCTCATCACCGATCAGCCGCTCCGCGTGGTGATCGTGTCGGGCGAGGGCGCCGAGGAGCACCAGCACGAAGCGCTCCGCAAGCTGGCGGCTGAGCTGGCCGAGCGGATGCCGGGGCGGGTCGTGGCGTGTGAGATGTTGGACGCTGCCGCGTCGACCGACCTGATCCAGCGCTCGATCGCCGAGCCGTCGCTCCGCGGCGCCTTCGTCGAGCCGCTCCGTGAGGACACAGCGGTGTCGGAGGCGATCGCCAGCATCGACGCGCTCGACCAGCCGTTCGGACGCTTCGCCCTCCTCCGGCTGCTCGGCATGCCGCCCGCCGAGGCCACCGGCGCCTACGGCATCACGGAGAGCGCCACCAGCGCGTTCCCGCCGTCGTGAGCGCAGGCGCCCCAGCGCGCCCGGCGCCCGGCCAGCAGGCCCTCAGCCGGGCCACCGGAGCCATGGCGGCGGTCACCGCCGTGTCGAGGGGGACCGGGTTCCTCCGCACCGTGGTGGTCACGAACGTCCTCGGCGTCACCTACCTGGCGAACACCTACCAGACGGCGAACACCGTGCCGAACGTCGTGTTCGAACTGCTCGCCGCCGGCGCGCTCCAGGCGGTGCTGGTGCCGGCGCTGGTCGCCACCGTGGACCGCGGCGACGACCGGGAGACGGGCCACGTCGCCGGTGCGGTGATCGGCCTGACCGGGCTGGGGCTCGGCGTGCTGGCGGCGATCGGGATGATCCTCGCCCGGCCGATCATGGGCCTCTTCCTCTCGGACGTGAGCGACCCGGCCATCCGCGACCAGGCGATCGACCTCGGCGCGGTGATGCTGTGGTTCTTCCTGCCGCAGATGGTGCTGTACGCGGCGAACGTGGTGGCGACGGCACTCCTCAACTCCACCGACCGCTTCGTCATCCCAGCCGTCGCCCCCGTGGTGAACAACGTGGTGGTGATCGGCGCGTACCTCTGGTTCGCCGCCCTGCTGGCGGGACGGGCGCCGTCGCTCGACCTCAGCACCGCCGAGCTGTGGGTGCTCGCCGGAGGGACCACCGCGGGGGTCGTGGCGTTCTGCGCCCTCCCCGTCGCCGCGGCGGCCCGACGGTTCCCGATCCGGCCGAACCTGGACTGGCGCCATCCCGTCGTCCGCCGCCTCGCCGGCGACGGCATGTGGGCCGCGCTCTTCCTGTCGGCGACGCAGATCCTGCTGGTCGTGATGCTCCACGCCGCGAACCGCCGGGAGGGAGCGGTCGCCGTGTACCAGCTCGCATGGACCCTGTTCCTGCTGCCGCACTCCGTGGGCTCGGTGCCGGTGATGACCACTCGGTTCCCGAGCCTCGCCCGCGATGCCACCGCCGGGGCGTGGGAGCGCTTCAGCGAGACGCTCTCCGGTGGGGTGCGCTCGATCGCCCTCCTCACGCTTCCGGTGACGGGCCTGCTCATCGCGCTGGCCGAGCCCGTGGTGCGGCTGGTCGTCCACGGTGCCCCCGCGGAGCGTGCGCCCGAGATCGCCCTGGCCGTCGTGGGCTTCGCACCCGGGATCATCGGGTTCGGCCTGCTCCTCCTGTTCACCCGTGCCTGCTACGCCATGGGCGACATGCGCACGCCGACCTACGTGAACGTGGGCGCGGTGGCCGCCGGATGCCTCGCGATCCTCGCCGTCGCCCCCCACGTGGAGGGCCGGTGGCTGGTCGCGGTGATCGGCTTCGCCCACAGCGCGGTGATGCTGCTGGGTGCGACGGTGTTGGGCGTGATCGTCGATCGCCGCATGCGCGCAAGGGACGTGCACGGGCCGCTGGGTCCGTGGGGACCGGTGGCGGTGACGGCCCTCGCTGCGGTGGTGACGGCCGGCCTGGCCCGCCTCGTGTGGCTGGCGGTGGACCCCGGTGGGTTCGTGGCCCGGGTCGGGGTCGCGGTGGCCGGCGGCGTCATCGCAGTCGTCGTGGTGGTCGCATCGCACCTCCTCCTGAGCCGCGTGCGCCCCGCGGCCCTGCTGCGTTCGTACGGGGCCGACCCCGGGAGGTTCCGGCGGTGAGCGGCGAGCGACCGTTGCGCGCCGTGGAGCTGATGGGCCCCGCCGAGGGCGGCATCCGCACCCACGTCGCGGAGCTGACGGCACGGCTCGACGCGGTGGGTGTCGACGCCGTCGTGGCCGGGCCCGAAGGCGCCCTCGGCGATCGGCCGGTGGACGTCCGCGTCGATGTCCCCGGTGGCCTGTCGCCGGGCGGGCTGCGGCGTGCGGCGAAGCAGTTGGGGTCCGTCGGGGACGTGGACGTGGTGCACGCCCACGGCCTCAAGGCCGGCTGGACCGCGGTGGCCTCCCGCCCCCGTCGGCCGGTGGTGCTGACCGCCCACAACCTGGTGCTCGACGACGGTCCGAAGGGGCGGCTGCTCCGGATCCTCGAACGCGAGCTGGTGCGCAGGGTCGACCACCTGATCTCGCCGTCGGCGGCGATCGACGAGCACTTCTCGGCGGTGCTGCCGCCAGAGCGCCGCAGCGTGGTCGTGCCGGCGTTCCCGCTGCCCGAGCCCGGGGTTGATCGGGCGGCCGTGCGTGCGGACCTCGGGGTCGACGTCGACACGCCGCTCGTCGTGGTGGTGGCACGGCTGCACCCGCAGAAGGACCTGCTGACGTTCGTCGAGGCGTGGCGGCAGGCCTCCGCCCAGGTCCCCGACGCTCGGGCCGTGGTGGTCGGCGAGGGCCCCTCCCGCTCGGAGGTCCAGGCCGCGATCGACCGGGCGGGGGTGGGGGAGTCGCTGCGGCTCGTGGGGTCGCGCCACCCGGCGACCGGCCCGATGGAGGCGGCGGACGTGGTGGCGCTCAGCTCGATCTGGGAGGCGATCCCGATCGTGGTGCCCGAGGCCGCCATCTTGGGCACGCCCGTGGTGACCACCGACGTCGGTATCGTCTCCACGGTGGTCACCGACGGCTCGACCGGGTCCGTGGTGGACGTCGGCGACGCTGCGGGTCTCGCCCGGGGGATGGTCGCTCTGCTCGGCGACATCGAGGGAGCCCGGCGGGCGGGTGAGCGGCTCCGCGCCGAGTCGGTGGCGCGCTTCGATCCCGACCGCCTGACCGCCGAGGTGGCCGACGTGTACCGCCGGACGGTCGGGCGGTGAGGTCGCCCCGACCGATCGGCGGCGTGGTGCTGCTGCTCGTGGCCGCCGCATTGCTGGTGGCTCCGGGCTGGGCGTCGGCGCAGGAGGACCCGTCCCCCGACCCCGACCGCGGTCGTGTGGTGGTCGTGTCGGTGCCGCACCTCACCTGGGAGCGGTTCCGGTCATCACCCACGCCGGCGCTGGGCCGGTTGTTCGAACGGTCGGCGCTGGCGTCGCTGTCGGTGCGCACCGCCGCGGTGGAGACCGGGCCGTCGCCGGCCTACCTCACGATGGGCAGCGGCAACCGGGCCGTGGGCGACGACAGCACGGATCGCGACGGGGTGGTGCTCGGACGCGACGAGGTCTGGAACGGGGAGACGGGAGAGCAGGTCTTCCGGCGCCTCGCCGGGATCGAGAGCGACGCCCCGCTGCTCGCGGTGAACGTGCCCCGGCTCCGATCCGCCAACGACGCGGAGCGCTACGGCACGAAGGTCGGGGCGCTCGGGGACGCCCTCGCCGACGCCGGGCGCCGTGTGGCGGTGGTGGGCAACGCGGGCCAGTCGGTGCACGACGTGACCCGCCGGCACGCCGCGCTGTTCGGGGTGGACGCGCACGGCGCGCTGGGTGCCGGGACCGTGGGCCCCGAGCTGCTGGAGGTCGATGCGGGGGCGCCGTTCGGCGTCCGCACGCAGCTGGACGTGGCCGTCGACGCCGTCCGGCGGGAGCTGGGCCGCTCCGACGTGCTCCTCGTGGAGCTGAGCGACCTCGCCCGGGCCGAGGCGGAGCGCCCGAACACGAGCGTCGAGCGTGGCAACGAGCTCTACCAGGAGGCGCTGCGCAGGGAGGACGCCCTCGTCGACGCCGTCCTGTCGGAGGTCGACTTGGGTCGCGACACCGTGATGGTGGTGGCACCCGACCCTCCCGCCGGCGACGAGCAGCTCACTGTCTTCGCCGTGGCGGGCCCGCGGGTGGAGCCGGGCTGGGCGTCGTCGGGCACCACTCGCCGCGCCCGGTACGTGGCCCTGACGGACGTCGCTCCCACGGTGCTCGAACGGCTCGGGGTCGGGATCCCCACCGGGATGGAGCCCACGGCGGTCACCTCGGTCGCCGACCCCCTCGCCTTCGACGAGAAGGTGGACGTGCTGGTCGACGCCTCGGCGCGGGCCGAGCTGCGGGACCGGACGTTCGGGCCGTTCGCGGTGGTGTTCGTGGGGCTGGTGGTGATCGACCTCGCCCTCGCGATCCTGTGCCTCTCGCGGTACCCCCGGCTCACCCGGTGGGTGGCCCGCCTCTCCATGTGGATCCTGGCGGTGCCGCCCGTGGCGTTCCTCGCCGGCGCGCTGCCCCTCCAGCACCTCACCCCGGTGCAGCTCGGGACGGCCGTGTACGGAGCCGCAGCGCTGGGCGCAGCCGCGGCTGCCCTCGCGACCCGCGCACGGCCCCGCGTGGGCCCGCTCGTGATCATGGCCGCGCTGTGGCTGGTGCTGGTGGTCGACGTGTGCACCGGTGCCCGCCTGCAGATCGACACGTTGTTCGGCTACTCCCCGGTGGTGGCGGGGCGCTTCGCCGGGTTCGGCAACCAGGCGTTCTCGCTGCTCGGCATCGCGGCGATCGCCGTGGTGTGCGGCGCCTACGACCTCGTCGGTCCCAGCCGCAGCGGGCGTCCACCCGGTTGGTTCCTCGGGGCCGCCTCGGCCGTCTTCGCGATCTCGGTGGTGGTGGACGGAGCTCCGGGCCTCGGGTCCGACGTGGGCGGCGTCCTGGCGCTGACCCCGGCGGCCGTGCTCTGCGTGCTGCTGCTCGCACGTGTCCGGATCCGCGTGCGTGCCATCGCCCTGTCGCTGGCAGCGGCGCTGGCGGTCCTCGGCGTGTTCACGCTCATCGACCTGGCGCGGCCGGCGGACGACCGCACCCACCTCGGCCGGTTCGCCTCGAAGGCGGTGTCGAGCGGCGTGGGGCAGGTCATCGAACGGAAGATCGCCACGAACCTGGACGTCTTCTCGACGATCTGGGCGTGGATCATCCCGGCGGCACTCGTCTACTTCGCCTACATCACCTGGCGCCCCAACCGGACGATCGTGCTGGTGAACGCCAACCACTGGGGCTACCGGGCGTTCGGGATCGCCGGCCTGTCGCTCGGCGTGGGGGCCATGCTCTTCAACGACTCGGGCGTGTCGATGCCGGCCGTGATGCTCGCCGTCGCCCTGCCGTGGTCGACCCACATCGCGGTCGAGCTGGACGCCCGGCGCCGGCGGGGGGTGCGCCTGCGGTCGGCGGGCGCGCCCGGGGTGGCGCTGGTGGGTGCAGAAGGCGATCCCGGCAGCGTTGACGGCGAGGACGGCGGTGGTGGCGGCACGGACGAGGCCGGCGGTTCGGCGGTCGCGCCGCTCGCACGGTTCCCACGGAGGCGGGCGCGGTGAACGGCCTGATCGCCCTGGTCTCGTCGTTCGCCGTCGGCGGGCTCTTGGCCTGGGCGCTGTCACGCGCCCTCCAACCCGTGATGTCGTCCGAGGTGTTCACGAGGGAGAACTACCGGGGCCACCTCCTCCCGACCGCGATGGGCGTCGTCGTGCCGATCGTGATGGTCGTCGCCGTGGCACCCGAGTCGTTCCGGTGGAGCGCGATCGGCGCGCTGGGCATCCCCACGCTGCTGGCGGTGGCGGGGTTCTCGTTCCTGGGGCTCCTCGACGACCTGGCCGGCGTGGGGCAGTCGGGCGGGTTCCGGGGGCACATCGACGCCCTGCTGCGGGGCCGGCTGACGACCGGGATGGTGAAGCTGGTCGGGGGCCCGCTCCTGGCCATCGTGGTCGTGGGCAGCCTCGCCGACCGGGGCGCCGTCGAGGTGCTGCGGGACGCCGCCATCGTGTCGCTCGCCGCCAACGCAGCGAACCTCTTCGACCGTGCGCCCGGGCGGGTGGGCAAGGTGGCGCTCATCGCGTTCGCCGCCCTCGCCGCCGCCACCTGGGGTCGGCTCGGCTACCTCACCGCGCCCGCAGTGGCGGTGGGCGCCGTGGCGGGCCTGCTCCCCGGTGACCTCCGGGAGGAGCACATGCTGGGCGACGCCGGGTCGAACGCCGTGGGCGCCGTGGTGGGCTTGACCATCGTCGTCACGACCTCGGGCTGGGCACTGTGGGCGATGCTCGCCCTCCTGCTGGCGCTGAACGCTGCGTCCGAGGTGGTCTCGTTCAGTCGTGTGATCGATGGCACGCCCCCGCTGCGCTGGTTGGACCGCCTGGGATCGCCGCACCGGCGCGCATGAGATCGGATGTCGGGCGTCGCCGCGCTAGGTTCGAGCGAGCCGATCGAGGAGGATCAGTGGCCAAGCACATCTTCGTGACGGGAGGGGTGGCCAGCTCCCTCGGCAAGGGCCTCACGGCGAGCTCGCTCGGCCGCCTCCTCAAGTCCCGGGGCCTCCGGGTCACGCTCCAGAAGCTCGACCCGTACATCAACGTCGACCCGGGCACGATGAACCCGTTCGAGCACGGCGAGGTGTTCGTCACCGACGACGGCGGCGAGACCGACCTCGACCTGGGCCACTACGAGCGCTTCGTCGACTGCCACCTCACCCGCGACTCGAACGCCACCACCGGCTCGATCTACCAGGCGGTGCTGGCCGCCGAGCGGCGTGGCGACTACCTGGGCAAGACCGTGCAGGTCATCCCGCACATCACCGACGAGATCAAGCGGCGCATCAACCGCCTGGTGAACGACGACGTCGACGTGGTCATCACCGAGGTGGGCGGCACCGTCGGCGACATCGAGATCCTCCCGTTCCTCGAGGCCATCCGGCAGTTCCGCCTCGACGTCGGCCGTGAGAACGTCTGCTACGTCCACGTGACGCTCATCCCGTTCATCGGTCCGTCCGGCGAGCAGAAGACCAAGCCCACGCAGCACTCGGTCACCGAGCTGCGCAGCCGCGGCATCCAGCCCGACGCGATCGTGT
>JBIQID010000071.1:5545-15541 GCA_044508215.1 Actinomycetota bacterium | reverse complement strand
TCCCCTCCCGGGGTACTTTTCACCTTTCCCTCACGGTACTAGTGCGCTATCGGTCAGTGAGGAATACTTAGCCTTACGGGGTGGTCCCCGCTAATTCACGCCGGCTTTCCCGGATCCGGCGTTACTCGGGAGCACATTCCAGAGAGTGCTGAATTTCGTGTACGGGGCCATTACCCTCTTTGGCCCGCCTTTCCAGAGCGGTTCCACTATTCAGCACTTTTGTAACTCTGTGGAGGTTCCAGCACACCTCCAGAATGGTCCCACGACCCCGAACCAGCAACGCCGCTGGGCTTTCCACTGATTCGGTTTAGGCTCTTCCGCGTTCGCTCGCCACTACTGACGGAGTCGTTGTTACTTTCCTTTCCTCGGGTTACTGAGATGTTTCAGTTCACCCGGTTCCCTCTCCCGGCCCTATGTGTTCAGGCCGGAGTACCAGTCCATGACGACTGGTGGGTTTCCCCATTCGGACATCCACGGATCAAGGGTAGGTCGGCACCTCCCCGTGGCTTATCGCAGCCTCCCACGTCCTTCATCGGTTCTCACTGCCAAGGCATCCACCGTTGGCCCTTTGTAGCTTGGAAATCTTCTACAAAAGATGCTCGTGCTCGCTATGAAATTCTCAAGGATCGACTCGAGCCCGGCCAGAAGACCGGGCTCATGCGAAACAGCCCCACCGAGGTGGGGCTGTGTGAGCGACGCGCTCGAGGAGCGCTCCCTCACAACGGAAGAGAGAACGGCTGACCCACTCTGACGAGTGCATCAACTGGGATTCTTGCCACGTTCGTGGCAGGTCTCCTTAGAAAGGAGGTGATCCAGCCGCACCTTCCGGTACGGCTACCTTGTTACGACTTCACCCCAATCGCTCGCCCCACCTTCGACAGCTCCCTCCCAAAAGGGTTGGGCCACTGGCTTCGGGTGTTGCCAACTTTCGTGGTGTGACGGGCGGTGTGTACAAGGCCCGGGAACGTATTCACCCCGGCGTTGCTGATCCGGGATTACTAGCGACTCCAGCTTCATGAAGTCGAGTTGCAGACTTCAATCCGAACTGAGACTGGCTTTTTGGGATTCGCTCGACCTCGCGGTTTCGCAGCCCTTTGTACCAGCCATTGTAGCATGTTTGCAGCCCTAGACATAAGGGGCATGATGACTTGACGTCGTCCCCACCTTCCTCCGAGTTGACCCCGGCAGTCTCCCACGAGTCCCCGCCATTACGTGCTGGCAACATAGGATAAGGGTTGCGCTCGTTGCGGGACTTAACCCAACATCTCACGACACGAGCTGACGACAACCATGCACCACCTGTGTAGCGCCCCGAAGGACACCGTATCTCTACGGCTTTTCGCTACATGTCAAACCCAGGTAAGGTTCTTCGCGTTGCCTCGAATTAAGCAACATGCTCCGCCGCTTGTGCGGGCCCCCGTCAATTCCTTTGAGTTTTAGCCTTGCGGCCGTACTCCCCAGGCGGGGCACTTAATGCGTTAGCTACGGCACGGAAAGGGTTGATTCCTCCCCACACCTAGTGCCCAACGTTTACGGCGTGGACTACCAGGGTATCTAATCCTGTTTGCTCCCCACGCTTTCGCTCCTCAGCGTCAGTTTCGGCCCAGAGTGCTGCCTTCGCCGTCGGTGTTCCTCCTGATATCTGCGCATTTCACCGCTACACCAGGAATTCCACACTCCTCTACCGAACTCGAGTCACCGCAGTATTAGGAGCGGCTCTGGGTTGAGCCCAGAGATTTAACTCCTAACTTACGGAACCGCCTACGAGCTCTTTACGCCCAATAAATCCGGACAACGCTTGCCCCCTACGTATTACCGCGGCTGCTGGCACGTAGTTAGCCGGGGCTTCTTCTGCAGGTACCGTCAATTTCGTCCCTGCTGAAAGCGGTTTACAACCCGAAGGCCTTCCTCCCGCACGCGGCGTTGCTGCGTCAGGCTTTCGCCCATTGCGCAAGATTCCCCACTGCTGCCTCCCGTAGGAGTCTGGACCGTGTCTCAGTTCCAGTGTGGCTGATCGTTCTCTCAAACCAGCTACCCGTCGCTGCCTTGGTGGGCCGTTACCCCACCAACAAGCTGATAGGCCGCGAGCCCCTCCCAGACCGAAAAACTTTCCTCACTGAACCATGCGGTTCTGTGAGGGCATCCGGTATTAGCCAAGGTTTCCCTTGGTTATCCCCGAGTCCGGGGCAGGTTGCTCACGTGTTACTCACCCGTTCGCCACTAGGTCTTCCGGAGTGTTGCCACTCCATGGACCCCGTTCGACTTGCATGTGTTAGGCACGCCGCCAGCGTTCGTCCTGAGCCAGGATCAAACTCTCCATCGAGATCGTCACGACACCGAGGTGTCGCTGAGATCGGAGAGCCGGGTCGGCGTGGCTACGCCTTCCCGACTGGCGACATCCGGATCCGACCCGAAGGTCGGACTTGTTGGACATCACATAAATGAATTGAGGGTCGACCGATGTGAAAGGTTGCCATCACGCCGGCCGCCCGCACTCGCTTTGTGGTGCGTTCTCTCTTCCGTTGTCAAGGAGCGCTCGCCGACCCGGAGGCCGACCGTCTCGTGGGAACTCGTCCCGGAGTCCGGGTCCGTTGGTTCCCTGCTGCTCTTCGGCGGTGTTCTCCGTGGGAGCCACTGCCGTGTGGAGCGAGTTGCCAAGATAGTGAGGCGACTCTGAGGTGTCAACTCGGACAGGCCCTCGGGGGTGTGACGGTGGTCTCACCCGGAGGGCGGGAGCCCGATCCGGCGCTGCGGGCGGCCCGGAGGCCGGTTCAGCGCACGACCAAGAGTACACGGTGCTGGGCGGATCTCCCCCGCCCCAGCAGCGCGAACTTCCCGTGGAGGAGGTCGTCGGGCCCCAGGCGGGCCCCATCGGCCACCTGCTGGCCGTTCAAGCGGTAGCCACCCACGTTCCGGCGCACCTCGCCCTTCGACTTGGCGAGGTCCACGCCTTCCTGCGCGAACAGGGCGAGCAGGTCCACGCCCTCCTCGACCTCTCGGCGGGTGAGGTCGAAGGTCCGCAGCTCCTGGGCGAGGAGCTCGAGCGCGGCCGGCGATGCGGCCGCCACGTCCCCGCCCGCCACGACGTCGCTCGCGGCCTCGATCGGCCCGATGGCGTCCTCGCCGTGGAGCAGGCCGACCACGGCACGGGCGAGCTCGCGCTGGCCCTGCCGCTCGTGGGGGCGCTCGGCGTGGGCTGCTGCGACCTCGCGGCAGCGGTCGACGGGGACCAGGGTGAGCTGCAGGAGGAGGCGCTCCACGTCGGCGTCCTCGACCCCGAGCAGGTACTGGTACATCGCATAGGGGCTGGTGCGCCGGGCGTCGAGCCAGATGTTCTCGCCGGCGCTCTTCCCGAACTTCGTCCCGTCCGAGCGGGTGACGAGCGGCGCGGTCAGCCCGTGGCCCACCACGCCGTCACGCTTGCGCAGCAGCTCGATGCCGGCGGTGATGTTGCCCCACTGGTCCGAGCCGGCCACCTGGAGGGTGCAGCCGTGCCGCCGGTTCAGCTCCACGAAGTCGTTGGCCTGCAGGAGCATGTAGGAGAACTCGGTGTAGGAGATGCCCTGCTCGCGCTCGAGGCGGGTGCGGACCGACTCCTTCCCCATCATCTGGTTCACCGTGATGTGCTTGCCGACGTCCCGGAGGAACTCGATGACCCCGAGCTGCTCGGTCCACTCCCGGTTGTCGACGAGGATCGCCTGGGTCGGGCCCGGATCGAAGTCCAAGAAGCGCTCGAGCTGGGCGGAGATCGCGACGGTGTTCGCCCGCAGGACGTCCTCGTCGAGGAGGACGCGCTCCTCGGTGCGCCCGCCGGGGTCGCCGATCATCCCCGTGGCACCGCCGGCGAGGGCGATCGGGCGGTGTCCCGCCAGCTGGAACCGCCGGAGCATCAGGAGCGGCACCAGGTGTCCGAGGTGCAGCGAGTCGGCCGTCGGGTCGAAGCCGCAGTACAGGGTCACCCCGGCGCCGAGCGCGGCGCCCAGGGTCTCCCGGTCGGTGCTGTCGTGCACCAGCCCACGGGCGTCGAGCTCGTCGAGGATCGCTGCGGTCGCGGCCATGGGCGCCGAGCGTAGCGACGGGCGGTCGCGGCCCCCGGTCCCGGGACCGCGCAGCGGGCGGTGCCACTCCCGTGGGGGGCGCGGCGAGCAGAATGGGTCGCCGTGAACGGCCACCGCCTCCCGCGTGCAGCCCGGGCCACCCTCGCGGTGCTCGTGACGGTGCTCGTCGCCTCCGGCCTCACCGCGTGCGCCGAGGGGCGCCGGGCGGTGCCCACCGTGGCCCCGTCAGCCGGCCGCAAGACCCAGATCTTCGCCGCCGACGGCACGCTCATCACCGAGGTGCTGCCGGACGAGGACCGCGAGGCCGTCTCGCTCGACCAGGTCCCGCCGGTCCTCCAGAACGCCGTGATCGCCATCGAGGACGAGCGCTTCTGGGAGCACGACGGCGTGGACGTGCGGGCGATCGCCCGTGCCCTCGAGACCAACACCGAGAGCGGTGACACCTCCCAGGGCGGGTCCACGATCACCCAGCAGTACGTGAAGATCGCGCTGCTCAGCCGGGAGAAGACCTTGCAGCGGAAGCTGGAGGAGGCCTCCCTGGCCCTCCAGCTCGAGCGCAACTACTCGAAGGAGTTCATCCTCGAGCAGTACCTGAACACGATCTTCCTGGGGAACCGCTCCTACGGCGTGCAGGTGGCGTCGAAGAGCTACTTCGGCAAGCCGGTGCAGGAGGTCACGCTCCCGGAGGCGGCGCTCCTGGCGGCGCTCATCCAGGCGCCGTCCGCCTCGGACCCCTACCGGAACCCCGACCGGGCGCTCTCCCGCCGCAACGTGGTGCTCAGGAAGATGGCCGACCTCGGCTACATCTCCGATCAGCAGGCCGAGGAGGCCGTCGCCACGCCGATGGAGCTGCAGCCGGCACGTTCCGAGGCCGCCCAGCCCCGCTACGCCGCCCCCCACTTCGTGGAGGAGGTGAAGCGCTTCATCCGCACCGATCCCCGCTTCGGGGCGACAGCCGAGGAGCGCAGCGAGCTCCTCGCCAACGGTGGCCTCCGGATCACGACCACCATCGACCTGACGATGCAGGCGAAGGCCGAGGAGACCCTCCGGTCGTCGTTCCCCGAGCAGGCGCGGCCGATCAACGACCCCAAGAAGAGCCCCGACGCAGCACTGGTCGCGGTCGACCCGCGGTCCGGCGAGGTGCGGGCGATGGTCGGCGGCTACGACTACTTCGACACGAACGCCGAGGTGCACAGCTACGCCAAGTACAACCTCGCGGTCGGCAAGGGCCGCCAGACCGGCTCGACGTTCAAGGTGGTTGCGCTCGCCGCCGCCCTCGGCAACGGGATCTCGATGCAGGACACCTTCGCCTCCCCCGGCCGCACCACCGTCCGCATCCCCGGCTACGCCCCGTGGACCGTGTCGGGCTCCGCGCTCGGGCGGGCGAGCCTGACGCAGTGCACGATCCGCTCGGCGAACACCTGCTTCGCCAACCTGGTGGCCGACGAGCGCGTGCGACCCGACAAGGTCACCGAGTACGCGGCGCGGATGGGGATCGACACCCGCTACGACCCCGAGACCGGAGCAGGGTTCAAGACCGTCCCGTCGGCGGTGCTCGGGGCGAACGACAACACCGTCCTCGACATGGCGGCCGCCTACGGAACGTTCGCCAACAACGGTGTGTTCACCGAGCCCACGCTCGTCACCCGGGTGGTGGACGCCACCGGCGACATCCTGTTCCAGCACCTGCCCGAGCAGCGCAAGGTGCTCGAGCCCTCGCAGGCGCACGCCGTCACCACCGCCCTCGAAGGCGTGCTCACGAGTGGCACCGCGTCGGGCAACGGCATCGGACGCCCGGCCGCCGGCAAGACCGGAACCACCCAGGACGAGACCGACGCCTGGTTCGTGGGCTACACCCCCGACCTCGTCGCGGCGATCTGGGTGGGCTACGCGACGCCCATCTACGACGCCCGTTCACCGCGCGGACGGCTGCGCCTCGTGGGCCGCACCGGCGGACGCCTCACGGCGCCGGTCTGGGCGAAGTTCATGCGGGCAGCGCTCGACGGCTCGGAACCGCTCCCCTTCGGCGGTGGCGAGGACGGCGGGCCCACCGCCACCACCAGCACGACCCTCCGCCAGAACACCGCGATCTTCCAGCCGCAGCGGGCGCCGGGGACGGTCACGATGGCCGACGTGGGCGGCACGACCATCACGCAGGCGACCTCCAGGCTCCGACGCCTCGGCCTGCGGGTCCGGCGGGTGGACGTCGAGGTGCCGAACGCGCTCCCGGGCCAGGTCATCGGGCAGAGCCCCGCTGCCGGGACGAAGGTGGTGGGCGGCTCGGAGGTGGTGGTCGAGACGACGCCCGGCGACCCGCCCCCGACCGAGCCGGTCCCCGACGTGGTCGGACAGCCGGCCGCAGGTGCCGTGCCCAACCTCGAACGAGGTGGTTGGACGGTGGCCACCAACACCGCTCCGGCGCCCGAGGGCCTCCTGATGCCCGACGGACAGCCACCGGCGCCCGGCGAGATCTGGCAGATGGGCCCGACTCCCGGGACCGTGCCGATCGACGGTAGGGTCGTCCTCAACGTCCAGCCGTAGCACCGGTCGTCCACCGGTCCGCCGGACGTCGCAAACAGCCCCCTCCCCGACGGACGCCGCATGCCCCCCAGCCAGACCCCCACCCCGTCCGCCGAGGGGCCGGCCCCGGCCGCCGCCGACGACACCACGAAGGCGTCGAAGAAGACCCGCATCGCACGGATCGCCGGCGTGGCCGTGTTCGTGGCCTTCGGGGTCATGTGGGCGTACGTCTTCGCCAACCAGGGGAAGATCGAACCGGCCGCCTGGCTGTCCGACCGGCGGTTCCCCGAAGCAGCGGAGCCGATCTGCGCGGCGGCCATGGCGGACATCGACGAGCTCCCACGGGCGCACGAGTCGCAGACCGCCGTGGAGCGCGCCGGCGTGGTCGAGACGGCGACGGACCGCCTGGTGCAGATGCAGGACGAGCTCCGTGAGGTGGTGCCCGCCGGGGGCGACCGCGAGGAGTTCATCCACATGTGGGTCGAGGACTGGTCGATCTACATCGAGGACCGCTACGACTACGCCGAGGCGCTCCGGGTCGACGAGTCGGCCGAGTTCCTCGTCACGCAGAAGTACGGCACGCAGCTGTCGAAGTCGATCGACAACTTCGCCCAGGTCAACAAGATGGGCAGCTGCGAAACCCCAGACGACGTGTAGGGCCGCTCCGCTGCCCGGAGGTGCATGCATCACGCGGTGGCGCGGCGGAGGGCGGCGGCGGCGAGACGGCGGAGGCCTGCGTCGAGCGGCCACTCCCCCAGCTCGTCGACCGGCACCCACCGGACGTCCTCCGATTCCTCGTTGGCCGTGGGGACGGCGCCAGGCGGCGCGACGACCAGGAACCTGACGTCGAGGTGCAGGTGCGGGTCCTCGCGGGGAGGGCGGACCTCGTGGACGTCGACATCGACGGGCACCGGGTCGATGCGCAGTCCGTCGATCCCGGTCTCCTCCGTCGCCTCCCGTAGCGCCACGGCCACGAGGTTCGTGTCGCCATCGGCGTGACCGCCGGGCTGCAGCCACAGCTCCAGCTTCCGGTGGAACAACAGGATGGCGTGGCGGTGGTCCGCCGACAGCACGAAGGCCGAGCCCGTGAGGTGACCGGGCCGGGTCAGGCGGTCCGCCGGCAGGTCGGCGCCGTCAACCAGGTCGAGCACCCGGTCGGCGGCCCGGGCCACGTCGGGGTCCGACCGGTCGACGCTGCGCAACAGCGCCACCGCGGTCGAGGGATCCGTCGACGCCTCGAGTCCCGGATGGCCCTCGGCCCAGAGGTCGCGCTCCTCCATCCTCACCACCGTTCTGTCACGCAGGATGCGACGGATCCGTCGCATCCTGCGTGACAGAACCGGAGCGGCGACGGGCAGAGCGGGCGGGGCGGGGTCCCGGATGCCGGGAAACGAAGGGGTTGTCCGCCACGAACCAGCGCCACGGCCGTTCCACGGCAGCAGTGATGCCGATCCTGGTCGACTGCCCCGGCTCGGCCGGCGGGGGCGTCCCGTCGGAGAGGAGGCGGAGGGGCGATGCAGGGTGCAGGAGGTCCACCCCGTCGAGCTCGCCCATGACGCCGAGCGCCTCGCACAGCTTCGCCGGACCGTTGGTGAGGTCCACGTCGCGGCGCGCGGCCCGCCGCCGGGTGCGCATCAGCTCGATCCCGCTCAGCGGTTCGAGCGCCCGCAGGAGCACCGCCTGGCCGCTGCCGTCGTCGCCGGTCACCACGTTCACGCACCAGTGCATCCCGTAGGTGAAGTACACGTAGCCGAGGCCGGCCCGGCGGAACATCGTGGCGTTGCGTGGGGTCTCGCCCATGCGGGCGTGGCTCGCCGGGTCGTCGACGCCCGCGTAGGCCTCGACCTCGACGATCCGGCCCGCGGCGCCGTCGGCGGCGAGCACGAGGTTCAGGAGCCGGGGCGCCACCTCTGTGGAGTGCCCCCGGAGGAGGTCCACCGCCACGGGCCGCAGCTCCGCGCTCACGCCGGTCGGTCGACCAACCCGTCGAGCCGCGCCCGGGTCTCGCCCAGCGCGCCTGCGAGCCGCTCGAGCTGCTCCGCAACGGGACCGTGCCCGGCGCCGCCCCGGGTGGTGCGACGAGCGACTGCGGCTCCCGGCTCGAGGAGGGGCAGCGCCGCCTCGCCCAGCGCGGGCTCTGCTGCGACCAGTTCACCGAGGGGCACGCCGTCGTCGAGGTGGCGGCGGACGATCGACCCGACGATCGCGTGCGCCTCGCGGAACGGCACTCCGCCACGCACCAGGTGCTCGGCGAGGTCCGTGGCCGACGAGGTGGGGGTGTCGGCGGCCGCCTGCATCCGGTCGGTGCGGAAGCCGGCCGTGCGGTAGAGGCCGCCCATCGCGCCGAGGGCCAGGCTGACGTGGTCGACCGCGTCGAACAGCGGCTCCTTGTCCTCCTGCAGGTCGCGGTTGTAGGCGAGCGGCAGGCCCTTCAGCGTGGCGAGCAGGCCGGTGAGGTCACCGATGAGGCGGCCCGCCCGTCCCCGGGCCAGCTCGGCGATGTCGGGGTTCTTCTTCTGGGGGAGCATCGACGAGCCCGTGCTGTAGGCGTCGTCGAGGCGGAGGAAGCCGAACTCCTCGCTGGACCAGAGCACCACCTCCTCCCCCATGCGGGAGAGGTGCACGGCCGTGAGCGTCAGCGCGAACAATGCCTCGGCAGCGAAGTCGCGGTCGCTCGTGACGTCGAGCGAGTTGTCGAACGCCGCGGCGAACCCGAGCTCGCTCGCTGTCCACGCAGGGTCGAGCGGCAGCGAGCTGCCCGCGAGGGCGCCGGCGCCGAGGGGCGACACATCGGCCCGACGGCGGGCATCGAGCAGGCGGTCGACGTCGCGGAGCAGCGCCCAGGCGTGGGCGGCCAGGTGGTGGGCGAGCAGCACGGGTTGCGCCTGCTGGAGGTGCGTGTAGCCCGGGAGGTACGGGGCGTCGGGGCCGGTGCCGGCCTCACGGGCGCGTTCGTCGAGCACCTCGGCGAGGTCGAGCACCCGCTCGGCGACGTCGACGAGCGCCGAGCGGACGAACAACCGGAACGCGGTCGCCACCTGGTCGTTGCGGCTCCGCCCCGTGTGGAGCTTGCCGCCGGCGGCGCCCGCGATCTCGGTGACCCGCCGCTCGATGGCCGTGTGGACGTCCTCGTCGGTCGGGGCGAACTCGAAGGTGCCGCCGGCCATCTCCTCGCCCACCGTGGTGAGGGCGGCGACGAGCGCCTCGGTCTCCTCGTCCGTCAGCAGGCCCGCTCGCCCCAGCCCGCGGGCGTGCACGGCCGAGGCGGCGAGGTCGAACGGGGCGAGGCGACGGTCGTAGTCCAAGCTGACCGTGAACGCCCAGAGCTCCTCGGCCGGTCCGCCCTCGAACCGCCCGTGCCACAGCGGCGCGGCAGCGTCGCTGCCCGAACCGAGCGGCGCGGCAGCGTCGCTGCCGG
>JBIQID010000071.1:0-5445 GCA_044508215.1 Actinomycetota bacterium | reverse complement strand
AGCGGCGCGGCAGCGTCGCTGCCCGAACCGAGCGGCGCGGCAGCGTCGCTGCCGGAGCGTTCCGGGGTGCTCACTCGGTCCCCTGCACTGCGGCCCAGGTCTGGATGCCGAGGCCCCACAGGCGCACGAACCCCTCGGAGTCGGCGTGGCGGAACCGGTCGGCGGCGTCGTAGGTGGCGAGGCCGTAGTCGTAGAGGCTCTTCGGGGCACGCCGTCCGACGACGTAGCACCGGTTGGGCTCGAGCTTCAGCCGGACGTCGCCCGTGACGTGGCGCTGGCTGTGGTCGATGAACGCGTCGTAGGCGTCCTTCAACGGGCTGAACCAGAGGCCGTCGTAGACCAGCTCGGCGTAGCGGCTGGCGATGCGCTGCTTCTCTCGGGCGAGGTCGCGCTCGAGGGTGATCGACTCCAAGTCGTCGTGGGCGAGCAGCACCGCGAGGGCGCCGGGCGCCTCGTAGGTCTCGCGGCTCTTGATGCCGACCCGCCGGTTCTCGACCATGTCGATCCGACCCCAGCCGTAGGCGCCAACGACCTCGTTGAGGTGGGTGATGATCTGCCAGAGCGGCATGTCCTTGCCGTCGACCGCTGTCGGCACGCCTTCGACGAACGAGATCGTGACCTCAGACGGGTCGGTGGCGGTGAGCTGGGTCATCTCCCAGACCCCCACGGGCGGTTCGGCCCACGGGTCCTCCATCTCGCCGCACTCGATGGCGCGGCCCCAGAGGTTGTCGTCGATCGAGTACAGCTTCTCCTTCGTCGCACGCACCGGGATCCCGTGGGTGTCGGCGTAGGCGATCGAGTCCTCACGGGTGAAGCCCCAGTTCCGGACGGGCGCCACCATCTCGAGGTCGGGGGCGAGCGCCATGGCGGCCACCTCGAAGCGGACCTGGTCGTTGCCCTTGCCGGTGCAGCCGTGGGCGAGCGCGTTCGCGCCGTAGCGGCGGGCGACCTCCACCTGGTGCTGCACGATCAGCGGCCGGGACAGCGCCGAGACGAGGGGGTACTTGTTCTCGTAGAGCGCGTTCGCCTTGATGACCGGGGCGAGGAACTCCCGGGCGAACTGGTCGCGCAGGTCAAGCTCCTCGTACGCCATGGCGCCGGCGGCCAGCGCCTTCTCACGGTTGCCCTCCAGCGTGCCCTCCTGGCCGATGTTGGCCGACACGCAGATCACCTCCACGCCGAGGTGTTCGATCATCCAGCGGACGGCCACCGAGGTGTCCAGTCCGCCGCTGTAGGCCAGCACCACTCGCTTCGCCATGTCCTTCTTCGTCCTTCTTCTTCAGTCGATCTCGTCGATGTTGCCTGTTGTCCGGACCGCTCTGGTCCGCTCGCCGTGCCGGGCGGTTGCCCGTCACACGAGGCCCGCCATCTCGCCGAGCTCCTCGGCGAGGCGGGCCCCCTGCCCTTCGACCCCGATCACCAGGATCGTGTCGTCGCCCGCCACGGTGCCCAGCACCGCGGGGAGCGAGGACCGGTCGATCGCGCTGCCCACCACGTGGGCGCTCCCCGGTGGTGTCCGGATGACCACCAGGTCGCCCGAGCGAGCCAGCTCCACCACCCACTCCCCCATCACCCGACGCAGGTGGTCGGTGGGGATCGCCTGCCGTGACGGGATCTCCGGGATCGCGTAGGCGGTCTCACCGCCCGGCACCCGGATCTTGATGGCGCCCAGCTCCTCGAGGTCCCGGGACACGGTGGCCTGGTTGACCGCCACCCCGGCGTCGGCGAGCAGGTCGACCAGCTGCGGCTGGCTGGTGACGGTGTGGTCCTCGAGCAGCTTTGCGATGCGGTGCTGCCGCTGCGCCTTCGACGGGCGGCTCATGTCGTGCCCCCGTCGCCGGCGACCTCGAGGAGGAAGCGGATGAGCCCCCGGGCGGAGTGCAGCCGGTTGTGCGCCTCGGGCCAGATGCGGCTGCGGGGCCCGTCGAGCACCTCGTCGGTGGCCTCGTCGCCCCGGTGGGCGGGGAGGCAGTGCAGGAAGATCGCGTGGGCGGCGGCGAGGTCCATCAGCGCGTCGTCGACCCGGTACGGGGCGAACGCGGCCTGCCGCTCGAGCTTCTCGGTCTCCTGGCCCATCGAGTACCAGGCGTCGGTGACCACCACGTCGGCGCCGCTCACGGCCTCGGCCGGGGTCGAGCAGATGAGCGGAGCGCACCCGGCCTTCGCGAGGTCGGCGCTGGAGCGGGCGGAGAACCCGTAGCCGTCGGGGTGCGCCACCCGGAAGCGGCTCCCCACCAGGTGGCAGCCGAGCGCGAGGGAGCGCGCCACGTTGTTCGCGTCGCCCACCCACGCCACGGTGAGGTCCTCGACGGTGCCGAACTCGGCCCTGATGGTGAGCAGGTCGGCGAGGATCTGGATGGGGTGGTTCAGGTCGGTCAGCAGGTTGATCACCGGCACCGACGCGGCCGCGGCGAGGCGTTCGAGCTTCTCGTGCTCGAAGACCCTCGCTGCGATCAGCGGCCCGTAGCCGGAGAACAGGCGGGCGAGGTCCTCAGCCGACTCGCGGACGTCGATGCCGACCTCCTCGTTGCGCAGCGAGATGGGCAGGCCGCCGAGCTCGGCGATCGCCGTCTCCATCGAGGTCCGCGTGCGGGCCGACGGCTTCTCGAAGAGGAGCGCGACGGAGCGGCCGGCGAGGACCTGGGGACGTTCGGTCGATTCGGCGAGGTCGAGCACCCGGTACAGCTCGTCTGCGGAGAGGTCGGTGATCTCGAGGAAGTGCCTCACTGCTGGAGCGCCTTTCCGATGGTGGTGACGGCGTGGTCGATCTCCTCGGCTGAGATGAGGAGCGACGGCGCCAGCCGCAGCGCGGTGGGCGTGACCGCGTTGACGATCACACCGGCGTCGAGCAGCTGGGCTGCGACGGCCCGGCTGTCGCGGCCCAGCGCCTCCGTGTCGAGCTCGACAGCGAGGAGGAGGCCCAACCCACGGACGGCTGTCACGCCGGGCAGCCCGAGGAGTCGCTCGGACAGCTGTGCGCCGGCGACGCGGGCGCGCGATGGGACGTCCTCGCGCTCCATCACCTCGAGCACGGTCCGAGCTGCTGCGGTGGCGAGCGGCTGGCCGCCGAAGGTGGTGGCGTGGTCGCCCGGCTCGAAGCACCCGGCGACCTCGGCCCGGGCCCAGCACGCCCCGATCGGCATGCCGTTCCCGAGCGCCTTCGCCATGGTCACCACGTCGGGGCGCACGCCGAAGTGCTGGTGCCCGAACCACTCGCCGGTACGCCCGAGGCCGGTCTGCACCTCGTCGAGCATGAACAGGATGCCGCGCTCGGTGCACAGCTCCCGGACGGCCCCGAAGTACTCGGCGGTGGCGGGGTTCACCCCGCCCTCGCCCTGCACCGGCTCGAGCAGCACCGCGGCGACGGTGTCGTCGAGGGCGTGTTCGAGCGCGTCCACGTCGCACCATGCGACGTGGCGGAACCCTTCGGGCAGCGGCTGGAACGCCTCGTGCTTCTGGGGCTGCCCGGTTGCGTGGAGCGTGGCGAGCGTCCGCCCGTGGAAGGAGCCGAACGCGGACACCACCACGTGGCGGCCGCGGCCGCCGAACTTGCGGGCCAGCTTGAGGGCGCACTCGTTGGCCTCTGCGCCCGAGTTCGAGAAGAACACCTGGCCGCCGTAGCCCAACAGCCGGTCGAGCGTCTCCGCGACGGGCGCCTGGTGCTCGGTCCCGTAGATGTTCGACACGTGGAGCAGCCGGCCGGCCTGCCGGGCGATGGCAGCCGCGACCTCGGGATGTGCGTGGCCCAGCGAGGTCACCGCGAGGCCCGAGAGCAGGTCGAGGTAGCGCTTCCCGTAGCGGTCGACGACCCACGATCCCTGGCCCTCGACGAGCATCAGCGAGGGCGGGGCGTAGGTCGGCATGAGGGGGCACCGGTCCAGCTCGGCCGGCGCGCCCATGGCTTCGGTGTGCGACTGCGTGGCGCTCACCGTTCGTCCCCCACGACCATCGTTCCAACCCCTTCGTCGGTGAACAGCTCGAGCAGCACTGCGTGGGGCACCCGGCCGTCGACGAGGTGCACCTCCTGCACGCCGTTGCGGATGGCACGCAGGCATCCTTCGAGCTTCGGGACCATCCCGCCCTGCACGATCCCGTCGTCGATCAGCGCCCGGGCCTCCGACGCGGTGACCCGCTCGACGAGCGAGCCCGGGTCGTCGAGGTCACGCAGGAGCCCTGGGACGTCGGTGAGGAACACGAGCTTCTGCGCGGAGAGGGCCTCGGCCACGGCACCGGCCACTGCGTCCGCGTTGATGTTGTAGGCCTGCCCCTCCTCGTCGGCGCCGATCGTGGAGACGACGGGGATGAGGTCCATGGCGAGCACCCGGGTGATGATCTCTGGGTGCACACCGGCCACGTCGCCCACGAAGCCGAGCTCCGGCGCACGCGCCTCCGCCTGGATCAGGCCCGCCGACTGGCCGGAGAGGCCGATCGCCAGAGGCCCGTGGGCGTTCATCGCCGAGACGATGTCGCTGTTCACCTTCCCGATGAGCACCATCCGGGCGACCTCGAGGGTCTCCGCATCGGTCACTCGGTGGCCGCCCACGAACTCGGTGCTCATCCCCAGGCGCTCGAGGTACTCGCCGATCTGGGGTCCGCCGCCGTGGACGACGACCGGCTTCATGCCCACCTGGTGCATCAGCACGACGTCCGCGGCGAACTGGTGGGCCAGCTCCTCGGACGTCATCGCGTTGCCACCGAACTTCAGCACCACGATGCGGTTGCGGAACCGCTGGATGTACGGCAACGCCTGCAGGAGGACCTGCACCGCCGTGTCGCTGTGGATCGAGCTCACCTGGAGCACCCTAGCACGAATGCACCAGGTTGCATGGAATTGCAGATGTCGCCCTCGTGGGTAGCGTAGGCGCCGTGGAGCAGCGCGCACGCGGCGCCGCGATCCCCTACGTGGGCGCCATCGACGGCATGCGTGGGATCGCCGTGCTGGCGGTCGTCCTCTTCCACCTCCAGCTGACGGTGGGCAGCCGTCCCCTCGTCCCGGCGGGCTACCTCGGCGTCGACGTCTTCTTCTGCCTCTCCGGCTACCTCATCACCAGCCTCCTCCTCGCTGAGCGGCGGGCCGAGGGCCGCATCGACCTCGGCCGATTCTGGCTGCGACGGGCCCGCCGGCTGCTGCCTGCGATGTTCCTCGTGGTGCTGGCCGTGGTCGTGGTGGTCGCGCTCGACCAGCAGACCGCCGACCTCCTCGGCTCCCAGCGTGGGGCGGCGCTCGCCACCCTCGGCTACGCCGCCAACTGGTTCGAGGTGGCCCGCGACGCCAGCTACTTCGAGGCGTTCGTGACCGCCCCGCTGGGGCACACGTGGTCGCTCGCCATCGAAGAGCAGTTCTACGTGGTCTGGCCGGTGCTGGCGGCCCTGGTGCTGCGCCGCGGCCGCCGGCACCTCGGCACGATCGCGATCGTGGGCGCGGTGGCGTCGAGCGTCTGGTTC
>JBIQID010000070.1:0-15597 GCA_044508215.1 Actinomycetota bacterium | reverse complement strand
TCGACCACCAGATCGAGCACCACCTGTTCCCGGACCTGCCCTCGAACCGCTACGCCGAGGTCGCTCCGAAGGTCCAGGAGGTCTGCGAGCGACACGGGATCCCTTACAACACGGGCTCGTTCGCCCGGCAGTTCGGGACCGTCGTCCGCAAGGTGCTGCGACTGACGTTCCCCGGAGGCTGACCGGCGCAGCCGGCCGCTGGGCAGGAGGGAGAGCCGCGGCCCGTCGCGGCGGCTCAGGTAGTTTCTCGGGCCGATGTCCGAAACCGCCGGCGCTCCCCCCACCGGCTGGCGCGTCTGGGTCCTCGGGGCCCGTCCACGAACGCTGCCGGCTGCGATCGTGCCGGTGTTGGTCGGGACGGCCGCCTCGATCGGTGAGCTGCCGCAGATGGACGGACAGGACGCGCCCGACCGCTGGGTCAACTTCGGGCTCGCGCTGGTGGTGGCGCTCGCGCTCCAGGTCGCCACCAACTACGCGAACGACTACAGCGACGGGAAGCGCGGCACCGACGATCCGGGCGAGCGGGTGGGCCCGCCCCGCCTGGTGGGCAACGGGCTGGCGTCGCCGGACGCGGTGAAGCGAGCGGTGATCATCGCCTTCGGCGTGGCCGCGGTCGCCGGGTCGGCCCTCGTGCTGCGGGTGGGCTGGGAGCTGATCCCGGTGGGGATCGCTGCGATCGCTGCGGGTTGGTTCTACACGGGCGGGCCACGGCCCTACGGCTACGCCGGGCTGGGCGAGGTGTTCGTGTTCCTCTTCTTCGGGGTGGTGGCGACCGTGGGCTCCACCTACGTCCAGCTGGGCCGGATCACGTGGGTCTCGGTGCTCGCGTCGGTGGCGGTGGGCGCCTACGCCACGGCGATCCTGGTGGTGAACAACCTGAGGGACATCCCCGGCGACACGAGGTCGGGCAAGCGGACGCTCGCCGTGCGACTCGGGGCGCAGCGCACCCGCATCCTGTACGCGGCGCTGATGCTCACGCCCTACGTCGTGCTCCCGTTCCTCGCCGGGCTCTCCGGCCGCCCGCTCGCCGCGCTCGCGTTCGTCGGTCTCCTCGCGGGCGCCCGCCCGCTGTCGACGGTGCTCGGAGGGGCAGGCGGGATCGACCTGGTCCCCGTGCTCGCAGCGACCGGGCGGGCACAGATGGTGTTCGGTGCGCTGCTCTCGATCGGTCTGGCGGTGATCCCGTGAAGCGTCCTCTCCTCCTCCTCGCGTGCCTCTCCGTGCTGGCGGTCGTGGCAGCCGCCTGTTCGGACGACGACGGCTTCGACCCGCGGCTCTACGAGCTCTCCCGCAGGGCCGAGCTCCCCCTGGGTGAGCGGGGTCGCCTCATCGAGTCGCAGGAGGCGGAGAACTCCCCCGACGGCATGGTCGCCTACCGCTTCCTCTACCAGTCGCAGGGAGCGCAGGACGAGCCGATCGCGGTCACCGGCCTGGTGTTCCGCCCTGAGGGTGACGCGCCCGAGGGCGGGTTCCGCACGATCGCCTACGCACACGGCACCACCGGGATCTCTGACGCGTGCGCACCGTCGAGGGACCCGTCGAGCGTGTCGCTGGTCGAGAAGCTGATCGCGGCCGGGTACGCCGTGGTGCAGACCGACTACCAGGGCCTCGGCACCCCCGGGCCGCACCCGTACCTGCACGGGCCGTCGGAAGGCCGAACGGTGCTCGATTCGCTGACGGCGGCGCGTGAGATCGAGGGCGCAGAGCTCGACCAGGAGCGGGCGGCCATCTGGGGCTTCTCGCAGGGCGGCCACGCAGCGCTCGCGGCGTCGCAGATGATCGAGGACATGCAGCGCCTCGGGATCGTCGGCGTGGTCGACGCAGCAGGCCCGAGCCGAGGTGCGTGGCTGACCGACGCCGTCGGCATCCCTGGCGGGATCCGCTACCAGTTCACGGTGCTGGCGCAGGCCTCGTGGTCGGAGGTCTTCCGCCTCGACCTCTCCGCCGTGGCCGGCCCCGTGGTGGTCGAGCGGGCGGAGCGCGTGCTCGACGAGTCGGCGGAGCGGTGCCCCGACACCGAGGCGATCGCCGCTGAGGTGCCGATGGACCAGCGGGCGCCCAACCGGATGTCCGACGTGCCCGGCTGGCGCGACGCGCTCGCCGCCGCCGAGATCACGTCGGCGCCGTCTGCGGCCCCGGTGTTCATCCAGCACGGCACGTCCGACGACGTGGTGCCGTTCGGTGAGTCGATCCACACCAAGCAGGTCCTCTGCGCTGCCGGAACCCCGGTGGCGTTCAACGTCCAGGACCGGGGCACGCACATCACCGCAGTCGATCCCGGGCCAGGGCTGCAGTGGTTGGAGGAGCGGTACGCCGGGGCGCCGCCTCGCAACGACTGCTGAGCCACGGCCCTTCGATCTGCCGCCGACGGGGAGCTCCAGTCAGCCCAGAGCGGCCGTGAACGCCAGCACCGCCTCGGCAGCAGCGTCCGGCGCTTCGAGGTGCACGCTGTGCCCCACGCCGGGGACGACCACGTGGCGAGCGTCGGACAGCGCCGCCGTCATCCGTTCGCCGAGCTGCGTGAACTTCTCGTCCCGTTCGCCTGTCAGCACGAGGGTGGGCAGGCGGAGGTCCCCGAGGCGGTCCCAGAGCGGCTCCTGGGTGCCCGTCCCCGCCAGCCGGAGGCTCGACGCGAGCCCGTCCGCCGAGCCCGTGCTGCGCTCCGCCGTGAACCGGACCGCAGGCGGCAGGTCCTGGAACATCGGCAGGTCGAGCCACTCGTCCACGAACCGCTCGACGCCGATGCGCTCGATCCGCTCGGCGAGCTGCTCGTCGGCCTCCCTGCGCCGACGGCGCTCGGCGGGGTCGTCGATGCCCGCCGTCCCGCTGACGAGGACGAGCCCCCGGAGGCGCGGTGAGCCAGCCCGGTCGGCGCCGCCCGTGCTGGCGTCGAGCAGCGCTGCGTGCAGCGCGATGCGGGCACCCATCGAGTACCCGAGGAGGACCGAGCCCTCGGCCGCTTCGAGCACGAGCTCGCCCGAACGCCAGAGGTCCGCGCGGACGTCCCCGGACGCGCCGTGCCCCGGCGCGTCGACCAGCGTGCAGCGGTGGCGCTCGGCGAGCCTGTCGAGGAACGGCCCCCAGCACCGCGAGGTCTGGGAGAAGCCGTGGAGGAGCGTGAGGACAGGCCCGTCGCCGATCTGCGTCGTCGCCAGGCGGCCGGCGGGTGGAGGGCTCACGGGGCGAACCTAGATTGTCCGCGTGTCCCCGTCGGATCCCGTCACGTCGCCCGAGCCGGGCAACTGGTTCGCGGCGACGCTGGTCGACGAGTGGGTGCACCAAGGCGTCACCGACGCGGTGGTGTGCCCGGGCTCCCGCTCCACGCCGCTGGCGGTCGCCCTCTCGGAGCACCCCGACGTGCGGGTCCACGTGCACCTCGACGAGCGATCGGGTGCTTTCATGGCGCTGGGCCTCGGCATGGCCACCGGTCGGCCGGCGGTGGTGGTCACCACCTCCGGCACCGCCGCGGTGGAGCTGCACCCGGCGGTGGTCGAGGCGGACCACCAGCACGTGCCCTTGCTCGCCGTGACGGCGGACCGGCCGCCGGAGCTGCAGGACTGCGGCGCGCCCCAGACGATCGACCAGCGCCAGATCTACGGCACGAGCGTGCGCTGGTACGTCGAGCCCGGTCCGGCCGACCCGACGGAGATCGCGGGGTGGCGGCACCTCGCTGCCGACAGCGTGGCGGCGACGATGTCCGGGCGCCCCGGTCCCGTCCACCTGAACCTGGCGTTCCGTGAGCCGCTCGTCGGGCAGCCCGGTGAGCTGCCGGCCAGGAACGAGACGCTCGAACGCACCGCGCCCCCGGTGTGGGGCCTCCGCGACGAGTCGGTGTCACGGGTGACCCCGCTCCTCCGGCGCCGTGGTTTGATCGTGGCCGGTGCCAGGGCGGCGCTCGACGAGCAGGACGCTTCGGCGCTGCTCGACCTCGCCGCTGCGCTCGGCTGGCCGGTGCTGGCCGACGCGATGTCGGGCGTTCGCGTGCCGCACCCCGCTGTCGTCTCGACGTTCGACCCCGTGCTGCGGCACGGTCCCACCGCCGAGGCGCTCCGCCCTGAGGTGGTCCTCCACGTCGGAGGGCTCCTCGCGTCGCGGGTGGCGAACGAGTGGCTCGCCTCGTCGGGGGCGGTCGACCTGGGCATCGACCGTCACGGCCGCTGCCCCGATCCCTACGGCGTCCTCGCTGAGTCGTTCCACGCCGACGTGCTGTCTGCGTGCAGCGCCCTGCGTGCGGCGATCGAGCAGGCGGGCGTCGAGCCGGACGAGGGCTGGAGTGGGAGGTGGCGGCAGGTCGAGGCTGCGGCCCGGGCAGCGATCGGCCGGGTGCTCGCCGAGGAGCCCGCGAGCGAGCCCGCCGTGGCCGCCCGGGTGCTCGCCGAGGTCCCGGATGGCGGCGAGCTGGTGGTCTCCTCGTCGATGCCGGTCCGTGACCTCGAGTGGTACGCCCCGCCGAGGGCCGGTGTGACGGTCAGGGCGAACCGGGGGGCGAACGGCATCGACGGTGTCGTGTCGACGGCCGTGGGTGTGGCGCTCGCCGGCCGCCCGACGACGCTCCTGATCGGCGACGTGGCGTTCCTGCACGACACGAACGGGCTGCTCGGCCTCGCCGACCGGCCGGTGGACCTGCGGATCGTGGTGATCGACAACGACGGGGGAGGGATCTTCTCGTTCCTCCCGCAGGCCGGTGTGCTGGAGCCCGAGCGGTTCGAGCAGCTCTTCGGAACCCCGCACGGCGTCGACCTCGAAGGGCTCGCGAAGGCGCACGGCGCCGACGGCCTCGTGACGGTGGTTCGCACCGATCGAGCAGCGAACGTGGAGCTCCACCGGCGGCTCGCAGCCGCCGTCGCCGACGCGGTCGGGTAGCTCAGCAGTCCGTCGCCGAGCGCAGGGCCGCGCACGCTTCGCGTTGTCAGAGGTGGACGACCGAACCCAGCGTCGCCGCCAGCTTCGAGCGGGTCTCCTCCAGCTCGGCCTCGGGCTCCGAGTCGGCGACCACGCCGACCCCGGCCCAGACGTCCGCCCGTGAGCCGTCGACGATCACCGAGCGGATCCCGACCGCCCACGTGCCGTTCCCGGCGGCGTCCACCCAGCCGACCGGGCCGGCGTAGCGGTCGCGATCGTGCGGCTCCAGCTCCTCGATCGCCGCGACCGCCGCGTCCCTCGGCCAGCCGCCGACGGCAGGCGTGGGGTGCACGGCGGCGACCAGCTCGAGCACCGACGGGGGTGGGGAGGAGAGCCGTCCCTCGACCATCGTCGCGAGGTGCTGCACCGGGCCGGCCTCGGCGACGTGCGGCTCGGGCTCGGCGTCGAGGTACGAGCACCAGCCCACGAGGTCGTCGATCAGCGAGTCGATCGTGATCTGGTGCTCGATGCGGTTCTTCTCCGACGCCAGCAGCTCGGCCGCGCGGCGCTGGTCCCCGGCGGGGTCGCCGGTCCGAGCGGTGGTGCCCGCCATCGGCTCGGCACGCACCACCTCACCGGCACGCGACACGAGCAGCTCGGGCGATGCGCCGACGAAGCCGTCGACGAGGAAGCGGAGCGACCTCGGGTGCGCTCGGTGGAGCCGGTCGGCGATGGTGCGCGCGTCGAAGGAGCGGTCCGCGACAACCGTCAGGCGGCGTGCCAGCACCACCTTGTGGAGCGCGCCGGCCTGGATCCGCCGTCGCCCCTCTGCCACCGTCGAGCACCACGCGTCGGCGCCGACCTCGTCCTCCACCTCGATCCGGCCGGGGGCGAGGCCCGCTGGAGCGGGCGAGAGGTCCTCGGCGTCGTCTCTTCGCACTCCTGCACCGATCGTCGTCCGCCACCTCCGGCCGTCTCGGTCGATCCCAACGATCACCGCTGGGACCACCAGCTGCGCGGCGACGTCACGCCGGAACGGCAGCGCGCCGAACGCCACCGGGCCGCAGCCGGGCCAGTCGCCGACACCGTCCACCTCGATCGCAGCGAGCGCCTCGCCAACCCGGTCGACGTGGTCCGGCCAGGGGGCGGGCAGGTCGATCCGCAGCGCCTCGCCCCAGCCCCACAGCTGGACCGGCTCGGATTGGAACCTGACGTCGGATCCGCTGACGTCGGGCTCGTCGGCGCGGTCCAGCGGCCGCTGCGCCGCCTCGAGCGCGGGCGCCACGCTCAGCTGTCCCGCGTGCCGCTGAGCAGCTGGCTGATGCCCACCGACAGCAGCCGCCGTCGGGCGTCGGAGAAGCCGGTGTCGACCAGCATCTGGACCATCTCGTCCGCTTCGGGCAGGTAGGCCACCGAGCGCGGCAGGTACCGGTAGGCGGCGCCGTCGGAGAGCAGGCCTCCCACCAGGGGGACCACCTTCCCGAAGTAGACGCCGTGGCCGAAGCGCAGCACCGGGTTCGGCGGCTCGGCCACCTCCAGGAGCGAGATGCGCCCGCCCGGTCGCACCACCCGAGCCAGTTCGGCGAAGAACGGGGGCAGCGACTCCAGGTTCCGAAGGGCGAAGCCGCAGGTGACGCCGTCGACGGACGCATCCGCGATCGGCAGCCGAAGCGCGTCGCCCTGCACCGAGAAGAACTGGTGCCGGGCCGCCACGAGCATCCCGTGCGACATGTCGAGGCCGACCGCGCGGAAGCCTCGGCCGGTCAGCACGTGGCAGAGGTCGCCGGTGCCGCAGGCGACGTCGAGCACCACCGAGCCGGGCACCAGGCCGAGCGCGTCGACGGCCCGCCGGCGCCACCCCACGTCCATCCCGAACGTCATCACCCGGTTCACCAGGTCGTAGCGGGGGGCGATGGTGTCGAACATCTGCCGCACCGCGCGGACCTTCTCGTCGCCGGTGGGGAGGTCGTCGGGGTCGATGTCCAGCACGGGCGCCAGCCTACGGCGGCTGCCAGAATCGCCCGCATGGCCATCGACTTCTCCTTCCCGCCCGAGATCGACGAGGTGCGCGGTCGCGTCGCAGCCTTCGTGGACGACGTGGTGCGACCGATCGAAGCGCAGGCGGACCGCGAGGACTGGGACCGGAAGGCGTGGATCGAGGCGATCATCTCGATGCGCTCGAAGGCGAAGGAGGCCGGTCTCTGGCTGCCCCACATGCCGAAGGAGTGGGGCGGGATGGGCCTGGGCCACGTGGCGATGGCCGCGGTGTCGGCCGAGGCCGGCAAGACCCGGATGGGGCCGTTCGCCCTCAACGCCCAGGCGCCCGACGAGGGCAACATGCACACGCTCCTCCACTGGGCGACCGACCAGCAGAAGGAGGACTACCTCCGGCCGCTGTGCGAAGGCGTGGCTCGCAGCTGCTTCGCGATGACCGAGCCGGAGGTGGCGGGCAGCGACCCGACCCTCATCCGCACCCACGCGTACCTCGACGGCGACGAGTGGATCGTCAACGGCCACAAGTGGTTCATCTCCGGCGCGCGCGGCGCCAAGTTCGCGATCCTCATCGCCCGCACCGAGGACGACCCCGACATCCCTCAGGCGGCCAACTCGGCGTTCCTCGTGGACCTGCCCGCGGACGGCTGGGAGAACGTCCGCGACATCCAGACGATGTCAGGCGGTCACAACCACTGCGAGATCGTCATCGAGGACCTCCGCGTCCACAAGGACAAGATGCTCGGCGGTCGTGGCCAGGGGCACCTCCTCGGCCAGGCGAGGCTGGGCCCCGCCCGGCTGGCGCACTGCATGCGCTGGATCGGCCAGGCCGAGGTGGCGCTCGACATGATGGTCGACCGGTCGCTGAACCGGTTCGCCCACGGCTCGCTGCTGGCCGAGAAGCAGGGGATCCAGTGGATGATCGCCGACTCGGCCATGGAGCTCTACCAGGCGAAGCTCATGGTGCTGCACGCCGCCTACAAGATCGACAACAAGATGGACTTCACGTCCGAGGTGTCGATGGCGAAGCACTTCGTGGCGAACATGTTGAACCGGGTGATCGACCGGTCCATCCAGGTGCACGGCGCGCTCGGCTACTCGACCGACACACCACTGGCCGGCATGGCCACCCAGGCGCGCTGGGCCCGCTTCGCGGACGGCGCGGATGAGGTCCACCAGATGCGGATCGCCCAGCGGACCATCGCCGCCTACAAGGACCACGGCACCACCAAGCCCGCGACCGGCGGCCTGCCGCTGTAGCAGGGGCTCCTACCCGACCTACCCGGCCTGTTCCTTGGCCCAGCGGTAGTCGGCCTTGCCGCTGGGGGAGCGCTGGATCACGTCCCGCCGGATGATCGCCTTCGGCAGCTTGTAGCGGGCGATGTGGCGCTCGGCGGTTGCCAGCAGGTCAGCGTCGCTCACGTCCTCCTTGAGGGAGACGACGGCGACCACCTCCTGCCCCCAGCGCTCGCTCGGGCGACCGCACACCACCACGTCGCTGACAGCGGGGTGTCCGGCGAGGGCGGCCTCCACCTCCTCGGCGAAGATCTTCTCGCCGCCCGAGTTGATCGTCACCGAGTCACGGCCGAACAGCTCGAGGACGCCGTCGGCGTCCACCCGCGCCCGGTCGCCCGGCACCGCGTAGCGGACGCCGTCGATCGACGGGAACGTGCGGGCGGTCTTGGCGGCGTCGCCGAGGTAGCCGAGCGGCACCCGGCCGGCCTGCCCCAGCCAGCCCATCTCCGCGTCGCCCGGCTCCAACAGGCGGGTGAGGTCCTCGCTCAGCACGCACATCCCCGGACCAGGGGTGAAGGTGCCGGTGGACGCCTCCTGGCCGGCGGCGGTCGTCTGCGACGCCTGCTGGCCGGTCTCCGACGCGCCGACGGCGTCGAGGATCATCGCGGTGGGCAGGCAGTCGAGCAGGCGCTGCTTCACCCCGGCCGAGAGCGCCGCGCCGCCGGAGACGATCGCCAGGAGCGAGCTGACGTCCCAGCGGCCGGTCTCCAGCTCTTCGACGAGCGGCTTGCCGAACGCGTCGCCCACCAGGAGGAGGATGTTCACCCCGTGCTCCTGCACGGTGCTCCAGACGTCCTCCGGGTCGAGGCGGTCCACCACCTTCTGCAGCACCAGGGAGTTGCCGCCGGTGAACGCGTTGAACGCCAGCCAGTGGGCGGCGCCGTGCATGAACGGGGCGGTGGGCAGCAGCTTCGCCCCGCCGTTGCGGGCGTTCTCGGCGATCTCCTCGAGCGAGGCGAACTCCACGGTCGTGCCGAACTGCCGGCCGCCCAACGCCGCCGGGAAGATGTCGCCCTGCCGCCACAGCACGCCCTTCGGCATGCCGGTGGTGCCACCCGTGTAGAGGACGTAGAGGTCGTCGGGCGACCACGACTCGCGGACCTCGTCGGCGAGCACCGGGCTGGAGGCGGCCAGCACGTCCTCGTACCACTCGGCCCCGTCCAGCAGATCGTTGCTGGATGCGTCGGGCACCTGGAACAGCGCCTCGAGGTGGGGGAGCGCGCCGCGGACCTCGTCGAGCACCGGTGCGAACGCCGAGTGGTAGATCACGCCCCGGGCGCCGGAGTCGGTGAGCAGGTACTCGAGCTCCTCGGCGACGTAGCGGTAGTTCACGTTGAACGGCGCCACCCGGGCCTTGTAGGCGCCGACCATCCCCTCGAGGTACTCCGTCCCGTTGTGAAGGTAGAGGGCGAGGTGGTCCTGGCCGGACTCGTGGTTCGCCAGGTCGGCCCGCTCGGCGTGCACCTTGAACCCCCGCTCGATCAGCGCGTTCGCCAGGCGGCGGGTGCGGTCCCCGAACTCGCGGTAGGTCAGGTCGCGCTGTGCGGACGAGATGCACAGCTGGTCGGGCACAGCGGCCTCGACGGCCTCGTTGACGGCTGCCAGGTTGAAGTCCACGTCAATCCCCTCGTTGCGTGAAGGCGGCAGCCTATTGCGGTCGCTACGCGGCCCCGGCACCCCCGCCGCCACCGGCGCAGGTCGCGCCCTCGGGCGGCACGGCCAGCTCGTTCACGTACCGGTGCACGATCGCGTCGACGCAGTCGTCGCGGCCGTAGCTGGTGTGGCCCTTGCCCTCGTAGGTGAGGAGGTGGCCGTTGGCCAGCATGTCGGCCACGGCCTCCGCCCAGGCGTACGGGGTGGCGTTGTCGCCCCGGTTGCCCACGACGAGGATCGCGGGTGAGCGCTCGGCGACCACCTCGCCGGTGCTGTCGATCGGCTCCACCGGCCAGGTCGCGCAGGGCAGCATCTCGTAGCCGATCGCACCGCCGAGCCGTGGGGAGCGCAGGCGGAGGCCGGCGACGAACTGGTCCCAGGCGTTCCCGCCGCGGGGGACCACCGAGTCGAGGCAGGTCACGGCGGTGTACGCCGTGAAGCCCACGCTGTCGCGGTAGCGGTCCGCCATGCGGGCGAGGCGCGCCCCGTCGCCGGTGGCGGCTTCGGCGAGCCCGTCGAGGAACTCGTTCCAGTTCACCGGGTCGTAGGTCGCGAAGATCGCAGCGGAGTCGAAGCGGGCGGCGGTCAGCGGCTCGTCGGGCGACTCGCCGGGGAGGTTCGACGACTCGAGCCGTGAGCGCACGGCGGTGTAGGTGCCGACGGGGTCGCGGACGGTGCAGGCAGGGCGCTTCTCGCAGTCGGCGAGGATCTCGGTGAGGACCGCGTCGGTGGCCTCGGTCTGGCCCTCGAGGATCTTCGTGAGCCCGAGGCGGGGGTCGATCACGCCGTCGAGCACCATCGCACGCACCCGGGTGGGGAAGAAGTCGAGGTAGCGCTCGCCGATGTAGGTGCCGTAGCTGAACCCGATGTAGTTCAGCCGCTCGTCCTCGAGCGCCATGCGGAGCGCCTCGAGGTCACGTGCGGCGTCGTCGGTCCCCACCCTCCGGAGGAGCGCCGCATCGCCAGGGCTGGTGCTGCACTCCGCGAACGCCGACTGGGCGCCCCGGTGCAGCGCCTGCACCTCGTCGATCGTGTCCGGGTCCGGGTCGAGACCGAGGAACGACGGCAGACCGGCGCCGCACGTGAACGACGTGGAGGCACCGACGCCCCTCGGGTCCCAGCTCACGATGTCGAAGCCGGACAGCTCCTCGCGGTCGATCCCGCCGCGGAAGAGGAAGCGGAGGCCGCTGGCGCCCGGGCCGCCCGGGTTCACGAACAGGGCACCGGCCCGCTCACCCTCGGCGCGGTAGCGCGCCACCGCCAGGCTGATCTGGTCGCCGGCCGGTTGGCTCCAGTCGAGGGGCACGGCGAGGTACGCGCACTCCGCCTCCGGGTCGTCGGGGCAGGCCTCCCACGCCAGCGGCTTCGGCTGCCAGTCGGCGGGGAACCCGGTCTCGGGACCGGGCGGCTCAGGCGTGGGGAGCGTCGTGGTGGGCCCTGATCCCGGCGCGGAGGTGCTGGGCGCCGCCGTGGGCCGAGGAGCGGTCGGCGGCGCGGTGGTGGACGTCGCCTCGGCGACATCGGAGCGGAGCTCGTTGCCGGCACACCCGGCGACCAACGTGACGGCGACCGCCACTGCGGCTGCCACGAGGCGCGCCGGAGCCGCGGGGCGAAGGGCCCCGCGGCCGACGGACGATCGGTGACCTGAGCGGTCGGAGGTGGGGGTCACGGCCGCCAAGGGTACGGCCCATCCGGCCTCCCGGGGCCGCAGGGCGCCCTCACCTCGTGGTGCCGCCTACTCGTAGAAGCGGACGATCACCTCGGCGACGCAGCTGGGCTTCGGCGCACCCTCCACCTCGAAGGTGTAGAGGTAGGTGATCTGCGCCTGACCCGGGCCGATCTCCTCGAACTCCTTCACCTCGACACCGAGGCGCAGCTTCGAGCCGACGGGGACGGGGGAGGGGAAGCGGACCTTGCCGCAGCCGTAGTTCACGCCCATCTTGATGCCGGACACCGACATCACCTGCGGCGCCAGCATCGGGCCGATCGAGAGGGTGAGGTACCCGTGGGCGATGGTGCCGCCGAACGGCCCGTCCTTCGCTCGCTCGGGGTCGACGTGGATCCACTGGTGGTCACCGGTGGCGTCGGCGAACTGGTCCACCCGCTCCTGTGTGATCTCCACGTAGTCGCTGTAGCCGAGGTGCTGGCCCACCAGCTCCTTCAGACCTGCCAGACCCTGGATCTCGGTCGCCATCTCGTCGTTCCTCCTGGAGCGAAGTGTCGGGGGGGTGCCGCTGTGCAGCCCGGCGGAAACTATCGGAACCAGATCTTCACGTGCTCACGTGACTTGGTGTGGAGGAGCAGCACGACCAGCGCCACCTCGAAGGCGAAGCTCAGGATGCTGGTGCCCATGATCACGAACCGGGCCGGCGACTGCGACGCGACGCTGAACGGGTTCAGCGGCCCGAGGGCACCCATCGCGATCAGGAGCCGGAGGGCGAAGGGGTAGACGGCGGCGGCCACGGCGAGCTGGTAGCCGCGCTTCCGCTCCTCCGACAGCCACAACCCGCCGAGGAGGGCGATCGGCACCCGCGCCCAGGCGAGGACGAGCCAGCGTGCGTTGGCCCCTCTGAGGCCGTCGAGGGCGTCGATCAGCGCGAAGAAGGCCTCGAAGTAGAGGAGGAACACCGCGATCTGCAGCATCTGCGGCAGCGACGGGTTGAACCAGCGGCGTTGCTTGAGCGAGGCCATGAAGGAGTTCATCCTCCCAGTCTGTCCGCACGGCCCCGGCGCCCCGACCTCGCGCCGAGCGAGATGGGCGTCACGTCGTGCTCGGCGCGGAGCTGGCCGCAGGCCGCGTCGATGTCCGTTCCACGGTTGTCGCGGATCGTGGCGTTCACGCCCGCTCGACGCAGCCGGTCGCGGAAGGAGCGGACGTGGGCGTGCGTCGAGCCCCGCACCGGGTAGCCGGGGGTGGGGTTCAGCGGGATCAGGTTCACGTGCGCGCGGAGCGGCTTCGCGAACGCGGCGAGCTCGTCGGCGTCGCGCTCGGTGTCGTTGACCCCGTCGATCATCGCCCACTCGAAGCTGAGACGGCGGTTGCGCGCCGACAGGTAGTCGCGGCAGGCAGCGGCCAGGTCGTCGAGCGGCGAACGGCGGTTGAGCGGCACCAGCTCGTCCCGCAGCTCGTCGCGGGCGGCGTGGAGGGAGACGGCGAGGTTCACCGGCAGGGGCTCGGACGCCAGCCGCCGGATGCCGGGGATCACGCCCACGGTCGACACCGTCAGGTGGCGCGCGGAGATGCCGAGGCCCTCGTTGAGGCGATGCGCCGCGCCGATGGTGGCGTCGTAGTTGGCCAGCGGTTCGCCCATGCCCATGAACACCACGTTCGACACGCGCCGTGGCGCGGCGATGCGGGCGGCGGCGACGACCTGCTCGGTGATCTCACCGGTGGTCAGGTGGCGCTCGAACCCGGCCTGCCCGGTGGCGCAGAAGCTGCACGCCATCGCGCACCCCGCCTGGGTCGAGACGCACACCGTGGTGCGGTCGGCGTAGTGCATGAGGACGGTCTCGACGGTGGCGCCGTCCTGCAGCGCCCACAGGAGCTTCACCGTGTCGCCACCGTCGGATGAGCGGCGGGTCACCTCCGAGAGTGCCGACGGCAGGTCCTCGGCGAGCCGCTCGCGCAGCGACTTCGGGAGCGTGGTCAGGTCGGCGGGCTCGGCGAGCTGCCGGTACAGCCCGTGCCACACCTGGTCGACTCGGTAGGACGGCTCGCCGTCGAGCAGCGCCCCCAGTTCGGAGCGGTCCAGGTCGTACCGGGTGGTCCTCCGCTCGTCGCGGGTGGAGGTGGGCCGGCGCTCAGAGCTCATACGCCACGTCCTCGTGGTGGAGGCGGAACCCCAGCGACTCGTACAGCCGGCGTGCGGGGAGGTTGTCCGACTCGACGTACAGCATCCCGAGCTGCAGCCCTCGCTCGGCGAGGTGGTCCAGCCCGGCGACGGTCATCGCGCGACCGAGCCCCTGGCCGTGGCGATCGGGCCGCACCCCGATGACGAAGATCTCGCCCATCTCGGGCTCCACGGAGCGATGCTCCTTCGTCCAGCAGAACGCATCGATGCGCCCCTGGGCGTCGCGGTGGAGGAGGAAGCCCTCGGGTCGGAACCAGTCCTCCGCCATGCGGGCCTGGAGGTCGTCGAAGGTCATCTCGCCCTGGTCGGGGTGGTCGGCGAACGCCTGGCTGTTCACCTCCAGCCACTCGTGGTCGTCGGTGCCCGGGCGGAAGGTGTCCAGCTCGATCGGCTCCCGTTCCGCCTCGAGCGGCAGGGGGACCCGGAGCTGGAGGACTCGGCGGGCGCGCACGAGGCCGAGAGCGACGGCGTGGTCGTGGCGTTCCGGCGGCGCTTCGCGGAGCCACCACTGGCGGCGTCCGCCGATGTGCTCGGGCTCGAGGCCCAGCGCCGCGCTGACCGCGGCGGGGTCGAGCGGGTCTCCCATGGTGCGGCCAAGGCTACCGTTGCCGCCATGTCCTCCCCCCAGGGCCGCCGGCGTCCTCGCACACCGGCGGGGCGGGCGCGTGAGACGGCGCGCCGCCTGGCGGGGGAGTACCCCGACGCCCTGTGCGAGCTGGACCACCGCAACGCCTTCGAGCTGCTGGTGGCGACGATCCTCTCCGCACAGTGCACGGACGCCCGGGTGAACATGGTGACGCCGGCCCTCTTCGAGCGGTGGCCCGATGCCGAGTCCCTGGCCGAGGCGGATCCGACCGAGCTCGAGGAGGCGATCCGCTCGACCGGCTTCTACGTGACGAAGGCGCGGAACCTCATCGGGATGGCGAACCGACTGGTCGAGCACTACGGCGGTGAGGTCCCCACCCGGCTCGACGACCTGGTGACCCTGCCGGGGGTGGGCCGGAAGACGGGGAACGTCATCCGGAGCGTGGCGTTCCGCCTGCCCGGCCTCCCGGTGGACACCCACGTCCTGCGCCTCTCCCGTCGCCTCGGGATCACCGACGAAGAGGACCCGGTGAAGGTCGAGATGATCTTGAACCCGATGCTCCCTGCTGCAGAGCGGGGTGACTTCAGCCTGAGGTTGATCCTCCACGGTCGACGGGTGTGCGTGGCGCGGAAGCCGCGGTGCGGGGAGTGCGTGCTCTCCGACTTCTGCCCGTCCGCGTTCAGCGTGGGCGGGCGCTGACCATCCAGGTAGCAAGCGTGACGAAAGTCACAATTGAGACTTGAGGTCACGCAGAGTGGCACGCGCGGGACGCGTCCGAAATGACAGTCAGGTGATTCCGCTGCGCTTCGGGGCCGTCCGGCCACCCTCTGCGTGACAGAGGGTGTCCGAGGTGAGTTCGGCACCTCTCCTGAACACTGTCCGTGGCGAGACGGGGCTTTTCAGTGAGAACCCCCTTCGTTATGATGTGGACATCCAGGTACCCGCCACCTGGACTGAGACGATGAGTGGTCCCGCCGCCCTCATCGCCCGCCGGCGCCTCCTTCGGGGGGCGCCGGTGTCGTTTTCGCCCAGTGACGCGCTCAGTCGCCCGGGCTGGGGTTGCCCAGGCAGCCGCCGAGGTGTCCCGGCGGGGTGACCGTCTACCTGCGGTCGAGGTCGCGGATCACGCGTCCGAGGCGGCGGGAGGCCGCGGAGAGGGAGCGCTCCACGTCGTACAGCGCCACGCTCACGTCGTCGGTGGCGTGCCCCTCGCTCGAGCGCGCCAGCTCCCCGACGCGCTGCACCAGCCCGTCGATCGTCGACGACAGCGACCCGAGTTCCGCACCGAGGCTCATGCCGCCAGTCTGCAGTCCCCTGCTGGCTCGGGCCAGCGGGGGCGTCCCAATCCTTTTCGGAGGTCGAAGGGGCCACCGCTAG
>JBIQID010000069.1:13590-15631 GCA_044508215.1 Actinomycetota bacterium | reverse complement strand
GCCGGGTAGCGGAGGACGAAGAAGGCCGAGGAACGAGGCCGTGCCTGAGCCGGAGCTGGCCCGGCCCCATCAAGAAACCGCGTTGGAGACGACCACGAGGCGGTCGAGGCGCTCCTGGGCGGCGCCGCTCTCGATCGATCCGCGTGCCAGGGCGAGCCCCCGCTCGAGGTCGTCGGCCACGCCGGCCACGACCAGGCCCGCCGCGGCGTTCAGCTCGACCACCTCGCGGCGCGGTCCCCCACCGCCGCCGAGGATCTCCCTGAGCACGGCGGCGTTCTCGTCCGGCGCACCGACGCCGAGGTCCTCGACCTTCACCGCGGTGAGGCCGAGGTCGCTGGGGTGGATCTCGTGCACCTCGACCTCGCCCTCACGGACCTCGTGGATGGTCGAGGGGCCGGAGAGGGTCAGCTCGTCGAGGCCGTCGGACCCGTGCACCACCATCGCCCTCGGCGACCCACGCCGGGCGAGGACCTCGGCCACGAGCGGGGCGGTGTCGGGGTCGGCGACGCCGATGACCTGCCGACGCACGCCGCCCGGGTGCGAGAGCGGGCCGAGCAGGTTGAAGATGGTGGGGATGCCCAGCTCGGCACGCACCGGTCCGGCGTGCCGCATCGCGGGGTGGAAGGCGCGGGCGAACGCGAAGCCCAGGCCTGCCTCGGACACGCAGCGGGCCGTGGCCGCTCCGTCGAGCTCGATCGCGATGCCGAGCGCCTCGAGCACGTCCGACGAGCCGCTCGACGACGACGCCTTCCGGTTGCCGTGCTTGCAGACCGGCACGCCGGCCCCAGCGACCACGAAGCAGGCGGTGGTCGAGATGTTGAAGGCCCGGTCCTGGCGAAGGCGTGAGCCGCCGGTGCCGACGATGTCGACGACGCGGTCGGCGTCGCCGAGGTCGAGGGGCTGGGCCTGCATGAGCATGGCGTCGACCATCGAGTCGATCTCGGCCGGGGTGGCGCCTCGGGTGCGCAGCCCAACGAGGAAGCCGCCGATCTGCCCGTCGGTGGCGCGGCCGCCGAGGATCTCGGCGATGGCGCCCCGTGCCTGGTCGGCCGTCAGCTCGCGGTGCTCGGCGAGGGCGGCCAGGACTGCGCGCCAGCCACCTGCAGCGGCGAACGCGTCCTGGTCCTCAGCGCTCACGATGCGTGTGCTGCGACGTCCTGGGCCCGGAGCCGGCGGCGGCGCCGGATGATGCGGAGGCGCTCACGTTCGGTGGCACCACCCCACACACCGTTCTTCTCGCGGTGGAGGATGGCGTGCTCGAGGCAGTCCTCGTTCACCGGGCAGAGCTCGCAGACGGCTTTCGCCTCGTCCGCTTCCTCATCGGTCGGGGGATAGAAGATGGCAGGGTCCAGGCCACGACATGCGGCCTTCCCCGTCCAGTTGCGATCCATTGGGGCCCGATCCTCGCGGGATGCTCTCGCGGAAGTCCAATCACATCCAGCGATGGACGGGCGAGGGCTCAAGCACGCAGATCGGTGAGGAGCTCCTCGATGGTCTCCTGGGCCAGTGGGGTTTCCGCCTGCAGCTGCGGGTGGTCGAGCACGAGGGTCGCTCCTGATGCGAACGAGTCGATCTGTGCCTGGGTCAGCTCGAAGCGGATGTAGTGGACCGACGCCGTCACCTCGTCGCGGGTGAGGGTCGCCTCGTGGCCCTCCTCGGGGATGCAGTGCACCTCGTCGCCGCCGTCGAGGCGGAGGAGCACCGAGCGCTCGATGCCGACGAGCTTCGGCAGCCACTCGCGCAGCTCCGCCTCGGAGGTGAGCTCGAGGAAGAGGGTGGCCGACAGCTGCCCCGGTTCGGGGATCAACGGGTTGTAGATGCCGACCTCCACGGCGATGGCCTCGTCGGTGAGGATCCGCTCGGCGCGCGCCATCTCCTGGATCTGGAAGCGGACGGTCTCCCGGTTCTCGAAGACGAGGGTGACGAACTGCCCGAGGTGGACCCGCCGGCGGCGCTTCAGCGCCATGACGTGCGCCCGGAAGTCCTGCCGCTCCCGCTCGTACGCACGCAGGTCGACGATGTCGTCCACCGTCAACTTCCG
>JBIQID010000069.1:6787-13490 GCA_044508215.1 Actinomycetota bacterium | reverse complement strand
GCCGCTCCCGCTCGTACGCACGCAGGTCGACGATGTCGTCCACCGTCAACTTCCGCTCATTCATGACACGTCACCTCCTTGTCGTCAGCGTGACGCTCGCCGCCTCTTCCACTCTCTTCCACCAGCTCGCATGCGCGTTGTAATCCCCGCCGACAGCGGAGGCCAGGGCCCGGAGCCCACGCACAACTGCGCCGGGAGTGGCCCCCCGGCCTCGCTCGCTCAGCAGGTGGCCTCACGGTCTCCGGAGCGAACCTCTTCCACTCTCTTCCAGCACTCGCATGCGCGTTGTAATCCCCGCCGGCCGCGGAGGGCAGAGCCCGGAGCCCATGCACCTCCCTGTTGGGTGGTGGCCCCACGGTCTCCGGAGCGAACCTCTTCTTCATGAGAGCGCAGGAGACCGTGGGGCCAAAGAGACTCAAAGAGCTTCCAGCTGCTCCAGGCCCTGCCCGAAGCGGCCGGCGTGGGACTTCTCAGCGCGTGCGAGCGTCTCCAGCCATTCAGCGATCTCCTCGAAGCCCTCCTCGCGGGCGGTCTTCGCGAAGCCCGGGTACATCTCGGTGTACTCGTAGGTCTCGCCGGCGATCGACGAACGCAGGTTGTCGGCGGTGGGGCCGACGACCTCGCCGGTCACCGGGTCGCCGACCTCCACGAGGAAGTCGAAGTGCCCGAAGGCGTGGCCGGTCTCGCCCTCGGCGACCGAGCGGAACAGCGCTGCGATGTCCGGGTAGCCCTCCACGTCGGCCTTCTGGGCGAAGTAGAGGTAGCGACGGTTCGCCTGGCTCTCGCCGGCGAACGCCTCCTTGAGGTTCTCCTCGGTCTTGCTGCCCTTGAGCTCTGCCATCTGGCTCTCCTTTGTTGTGGTCGTGCCGGGACGGGCGCGCCGTTCGACGGGTCCTACCCGGTTGGTGGACTGCGATGGGCCGACGCCGTCTCGGCGCACGCGCTGCAGTGCCCGCGGAAGACGATGTCGGTCGTGTGGATCGTGAAGCCGGTGACCGGCGGGGGAAGAGGCCGCGGGTCGGGGTGGTCGACCGCGACGTCGCGGACGGCGCCGCAGCCGTCGCACACGAGGTGGTGGTGCGGCTCGCCGTTGGGGTCGAAGCGGGCCGACCCGGTGCCCAGGTCGAGCTGACGCAGCTCCCCCAGCTCCACCAGCTCGCCCAGCACGGAGTACACGGTGCGGAGCGACACGGTGGGCATCGACGTGGTGACGGCAGCGTGGACGGCCTCCGCGCTGGGGTGGCCGGTGTGGCCGTGGACGGCCGCCATCACGGCCAGGCGCTGCGGAGTGACCTTGCGCCCTGACGCCCGATAGGCGTCGACCATGTCGTCGACAGGTCGCACGTGGGCGACCCTACGCCTGCCCTTCCCACCCTGCAACGGTTGTTGACGAGCAAACGCTGTGAGGGCCGCCGAGCGGCCTGTCGGTAGTCTGCTGCGGTGACGATCGCACCCTTCCAACGCGCTGCAGCGCTCGATGCCCTCGCCACCGACCAGTTCGACCTGGTGGTCATCGGCGGTGGCGTGACCGGAGCCGGCGTGGCGCTCGACGCCGCGTCGCGGGGCCTGCGGACCGCGCTCATCGAGCGTGACGACTTCGCCTCGGGGACGTCGTCGAAGTCCTCGAAGCTGGTCCACGGCGGGCTCCGCTACCTGCAGCAGGGAGAGGTCGGGCTGGTCTACGAGGCGCTCGCCGAGCGGCAGCGGCTCCTGCGGAACGCGCCGCACCTGGTGAAGCTGCTCCCGTTCCTCATCCCGATGTTCGGGAAGGACGGTGTGATCCCCGCGAAGATCGCCCGCCTCTTGGGCATGGCGATGTGGGGCTATGACGTCACCGGCGGGTTCCGGATCGGCAAGTTCCACAAGCGGGTCACGAAGGCCGAGGCGCTCGAGTACTTCCCGACCCTCCCGCCGGAGAACCTGGTGTCGGGCTACCTCTACTACGACGCCACCGCTGACGACGCTCGCCTCGTGCTCACGATCCTGCGCACCGCGGCGTTCGACTACGCAGCCGTGGTGGCCAACCGGGTGGCGGCGGTGGGTCTCGGAACCGATGCCTCCGGGCGGGTCGACCGCGTGGAGGTCGAGGCCGACGGACGCCGCTTCGACATCCGCACGCGTGCGGTGGTGAACGCGGCGGGCGTGTGGTCCGACGACGTGCGGGCGCTCGACGAGGGCCAGCACCCCGACACCATCCGGCCGGCGAAGGGCGTGCACCTCTCCGTGCCGCACCACCTGATCGGCAACACGATCGCGGCGGTCATCCCGGTGCCGAAGGACCGACGGTCGATCTTCGTGGTGCCGCACGGCGACCTCACCTACATCGGCACGACCGACACCGACTACGACGGCCCGCTCGACGACCCCCAGTGCACCCCGGACGACGTCGAGTACCTGCTGCGTGCGATCAACGGCGCGTGCACCAACGAGGTCACGACCTCCGACATCGTGGGGACGTGGGCGGGGCTGCGCCCGCTCGTGAAGTCGGCCGGGTCCGGTCGCACCGCCGACCTCAGCCGCCGGCACCGGGTGACCACCTCCCGCTCGGGCCTGGTCACCATCACCGGCGGGAAGCTCACCACCTACCGGCGCATGGCGGCCGACACGGTCGACGAGGTGGTCGACGACGTGCTGGGCGACGGCCCGCCGGAGTGGAAGCGGAGCCGCACCAAGAAGCTGCGCCTGCGCGGCGCCGCCGGCTACTCCTCGGCGCTCGACGCCGCGTTGGGCTACCCCGCGGTCGACACCGCGGTGGCCGGGCACCTCGCCGACCGCTACGGCGGAGAGGCCCGCGCCCTCATGGGGCTCATCCAGACCGACCCGTCGCTCGGCGAGCCGCTCGTCGACGGCCTGCCCTACGTGAAGGCCGAGGCGGTCTTCGCGGTCCGCCACGAGATGGCCGGCTCGGTCGACGACGTGCTCAGCCGGCGGACCCGGGCGCGGCTGTACGGCCGCGACGACTCGTCCGAGGCTGCCGACGCGGTCGCGGCGCTCATGGCGGACGAGCTGGGTTGGACCGAGGAGCAGGCGGCAGCGTCCGCCGACGAGTACCGCGAGCTCTGCGAGCGGGAGCGCGTCGCCGCAGGGCTGCCAGAGGTCGAGCTGGCCGAGGCGCTGGCGACTTCAGAGACCACCTGACGAACGGGTCCGGGCAGTAGCTTCTCGGCGCATGAGCACCCCTGTCGCGCCCGGCTCCCCCACACCACCGATCGAGGTCCAGGGCGGGCTCGCAGGGGCCAGACCACGGCTCGACTCGAAGCGGGTCGAGGTGCCCGACGAGGTCATGGGCCGCCTCCGGTCGGCAGCGGCGGAGGTGACGGTCGACCTGGAAGAGGTCGGCGCCGCCAGCCAGGACTGGTGGCCGCTCGCCATGTGCTGGGCCTCCGATGGCGCGATCGCCGGACGGGCCGCCGCGGTCGTCCGCGTGTCGACCGCCGACGAGGTGGCCGCCGTCGCCGCGATCTGCAACGAGGCGCGGATCCCGCTGACCGCCTCGGCCGGGCGTTCGGGGGTCTGCGGCAACGCGGTGCCGGTGTTCGGCGGTGTCGTGCTCGATGTCACCGGGCTCTCGGGGATCCTGTCGGTCGACGACGACTCGCTCCTCGTGGAGGTGGCCGCCGGGACGTTCGGTGACCGGTTCGAGGAGACGCTCCGCGCCGAGCACGGCCTCACGGTGGGGCACTGGCCGCAGTCGATGGCGCTGTCCACGGTCGGCGGCTGGGTGGCCTGCCGCGGCGCCGGGCAGTACTCCACCCGCTACGGGAAGATCGAGGACATCGTCGTGGGCCTCGACGTGGTGCTGGCGGACGGCCGCAGGGTCTCCACGGGCGGGCAGCCACGCCAGGCGGTGGGCCCGGACCTCACCCAGCTCATCGTCGGGTCGGAGGGCACGCTCGGGATCGTCACGTCGGCCACGCTCAAGGCGCACCCGACGCCGACCTTCGACGACCGGCTGGCCTTCGGGTTCGAGACGTTCTCGGACGGGATCGACGCGTGCCGGCGCATCCTCCGCCGTGGCGCCACCCCCGCCGTGCTGCGCCTGTACGACCGCATCGAGTCGCACCGGAACTACCAGCTCGACACCAACGTGCTGCTGGTCCTCGACGAGGGCGACCCCGACATCGTCGACGCCACGATGGCGGTGGTCGACCAGGAGTGCTCGCTCTCGGGGACCGAGCTGGACGCCGAGTTGGTGGGCCGCTGGATGGGGCACCGCAACGACGTGGCGGCGCTCGAGGCGCTGATCTCGCAGGGCTACGTGGTGGACACGATGGAGGTGGCCGCTCCCTGGTCCCGCCTCGACGACATCTACGACGCCACGATCCGGGCCATCGGCGAGGTCGACGGCGTGCTCGCCGTCTCGGCGCACCAGTCGCACTCCTACCTCGAGGGCGCGTGCCTCTACTTCACCTTCGGCGGGCAGCCACCCGGGGACGGGGGCGATCCGCTCGAGGCCCGGACCGCCCTCTACCGCTCGATCTGGGACGCCGGCACCCGCTCGGTCCTGGCCAACGGCGGCGCGCTCAGCCACCACCACGGCGTGGGCATCAACCGCGGTCGCTTCGTGGCGGAGGCGCTGGGCAGCGGCTTCGACGTGTTCGTCGCGCTGAAGGACGCTCTCGACCCGAACGGCATCCTCAACCCCGGGAAGCTCGGCCTGCCGTCGCCGTTCGGCTCGGTCGACGGCTGGTGAGGGAGCCCGAGCCGCCGCCGGAGACCGCCTTCCGGGCGCTCCGCTGGGGAGCGATCTGGCGGGCGGCCGTCTCGGTCTCGGTGTTCCTCCTCCCGATCGGGATCCTCCAGCGGGTGCTCGTCGACAACGACACGATCGAGGCGGGCGGCCTGGGTTCCCTCGCGTTCTTCGCGGTGATCCTGCTGCTCGGGGCCGTGGCGGGGTTCGGCGCGGCGAAGCTCGCCCGCGAGCGCCCGATCCCGAACGGGGCCGCCGCTGCAGCGCTGGCCTACCTGATCGTGCAGGGCGCGGGGCTCGTGCGTCGCCTGATCTGGGACGCCTCGTCGCTGCCCTCGCCGTTCAGCGTGGTGTACCTGGCGCTGCTGATGGCCACCTGTGGGATGCTCGGTGCTGCGCTGGAGCGGCGGTCACGACCGCTGAGGGACTGAGACAGGACTGCTTCCGGAGGGGACGTTCGGGATGGGTGTGCTGGCGATCGACATCGGTACGTCGGGGGTGCGGGCGGCGGTCGTGGAGGCCGACGGTGGGGTGACCCTCGAGCGGTACCGCGAGGCGCTGCCCGACACGCCGGCGGACGGGCTCGTCGAGTTCGACGCCGCGGACTACGGGGAGGCGGCGCTGGCGGTCGCCCGGGAGGCGCTCGCAGCGGCGCCGGACGTGGCGGGGATCGGCATCTCGAACCAGCGCGGCACGACGATGGTCTGGGAACGCTCCACCGGCAGGCCCGTCGCCCCGGCGCAGGGCTGGCAGGACCTCCGGACCGTGGGCGACTGCCTCGTCCTCGCCGCCGACGGGTTCCGCTTCGCACCCAACCAGACGGCGACCAAGGCCGCGAACATCTGGGACTCCGTCGACCCCGACCGCTCGATGGACCTCTGCGTGGGCACGCCCGACAGCTGGCTGGTGTGGCTCCTCACCGGCGGCGAGCTGCACGTGACCGACCTCACGAACGCAGCGGTCACCGGCCTGCTCCTCACCGACGGTTCCGGCTGGGACGGCCGTGTTCTCGACCGGCTCCGCATCCCCGAGAAGGCGCTGCCCGAGATCGTCGACTCCTCCGGCGTCGTCGGCACCGCCACGGCGCTGCCGGGTGGCCTCCCGATCGCTGGGATCGCCGGCGACCAGCAGGCCAGCCTCGTGGGCCAGGGTGGCGTGCGGCCCGGCACCGGCAAGATCACCTTCGGGACCGGCGCCATGGCCGACGTCTGCCTCGGCACCGATCGCCCCGAGGGGTCCGCGGGACGTGGACCGGCCGGCACGTTCCCGATCGTCTGCTGGCGTCGGGACGGGGTGACCATGTGGGGCGCCGAGGCGATCATGCTGTCGGCCGGCACGAACGTGCAGTGGCTGCGCGACGACCTGGGGCTCATCGAGACCGCGGCCGAGTCCGCCGAGGTCGCCGGGCAGTGCGAGACCACCGACGGCGTCGTGTACGTGCCCGCGCAGCTCGGCCTCGGGACCCCGCAGTGGGACTACGGGGCGCGAGGGGCGCTGCTGGGGCTCACCCGCGGCTCCGGTCGGCCGCAGGTCGTGCGCGCGGTCCTCGAGGGCGTGGCGCAGCGGGGCGCCGACCTCGTCGACGCCCTCCGCGCCGACCGAGGCGTGCAGCTCGAGACGTTGCGGGTCGACGGGGGGATGTGCCGGAACCCGGTCTTCTGCCAGGCGCTCGCCGACGCCACGCAACGGCCGGTCGAGGTCGCGCCGCAGAAGGAGGCCACGGTGGTGGGCGCCGCAGCACTCGCCGGGCTCGCCCTCGGCGTGCACTCCGGCTGGGACGACATCGACCGGATCTGGAACCCCTCGGCCACCTACTCCCCCGGCGAGCCCCTCGACCGGGCCCAATGGGCCCGCGCCGTCGAGCGCGCCGGCCACTGGTACGAGGACCTCAGCGCCCTCGACTTCTGACCCCGCGCCCCCCGGCGTCCGAATCGGCCCGCGCCCACATCCGGACAACTCCAACCTGTCCGCATTGCGGCAACCCCCGCGCCCGAATCCGGACAACTCCAACCT
>JBIQID010000069.1:0-6687 GCA_044508215.1 Actinomycetota bacterium | reverse complement strand
TGTCCACATCTGGCGGCGAGATGCGGACCGGTCCACATGTGGCGGGATGACGGCCGGACGTCCGAGGGTTCGGTACCGGTAGCCTCATCCACGTCGGTGAGTCGGCCGGGTGACCGCGGCTCGTCCCTCGGGGCGGGTCGAGGAAAGTCGGGACTCCACAGGGCAGGACGCTGGCGAGAGCCAGGCGGGGGTGACCTCGCAGACAGTGCAACAGAGAGCAGACCGCCGATGGCCACCTCCGGGTGGCACAGGCAAGGGTGAAAGGGTGCGGTAAGAGCGCACCAGCGTCGTGGGTGACCACGGCGGCTCGGCAAACCTCGTCCGGAGCAAGGCCATGCAGTGGGACGGGTGACCCGCCCGACACCTCCGGGTGTCACCCACAGGTAGGCCGCAAAGATGGATGGTCACCGGCGGACGCCCTGCAAGGGGCCCCGCTACAGAATCCCGCTTACAGGCCGTCTCACCGACACCACCGCGACGCTCGGCGAGCGCCGCTCCGTTCGGTGAGCGACACGTCTTGGCGATCTCCGGGGCACGCTGCGGGTCCGGTCCAGCCGGCGACGGCGGACGGCGCGCTTGCGGGTGTATCGGCCGTGCTCGCGAATGGGTACGGCTGTGCGCACCGCAATCGAAAGGACCCCACATGCGGATCGGACACCTCGACGTGAACAAGCTGCGCGGCCTCGGCGACAAGGCACTCGGCCTCGGCAAGGAGGTCACCGGCGCCCTGATCGGCAACGACTCGCTGCAGGACGCCGGCCAGGCGCAGCAGGACAAGGGCACCGAGCAGCTGAAGGCCCTCCGCAAGGAGGTCGAGGCGCAGAAGGCCGAGGCCCGCTCCGAGCTCCAGGAGCAGCGGGAGCGCAGCGCCAAGCGCTCACGGAAGTCGGCCTGACCGACCAACCACCTCACGCAGAACACGGACCACGCACGAGCGACGACGGAAAGGACGACGACATGGGACTCGGCGACAAGATCGCAGGCGAAGTGAAGGAAGCGGCCGGAAAGGTCATCGGCGACGCCGACCTCCAGGCCGAGGGCAACGCCCAGTCGGAGAAGGGCGAGGCCGAGATGGAGGCCACGGAGAAGCGAGCCGAAGCCAAGGCCCACGAGGCGAAGGCCGAGGCCAAGGACGCGGAGATGCGCGCCCGCCAGGACTGATCGGCTCTTCTCTTCTCGGTGCCCCGGGCGATCGGACCCCGATCGCCCGGGGCATCGGCGCGTCCAGAGGCCGTCAGACGTGGAGGTGGGCGACCTCGCCGAACGAGAGCAGTGACCTCGCGCCATCGCCACGCACCGCGATGCGGGCGATCGACGCCGGCGTCACGAACATCCGCCACGACGTCTCGTCGCCCACTCCGAGGGCCCATGCCACCGCCGCCTTCACCGGCGACACGTGCGTGACCACCACCACGTCACGGTCACGGGCCTCCTCCGCGAGGTCGTCCAAGCCCGCCCGCACACGTTCGCCCAGCGCGGCGAGCGACTCGCCGCCCGGCGGGGCGAAGTGCAGGTCGGCCTGCCACTCGGCCCACTCCTCCAGCGCCACGTCCGCGACCGGTCGGCCGTCCCACTCCCCGTAGTCGAGCTCGATGAACCGCTCGTCGACCTCCACGTCGACACCTGCGACCTCGGCGACGGCCTCCGCGGTCTGCCGCGTCCGGAGCAGCGGCGACGACACCACCCGGTCGACCCCCACGAGCGTCGCCGCCATGGCGGCCGCCTGGGCCCGCCCCGTGTCGTCGAGCGGCGGGTCGTGGCGCCCGAGGAGCAGCCCCGACGCGTTCGACGCCGTCCGGCCGTGGCGCACGACGATGATCACGCCCGCGGCTCCGTGACGTACTGGCGGTCCAGCTGCCCTGTGCGGAGGAACCGCTGGCGACGAGCAGCATCCGAGAGCCCGAACCGTTCCCACAGCCACGCCGCCATCGCGATGCCCGCCAGGTCGAGCACCAGCGACCACCAGCCGCGGGCGAGGACGAGCGGCTGGTTGTCGTGGAACGTCAGCCCGGAGAAGGGCCACCAGAACAGCTCGGAGCGCGTCCACGACCCGTCGAGCACCAGGTGGAGGAACATGCCGATCGGCACGCCCAACCAACGCCGGCGGACCAAACGCCGTCCGACCGTGGCCCCCATCACGATCCCGAGAGCGATCGTGGGGGCGGCCAGGGTGTGGAGCGGACCGTCACGCCACGGCACCTCCACCAGAGGGAGCACCGCGCCCAGCATCACGGTGCGGAAGTCGATCGAGGGGCTCTGGAAGACGCCCCACACGATCGCGACGGCGCCCGCCGCGAACCAGATCAGCACCGTTCGACCGTCACCGGCACCGTCGCCGTCACCCCCACGGTCGCCGTCACCGGACGAGGATCCGCCCGCACTCCGGGCAGAGCACCATCTCGTCGGCCGGCGCCCGCTTCACCTCGGTCAGCTCACCGGCGGGGATCTCGAGGTGGCAGCCAGTGCACCTGGCGCCGTCCAGCCGAGCAGCCCCTACTCCCCCGAGGCGTCCCCGAAGCGCGTCGTAGGTCTTGAGCAGCGCCGCCGGGACCTTGCCGCTCGCCTCACCACGCGACGCCTCCACCGAAGCGATCTCGCCGTCGAGCGCGCCGGCTGCCTCGGTGAGCGCGTCGTGCGCCGACGTCAGCTCCGCCTGCGCTGCCTCCACGGCCGGGGTGAGCTCGGCGATGCGGGCGTCGAGCGGTTCCGCCAGCTCCATCTGCTCGAGGATCCGGTCCTCGATCTCGGAGGTGAGGCGGTCGAGGGTCTCGATCTCGTGCTGCAGGGCTTCGAGCGCCTTGTGGGCCACGACGGTCCCTCCGTAGAGCTGGCCCGAGGCGTGCTCCTTCTTCGCCTGCAGCGCGGCCACCTCCTTCTCCAGCTTCTCCTGCGCTGCGGCGACGGCGGCTCGCTCGGCCTGCACCTGCGTCAGCTCGGCATCGAGCGCCGTCAGCTGCTGTTGTGCAGCGGCCTTCCGGTCGCGCTCGGGCAACGTGGCGTGCTGGTGGCGGAGCTGGTCGATCCGCGTGTCCAGCTCTTGCACTGCCAGCAGGTCGTTCAGCTCGCTCACGTCAGTCGTCTCCCCCTCCGCCGCCTCCGGCTCCCCCAGAGTCTCCCCCACCGCCGGGACCGCCGCCGCCAGGACCGCCTCCGCCGTCACCTCGACCCGGGCCGCCCTCGTCGCGGCCTGGACCCGAAGGCCCCCGCGGAGGGGTCGTGGCCTCCGGCTGCTGGTTCGACGGCGGGGGGCTGTCGGCCGTGTCCTGCGGGGGTGCCGTCGTGGCCGTGGAGCGCGAGCTCGAGCTGGAACGCCGCCTCGACGAGCTGCTCGAGCTGCTCTCCTTCTTGCCGGAGCTGGTGACCCGAAGGGACTTGCCCTTCCGGGTCGAGGCCGGCTCGATGAACGGCTTCTCGTCGAGGTCCGCGTGGTACGGCTCCATGAACTCGTGCCAGATGCGGGCCGGGTAGTCGGCGCCGTACTGGATGCGTCCGTTGATGCGGACCGGGTCGCGGTTCTTCGGGTTGCCGATCCACACCGCCGTCGAGAGGTACGGCGTGTAGCCCACGTACCAGACGTCGGCGTTCTCCTGGGTGGTGCCGGTCTTGCCGGCCGACGGTTGGTCGGAGAGCTTGGCCCGGCGACCGGTGCCCGACTCGGCGTTCTTCGACAGCACCTCGGTCACGAGCCGAGCCGTCTGGGCGGACACCACCTGCTTGCCGCCGTCGCTGTGCGCGTAGAGCACGTTGCCGCTGGAGTCGGTGACCTTCTCGATGAAGTACGGCCGGCGGAACACCCCGTCGTTCGCCGCGGTGGCGTACGCCGCGGCCATCGAGAGCGGATGGACCTCCTTGCTCCCGATGGGCAGCGAGAGGATGTCGGAGGGCACCGGGCCCTCGACGATGCGCTGGTCGGCACCGACGCCCTCCTGGTTCAGCGTGGTGATGCCCATCTCGTTCGCCATCGCAGCGACCTTGTCGAGCCCCACGTACTGCCCCAACCGCAGGAACGCACAGTTCGACGACGACGTCGTCTGGCTCGTGATCGACGTGGTCCGCCCACCACCGCCGCTGTTGCGGGCGACGTACACGCCGCCCTCGGCGGTGGGGTCGTCGAAGCGGCAGGGGCTCGACCCGGAGATCGTGTCGGTCGGCACCACCTCGTTCTCGAACGCCGCCATCAAGGTGAAGTACTTGAACGACGACCCGGGCTGCCGCCAGCCCTGCGTGGCGTAGTTGAACTTCTGCTCGGCGAAGTCCATACCTCCGACCAGTGCCCGCACCGCGCCGGTCTGCGGCTCCACCGATCCGAGCGCCACCGCGAACCGGTCGTCGTTGCTGGGCAGCGTCTCCACCGCCTTCTCGGCCAGCTCCTGAGCCTTCGGGTCGTAGGTGGTCGTCACCCGCAGGCCGCCCTTGAACACGGCGTTGTAGCGATCCGTCGACGTCGCGCCGAGCTCGGGGAGGTCGAGGAGCTGCTGCTTCACGGTCTCGGTGAAGTAGTCGGCGCCGGCGAGCTGGGCTGCGAGCGACGTCGACGACCGCTTGTGCCGCTCGGTGGGGACGGGGGTGGCGTTGATCTCCTCCGCCTGCTGCGCGGTGATCAGCCCGCCCTCCACGAGCACGTCCACGACGAGGGCTCGCCGCCGCTTCGCCGTCTCCGGGTGGCGGATCGGGTCGTAGCCGTTCGGGTTCCGGACGAGCGCCGTCATGAGCGCCGCCTCCGCCCACCCCAGGTCCTCCGCCGACTTCCCGAAGTACGTCTCGGCGAACGCCTGGACCCCGTAGGCACCGTTCCCGAGGTAGACGGTGTTGAGGTAGCGCTCGAGGATCTCCTTCTTCGACATCTGGTCCTCGAGGTGCATCGCGAGGACCGCCTCGCGGGCCTTCCGCTCGAAGGTCTGCTCGCTGCCCACGATCGAGTTCTTGATGAGCTGCTGGGTGATCGTCGAGCCGCCCTGCTCGATGTCACCGGCCTCGAAGTTCGCGAACAGGGCCCGGAGGGTGGAGCGGGCGTTCACGCCCTTGTGGTGGTAGAAGTCGCGGTCCTCGACCTCGAGCACGGTGTCCTGCACCAACTTCGGGATCCGGTCGAGGGGGATCTCCTCGCGGTCCTCGTCGCCGTAGAGCACGGCGATCTCGCCTCCGTTGCGGTCGAAGATCAGCGACCGGGTGGCGAGCGGTGAGAGCACGATCGGCTCTGCCCTGCCAGCGGTCGCGGCCTCGGAGAGGCGGCCTGCTGCGAGGAGGCCGGCAGCCGAGACGGCCGCGACGAGGACGCCGGAGGTCAGGACGGCCACGAGGTAGCGCACGAACCACGGCTGGTGGCCGACGCGCCGGGATGTGTTGGGAGAGCGGGGAGATCGGATCCAGTCCGGCACAGGCCCTTCACGTTATCGGTGGCCTCCTCCCACCGGATCTCGGGGTCCCGACGGTGTGCGCGCCGATCCGGTTTCCCGTGCGCTCTCGGTCCCCGGTCGGTCCAGGGATAGGTTGCCCGCATGACGCGAGTGGCCCTCCTCGGTGCCGGCTGGGCCGGTTCGGTGCACGCGATGGCCTTGGGAGCGGTCAGCGGCGCACACCTCACCCAGGTCCTGTCGAGGACGGAGGAGACCGCTCGGCGGCTCGTCGAGGCGGGCGGTCAGCCGTCGATCGGCGCGGGGACGTACGAACGGTTGGACCCACGGACCGATGTGGTGGTGGTCGCCACGCCGGCGGAACACCACCTGGAGGCCCTCCGGGCGGGTCTCGCCGCGGGCGCGGCCGTGCTGGTGGAGAAGCCCCTGGGGGTCGACGTCGCCGAGGCCGACGCGATGGTCGCCGCGGCCGAGGAGGCGGGCGTGGTCTGCGGCTACGCGGAGAACCTTCTGTTCGCTCCGTCGTTCGTGGCGCTCTCCCGGCATCGGGAGCAGATGGGTGATCTGCACCGGCTGCACCTCACGGTGCACAGCGACCCTCCGGCCTGGGGGCACTTCACGGGTCCGCTGCCCGGGGGTGGTGTGCTCCACGACCTCGGCGCCCACCCGGTGGCGCTCGCCTTGGCGCTGGCGGGGAGCGAGCCGGTGGCGGTCAGCGCGGAGGTGCGCAGCCAGCGCGACGACGGCCTCGACGACGACGTGGCGCTCACGATCCGGTTCGCGTCGGGGCTCCAGTCGACGATCCACGTGTCGTGGAGGGCGACGCCCATCCGCTGGGAGGTCGAGCTGGCGTCGGCCACGTCGGTGGGGCGCTGGGAGATCCTGCCGGAGGACCACCTCGAGCTGGACGGGGACCCGGCCACCCCGCCGGTGCCGGAGCGGCTGGCGTCACCTGACCCTCGCCTCGTGTCGCTCGGCTACGTCGCGCAGCTGCAGGGGTTCGTCGACGCCGCTGCAGGGCGCGGCGGGTCGGTGTGCCCGTTGGGGTTCGGTCGCGAGGTCGCCCGGGTCACCGAGGCGGCCTACGCCTCAGCCGCCGCCAACGGCCCCGAGACGCCCCTCTGAGCAAAGCCGGTTCGCACCCAGCCGACCTACATCAGCGTGACGCAGGCGGCCCGGGTAGCGAAGCCGAAGAAGCGAGCGACGCGAGGCCAGCTCGGGTAGCGGAGGACGAAGACGGCCGAGGAACGAGGCCGAAGCCAGCGCCAGCGAGCGAAACTGAGCGGAGCTGGCCCGGGCCAATGAAGGAGTCAGAACTCTTCGTCGAAGGCGA